>NZ_JYNP01000005.1 GCF_000934755.1 Desulfonatronovibrio magnus
AATTCTGCAAGGTCCATGCGGCCCATGGGGTCGGCCTTGATCAGACGCAGTTCCATACCCTGAACGTCGGCCAGCTTCTTGATGGAATAATGGGCCTCCTCTGAGACGTAAACGACGGGCGGCAGATCGGACTGAGCCTGCAAAACCTTCTTGCCGAAATACATGCCGTGGCTGTTGCCGTCGGTCCCGCTGGCGGTGACAAAACCCCAATAGTCCTTGTCGAACCCGAACCGGGGGGCAAAGTAGTCGATGACATCCCTTTCAAAGGGATGGCTGTTCAAGAGCAGGGAGCTGGGCTTGTAAGGATCGCCCACATTGTTCATGGCAGCCTCGTAGAGCCCGCTTTGCTTGTACCACTCGTAAAACCCGGCCAGTTCCGTATCCTGATTGATGGGATAGCCGATGAAATGCGGTCGGCTTTGCAGTGCAACTTAAAGAACCTGTCCCTTATGTTGCGGTCCCATAATTCTTTGATTCAACAGGGCAAGCGATCCAGCATGACCTTCATCCCACGCAGCATAAAAATCTTTCCCCGCATTAAGCGACTCCCATCCGCGGAGATCTGCGAGATCAGCGGTAAAATTCTTCTAGCTTGATTCTTCAAGCATCAAGGCAAAGATAAAGAGTTTTTGCCGCTGATGGCGCTGATCTACGCTGATAAGAGAGGTATAGATATTAATTCTGGTTCCTGGACACTAATGAGTGGATTTGAACAAAATCCACGGCTAACGTGGAAGAGCCCAACTTCTATGGTCTGGTTGAAGTAGTCAAGGGCGTGGGTGTGGTAGAAGTGGGTGCTCATAAGGACGGGGGGTATTAGTCATAAACATTTTTACGGTGGCCTATGCGCACAACCCTGACCATGACCGCACCATCCTGAATTTCACAGATAACCCTGTATGGTCCAACACGATATTTCCAGAATCCTGACAGGTTTTTGCGAAGAGGATCACCAAAACGGCGTGGATCTTCATGTGTGACAATCCGGTTCCTCAGGTAAGCAAGGATACCCCTCTGGGCCTGTCGGTCCAGCCTGCGCAGTTCTTTTCTGGCCCGATCGTCAAATTCAACCTTCCAGATCAACTTCCTGCTCCAGCTCTTCCAGGGACCAGGTCCTTTCAGGCGAGTTCTCTAACCTGTGTACCGCAAGGTAATAGTCTTCCAGATCTTCCAGGTGCTCAATGATTGCTTCACGGGCATAATAAGTCTTTGTTCTTCCCGTTTTTTCAGCCAGATCAACGAGTCTTTTTTCAATGTCTCCAGGCAGTCTGATAGCTAACATTTCTTTTCTCCTGACATACAAATATAGCAAATTCGTGAAGGTCGTCAATCATGTAAAAACACTTCAGTTTGCAAAATAAAAATAGTCAAGGATGTTAAATTTCGTGTGTACTCATCACACCTCCCGCAACACCTCTTCCAGAAAGCGCTGGATCTCTTCCTTCCCGGGCAATTCAAGCTGATACATAGAGACAAACAGATGATTGTCCATGCCTGCCAGTGCGTATTCTACCAGGGTATGATCCTTTTGGGTGCAGAGTAAAATGCCGACTGGCGGATTGTCGCCCCCAGA
This sequence comes from Desulfonatronovibrio magnus, assembly GCF_000934755.1. NCBI lineage: Bacteria > Pseudomonadati > Thermodesulfobacteriota > Desulfovibrionia > Desulfovibrionales > Desulfonatronovibrionaceae > Desulfonatronovibrio > Desulfonatronovibrio magnus. Next base: position 1,574 of record NZ_JYNP01000005.1, read on the forward strand.
CATCATGTTCTTTTTGTACCAGCTGACATAGGTATTAAGCTGGCCCAGGGTGACAAGTATTGAGCATCCTCAGATGTGATTCTCCCCGTGAATCAGTACAATTACTGCTCATGAAACTGCAGTCATCTATCCATCCATTTCCTGGCCGAGCTTTTCCGCCACCATGGCAGCCAGGGCCTCAGCCTCATGATCCGGAATTTCCGGGGGCAGCCTCGCTTCTTTCATTTCCCTGATCTTTTCATTTATCCCGGGCACTGAGAGAAATACCTTCAGAAATTCATGCCACTTGATTTTACGGTGGAACAGAAACAAACTGTAATCCTGATAATAGGCAACTGCCTGCTCCTGACTGTACATGGAGCAATGGGTCACTCGATCACCCATAAGGTACCTGTATTCAAGAAATACAGCAGGCACATGAGCATTGGACTCAAGGGCTTTGACCGCGGCCAGGGATGCCTTGTAAAGCTCATTCTGTTCAAGGTACAGCCAGACCAGACCCCAGGCGCCATCAGGCCAGTCACTGGCTATTTTGTATCTTTCTTCGGCCTGTTTAAAATCTCCCAGCTCATGATAAACCCGGCCCATGAGATAGCGGATCCCAATATGATCATCAGGATCAATCTTTAACAATTCAAGGTAACATTCCAGGGCCTTGTTTCGTTCCTGCAATTTTTCCAGAACCAGCCCCAGGCCATGCAAAGCTCTCATAAAAGGTCTGGTATCAATATCAAGCCAGGCATCTCCCGGTTCAATCTCTCCAAGCTGCTGCCTGCCCTGCTTAACAGCCGATGTATATGACTTCCTGGCCTGGGCATAGCGGCCAATCCTTGTCAGAAAGTTCCCAATATGCACATGGGCATCCACATGTCCGGGATGAATTTCCAGGGCGCGTCTGTATAACTGCAATGCCTTTTTAGCCTGGCCTGACCAGTTATATTCCATGCCTTCATCAAAGACTTCATCAGCTTTAAACCACTCTTTTTCAGTAAATACTTTTTGGGACTGTCTGCGGATTGAAGCTGAAAAAGTATTTTCAAAATCATCCACTTCCTGTCTGGTCTGCTGGTCAAGCATGGCCAGGTAATCTTTTTTTTCACCGGGAAAGCGCAGTTCCTGCCCGGCCTGATAAAACACCTCGGCTCTGCTCATGGGATTCCTGCCCACGGGCAGATCATTATGAAAAAGCTTCAGCAAGGACATCATGTACCGGTTCAGGTCAGCCAGCTCCACAGGCCATTCTGTGCTTGGAGCCATCCACAGGCCGTCATCTTCATAATTGTTTTCATATCTGGTTAATTCCCCGAGAACGGAACTGCCTTTTCTGAATCCCGGCTCAGGAGACTCAACCCCGATACCCTGGCCCTGCAGAAAATTCACCAGCTGCGCATTCTGCCTGGGCCGGGGCACAATTAGCGTATCCGGCATGCCGGACAGGATGTTCTTTTCCGGCCCTTTGTCTGCAAAGGCCCGGTACAGATAAGGGTACAGGCTGCAGGTATAGCTGTCCGGCAGGTATTCCAGATAAAGACAGCCTGAGTTGTCATCCATCAGCAGACAGCGGTTAAGATATATCCTCTTTCCAGACTTCTTATCCGCGGCAGAAGGCTTCATTTTTCCGGAAACATATTTAAGTTTGTGCCTGGTGGTCAGATACAGATGGGGAGAGGAGGAAAGAAAAAGATGGTATTTCAGCATAACTCAGCTCTCTTATGGTTTGCAGCTTTACTGATGCCCTGCAGGAAACTCCGGCAGTAGAGATTGGTCAACACGTTTAAGGGTTGTTACGCCCCAGTGAAACGAAAGAAGGTTTCACGGGGTGAACTTTGACTTTGAACTATTTTGTTCCCTGGACCTGGAATTTTTAAACAGCCTGCCTGGTAAGGACTTTTTCAAAACGCTGCTAAAGCTTCAAGTTTTGCCCTGGTCTCAGGCGATAAATTCGCAACATGCTCATCCTTGAGTATCTGGTGAAACTGAAGATGTATCAGCTTCATCAAAAGGTTTGACCGCTTGAAATCATTGAAACAATCACCAATGATCCGGTCTGACTTTTCAATATGCCGGTAAAGGGCGCGGTATCTATCATACTCTGAACCCTTGCCCTCTCTGAGGATATCCATGGATTCATGGTTGATGCGTGTGCACAGGGAAGCAAGCAAATCATTTTTAATTTTAAGTATATACTTCCAGTCTCTTTCAGGTGGAGAAAATGTCATACCTTAACTCCTTTTTCTGTTTTTATATACAAGCATACTCCTTTCCTGCTCAAGGAATTCACAAGGAGTAACAATTGGGATTTTTTTGACTGCCCGGCAGCAGCATGTAGTGGTCGCCGGCAATAATTGACTCTGCATTTCCCGGCTCAATTAAAACAAGGATCATCAGGTCATCAGGATTCCGGCAACTTTGCGGATCAACACAGGGTCAAGCTTCATAAAAACAGTCTCCTTGCTACCCAAAAAAACACACTGTCAATCAATTGTAAACTCCATAATATTAACGTATAATATATAAATGTTTACAATATTGGCAGAAAACTCCTGATCAGGCCATGAAAGACAAATATATTTTCTGGCATGTTGAATGATTTGTGCGTATGAAATCATTTCCGGAGGTTGCAGCAAATAAAAACAGTCAGGCTCTTCGACGTTAGCCGTGGATTTTGTTCAAATCCACTCATTGTGTCGAGGAACCAACAGTCAGCACAGGGAATAGCCTTAGCGCGTGATAAATAATTACCATTTTTATCTGATCTTATCAGGGGAGTTCCGCAACAATGCAAAAGATTAAACAATCCATCAGCCTGACTGTTTCTGCAAACCAGAATTGGGTGCCTTTGCTTCAATGCGCTGCTCAAACAGCTGCTCAAGTGTTCGGACTTGATGACAAAAAATCTCTGCGTCTGACCATGGGTGTGGAAGAAGTGACTTTGTATCTGAGTCAGGAACAACCAGGCGCAGCAGTGAGCATTTTTCTGGAACAGTGCATCTCCCGTGTTCAGGCCAGGTTTGTCCTGACAGCAGACTCAACTGACCTGTCAGCCATGAATGTGGTTGCAGGCAATGATTCAGATGCAGCTGCTGACAACAACCTGTCATTGCTTCTGGCATCAAGGATGAGCGATGGACTCAGCGTAATTCGAGAGGGCAAAGATATTCATCTGATTCTGCTCCAGGAGCATGTTTATCCAAGTATTGAGCCTGTTTATTCTGATTCTCCTGATAAAGATTACTCTCCTGCATTGACCGTCAAAACTACCCGGGATGCGAATCTGATTTCTAATGCCTGTGCCCAGGCCCTGGGAATTTTCCCCCTGGAACAGGTTCCTGCCTGGTTTTCAACACCAGGCAAGGGCGTGGATCTAATAATGGCTGAAGAACTGTACGCAGCCACAGCCATGGATGAAAAGGGCAGGGTCTGCGGTCTTATCTGCTGGGAGCATGTTTCAGAAAAAAGCGTGATGTTTTCCGGTCCCTGGGTTTTTCGAGGAGGTGAACAATGTACTTCCATACTTCTGGAACATCTGATTGTTTCGCTGGCCAGGTCCAGGGCAGTCTGCCTGTTCAGTGATCTCAGGGTCAACCCTTTTGTGGAGCTGGAAAATCACGGTTTTGAACAATTATCTGAAATAGCTTCTTCATCTGAAACACATAAGCGTAAAGTATGGTTTCGCCACCTATGTGAAGATGAAGGACTTTGCATCTGGAGTCATCCCCAATGCACTTCTTTTCTGCAGCAATCCTATGATCGCCTGTATATTGCCCGCACCATCCAGAAGACCGTTGATTCCGGATGCCATACCTATGATCGTTCCCTGTTTTCTGCTGAGCTGAATCCTGAGAAAAAAGAAGCAATTTTGACCCCTCTTTTAGATGGTCAGGACAATGAAGAAAATATTCAGCGCCATATTAATGCCCTGACTGCAGACGGATATAGCCGTATTGTTTTTCGAATTGATCTTGCCCATGGATGGCAGGCACATCTTGGAGGGACACTGCTTAAACAGGGCTTCAGCCCGGTGATGGTTCTTCCCCATGCAGGCATGGGCGACATACTGGTTTTTGAATATGTCTGATATATCCCTGAGCAGTCTGGTTCCCGCCTATATCCAGGCCTTTGAACCCTATACTCCCAGTCGTCCAGACCATGAGCTCATGCGCCGGTTCGGGGTGGATCACCTGCATCGCCTGAATAATAATGAAAACGCTCTGGGGCCGCCTCCAAATGCCCGCAGGTTTATTGAGCAGTTCAACCCTGACCTGGCTCCAGTGTATCCCAGCGGAGACTGCTTTGACCTGCGCCAGACCCTGGCAGCAAAGTTCGGCAAGTCAGAGAATCAATTCCTGGTGGGCAATGGATCATGCGAGGTCATAGCCAGCGTAGTCAAGGCCTTTTGCCAGCGTGGAGACAATATTGTCACAGCAGACAAGACCTTTGCTGTATACGAATGGATAGCTGAGTTTTCCGGGTTTGAGGCCCGGCTTATTCCTTTGCGCGAGCATGGATTCGATCCCCAGGCCATGTTAGACGCCATTGACGGCCAGACCAAGATTATTTTTGTCTGCAACCCCAACAACCCCACCGGCACCTACTGGGACCTGGATACTTTGAGGTCCTTTCTAAACAGTGTGGACAACAGATGCATTGTAGTAATAGACGAAGCCTATTTTGAATATGTCCAGGAACCTGGTTTTCCCGACGGCATGAACATTATGGAAGAATATCCCAATGTAGTGGTTTTCAGGACTTTTTCCAAGATGTATGCCCTGGCTGCCCTGAGAATAGGATATCTCTGTGCCAGGTCAGACGTAGTGGATATTATTCGCAGAACTCATGTGGTCTATTCGGTAAACAGTCTGGGCCAGAAAGCAGCTGCAGCTTCACTCAAGGATGACGCTGATTTTATTGATGATACCCGGACCATGGTGGCTGATGGGAAAAAACTGCTCAAAGAAGAATTTTCAAAGCTTGGCCTTAACTATCTGTGCGGACAGGGCAATTTCATGATGGTCAAGGTTCCAATGTCTGACACCCTGATCTATCGCAAACTGGCCCACAAAGGGATTCTGGTGCGGACCATGACTGGATTCAGATTCCCTGACTGGATAAGGGTCAGTCTGGTCCAGCTCCCGGTGATGGAAGAGTTCTGTAATGCCTTAACTGAAGTTCTTAGAAAATGAAATTTGAATGATAGAGTTAAAAGCTGCTGAAAAATTTATCAAAATGCGGCAATTAACTTTTCATCAAACTTTTAGTGGAGAAAATCATGAGCCTGTCCAGAAAAGAATGCCTTGAATCTTTACGGAACAAACCACATATCATTGAACCGGGTCAAAAATTCGTGGTGGATGAGTTCCGGCCCGAAGACGGACTTGGCGTGGCCCGGCTGTTCCACGCCGTGTACGGCGAGATGTTTCCGGTGGATTATGTCTATGATCCGGAGGAGCTGGTCCGGCTCAATGCCGGGCCGGATCTGTACCAGATGCTCGGGCGTACGGACAAGGGCGATATCGTCGGCCTGTACGCCCTGTTCCGCAACCCTCCGGGACACAGGATCATGGAGGCCGGATCCTGGATCGTGCATCCGGCCTACCGCACCTCTTCCCTGGCCATGCGTCTGGTCGCCAGGATTAATACCGCCCCGCCCGAGCGCCTGGGAGTGGACGTCATTTACGGGCAGACCGTCTGCGACCATGTCACCACCCAGAAAATGGGCATCAAATACAACAGCTTCTACGGCGCCCTGGAAATCGAGGCCATGCCGCCCAGGCCAGCGGACTCTGCTGGACCGGGCTCCGGCCGGATCAGCCTGCTGGACGGGTTCATCATCCTGCGGGACCGGCCCCACGCCGTGCATCTTCCCCGTCACTACGCCCATGTCTTGCGCGCCCTCTACGCCAGCCGCGACCTGGATCGCGAATTCCGCGACGACCCCGGCCCGACCGGCTCCACCGAGGCCGCGATCCAGCCCATGGACAAGGCTGATCTGGTCAAAATGACCGTGGACCGGATCGGGACGGACTTCTGCGCCGTCCTGGCCCGGATGGAACAGGACTTCCCGGAACGTCACGTCTATCAGATCGTGCTGCCCCTGGGGCGTCCGGGCTGCACCGGGGCAGTGGACGCGGCCCGGACCAAGGGGTATTTCCTGGGCGGATTGCTGCCGCTCTGGTATGATCAGGATGGATTGCTGATGCAAAAACTTTCTAAAAAACCTGATTTTTCTCTGATTAAACTTTTCCCTGAAGAAGCACATACTCTTCTGGATTTCATTAAAAGTGACTATAACAGCCCGTTGAAAAACTCCCAATTGCTGCGTCGCTGCAAATAATTCAAACTCTCACGTATGAATAAATACGCTTCAACCTTGAACTTTTTTTGCTCCTTGCACTTGAAATTTTTGAACGGACTGTTGGATAAGGACTTTTTCAACACTCAGATAAGCATTTGAAATAAATTATTTGAATTTACTAACCTGTATGCTCCATCCAGGAGGAATAATCAATGAACAGGATAAACCTTGAGTTTGAAGACTATTTTCATGTAACCAGAGCAATTGTTTACTCAGAGATTAAAAAAATACATAAAGTGCCCGATGTATTTGGCGATGAATTGTTTCTCACACCTTCCAGTTCCTTCTCAGAGAAGCCTTTGTCAGCATTGCCTGATCAGTCAGGTTTAATCCGGGATAAAGTATGCAGATTTTTCGGCCTTGCCGGGGACAGGACTACAGGTTTGTCAGACTTGAACACCCTGGGACAATGGGCTGAATATCTTTTGGAACATACAGGGCCGTGTCCAGAAAACATTACTTTTTTTACATCCGGAAGCACAGGAGAACCTAAGCCCATTATCCGTGATTATTACTTTCTGGAGCAGGATGCCTCGCATTTGGCCAAGATGCTTCAGGGAACAAAAAGGTTTTTAGGACTTGTGCCTCCTCATCATATTTACGGCTTCATTTATACCGTCCTGATACCTAAGGTCCTGGGAGCGAAACTCATAGATCTGCGTTTCAAAAGACCTAAAGCAATTATCAGTAAACTGGCTCCTGGAGATGCCATCATTGGCTTTCCCCATATCTGGAGACTCTGCTCTGAAACCAAAGAACGTTTTCCTGCCGGGGTAATCGGGGTGACGTCCACAGGCCCATGTCCGCCGGAAATCATCCGTACACTTAAACGTCAAGGACTTCAGGTGATGTTTGAGATATATGGCTCTTCTGAAAGCGGGGCCATGGGCTATCGCTCCAATCCTGATGATCCTCTGACCCTGATGGACACATGGAAAAGATTAAGTACTGACAGCTTTGTCCGTGAACGTGAAGACGGCAGCTTTTCTGAGCCCTTTGTTTTTCAGGATGTTCTGGAGTGGCTGGATGAAACCCGTTTTTTCGTTAAAAAGCGTCTTGACAGTGCAGTACAGGTGACCGGGATCAATGTCTATCCAGCCAGGGTAATGGAGATGATCCTTTCTCATAAAGCTGTCGCAGAATGTGCCGTGCGGCTGATGCGGCCGGAAGAAGGCACACGTTTGAAGGCCTTTGTTGTTCTCAGGGATGGATTTCCAGCGGATGCAAAAATGCGGGACACCCTGCGTGTTTACCTTGCAGAGCGTTTGTACAGAGTTGAACGTCCAGGGGCCATAACCTTCGGCACTGAGTTACCCAAAAACGAGATCGGCAAGCCGGCCGACTGGACCATTGATACCAGCTCTGTGGGCATGACCCTGAATCTCGCCCTGGACAGACTTGAATCAGAAAAGCACCAGGTTAAAGCTGGACAGAAATTTAACGTGGATGCCCTGCGTGGGGATGACAACATGCGCGATGCCTGGGGAGTTGCCAGGCTGTTCTATGATGTATTTGAGAAATCTTTTCCCTTTGAGACATATTATATTCCCGAGAGGCTCATCGAAGAAAACCGCTTGAATCTGGTTCACAGTGCTGTGGCCAGGACGCCCGCAGGGGATATTGTCGGCTATGGCAGTCTTTTCCGCAGCTCAGCTCCACATCATCGTGTTTATGAAATTGGCTCCCATGTAATCCATCCTGCATATCGTAAAACCCGGGTGGCCCTTGATCTGCAGGAATATATCAGGAGTTCACTGATTCCCAAACATAGTGTTGAGATTTTTTTCAGCGAAGCTCCCTGCCATCAGGTAGCCACCCTGAAATTTGCGGCCATGAGCGGCATGAAGGAAACTGCATTGGAAATCGGGCTTATGCCTGGATCAGCATACGGAGCGACGGACTTTCCTGATGATCGTGTCTCCATGCTCCTGCTGTTTGGCCGCACTAAGGAACAAAAGCACAGGATCCACATCCCGGAAATCTACCAGGATGCCCTGGAGTATCTTCTTCAAGGAACTGAACTCGAACGTATAGCACTTCCCGCCGAAGACCAGCCTCCTGCCAGTATTGTGACCCGTGTTTCCACGGAATACTTTGCCTTCGCTCAGGTGGCCCGGATGCATGTTCTGACTATGGGATCAGATTTTGAACGGACCTTGGCCGGGTTTGAGGCTCAGGCATGTAAACCGGAGATCAGAGCAGGTGCTGGACAATCAGGGGCCAGAGTACTTCAGGTATTTGTCAATCTTGGCGAAGCATGGTGCGGGAAAGCAATAACCATCCTGCGAAAACAGGGCTATTTTATGGGAGGACTGCTGCCGGGATGGTTTGAGACAGACGGACTGCTGATGCAAAAAGTTCTGGATATGCCCAGTCTCGATTCCATTAAACTTTATTCCCAGAGAGCTCACCGTATTCTGGATCTGACCATGCGGGATATCGAGTCCAATCCTGCCTGCTCATCTTTGACCAAAAGACCTTTACAGATCCCAGTTTCAGACACAATCAGGATCAAGGCAAAAGATATAAATGAGGTGGTGATCTCCGGTCAGGGAATGACCGTAGATGAAGTAGTTGCTGTAGCGAGGCATGCAAAGCCTGTTCTGCTGACCAGAGACAAGTCGGTGATGACCCGTGTAGAAGCATCGGCTTCTTTCATTGAGTGGGCTGTGCGTACTGGAGAGCCTATTTATGGCGTAAACACCGGATTTGGCGGCATGGCTGATGTGGCCATTGCTGAAGGTGATCTGTGCGCCCTGCAGAATAACCTGCTGCGCTTTCTGAATGTCTGCGCCGGAGACTATCTGCCCATAGAAGACGTTCGAGCAGCTATGCTCCTGAGGGTAAACTCTCATTTACAGGGGGCTTCGGGCATACGTCGGGAACTCATTGAACGTACTCTAATTTTTCTGAATAACGGCGTAACCCCACTGGTCCGTGACATGGGCTCCATCGGAGCCAGCGGAGACCTGGCCCCTCTGGCCACCATTGCAGGAGCTCTAACTGGGACTGATTCGTGTTTTCAGGTGGACATGAATGGAGAAACCATGAGCTGCCTGACAGCCCTGAATCGCCTTGGGCTGAAGCCCTTTCCCTTAGGACCCAAGGAAGGACTGGGCATGGTTAACGGAACCTCGGTAATGACTGGTATTGCTGCCAATTGTCTTTACGATGCCCGCAGGTTGACAGCATTGTGCTTGAGTTTTCATGCCATGGTCATCCAGTCTCTGCGCGGATCCAATCAGTCTTTTCATCCTTTTATTCAGCAGCTCAAGCCCCATCCCGGCCAGGTCCGGGCTGCTGAACTGATGCTCAGACTTCTGGATGGATCATCCATGTGCCGTAACGAGCTGGACGGACATCATGAGATACTGGATGGACAGCCGGCTCAGGATCGATATTCTCTTCGCTGCCTGCCACAGTTCATGGGTCCGGTTTTGGACGGAATCCGTCTGGCCGCAACAGCAGTAGAAACCGAGATGAATTCAGCCAATGATAACCCGCTCATTGACAGCGACAATTTTCTAAGTCTGCACAGTGGAAATTTTCTTGGTCAGTACGTGGCTGTCTGGATGGATCATCTTAGATATTATCTTGGTCTTGCCGCCAAACACATGGATGTTCAGATCGCCCTTTTATCAGCCCCTGAATTTAATGCAGGTCTGCCTGCATCTCTGGTGGGCAACCCTGACCGCAAGGTGAATATGGGGCTCAAGGGCCTGCAGATTGCAGCCAACTCAATTATGCCTCTATTATCCTATCATGGCTCATCCATTGCAGACCGGTTTCCAACCCATGCTGAACAATTCAACCAGAACATCAACAGTCAGGGCTTTAATTCAGCAATTCTGACTCGAAAATCCATCAGGCTTATGCAGTCCTATACTGCCATGGCTTTGATCTTCGGGGTGCAGGCTGTATCACTGCGTGCAGCTCAGATGTCCGGCAGCCATAATCCGCACAAACTTCTTGCACCTGCCGGCATGGCTCTGTACGATGCAGTTCTGAATGTCTTAAATTTCAAACAAACAAATGATCGTCCATTAATTTGGAATGATGATGAACAATCCATTGAAGCCATGATTGAAACCCTGACCAGAGACATTGCCGGTGAAGGCAAAACAGTACAGGCTGTTGAAAACATTGTCGCAGCCTTACATTAATCTTAACAGCCTGAAAAACTCCCAATAATATATTATTCGGCTGCAAAAAATCTTTTTTGCGGCCTCAGGAGTCAGTAAAAACAAAGATTTATGGAGTTTTTTGCTGAACAAGTTCCTGCCCGCCATTTTGCAGGGAAATCATTGCAGGAGAGGAAATGAAAAACGAAAACAAAGATTGGGCCCCTGACAGGGCATTGGAAATCGGTCGCCCTACTCCCCGCATTGACGGATTAGGAAAGGCGTGCGGCACTGAACGTTACGCTGTGGACGAATACCCGGCCGGAATGCTTTGGGCGGGTGTAAAGCGTGCCGAAGTTCCCCATGCCCGTATTACAGGCATTGACATTTCCGTTGCTGAAAAAAGGCCGGGTGTGGTTCGGGTGCTGACCCGCAGGGATGTACCCGGAACAAACCGTCAGGGGATCATGCACAAGGACCAGCCAGTACTGGCCGGAACCAAGGTCCGCCACCTTGGAGAACCGGTGGCTCTGGTCCTGGCTGAGGACAGGGAGGCTCTCAGTGCGGCTATAGATGTCATTGAAATGAGTCTTGAACCTCTGCCTGGAATTTTTGACATTGATTCGGCTCTGGAATTAGATGCCTCGCTGATACACCATGGACGTGAACAAGGCAATCTGCTCATTGGTTCATCCATAATCACCGGCCAGGGAAAGGCAGCCATGGCTGATTGTCCGGTACAGGTCAGTGCAGAATTTACTGTCCCTGCCCAGCGCCATGCTTTTCTGGAAAATGAAAATGGAGTGGCCTGGCAGGATCCTGATGGCACGCTGCACATGATTGTTTCCACTCAGGCTCCCTTCAGGGACCGTTTTGAAATATCTCATGCTCTGGGGCTGGACCCCACGCGCATTCGGGTTCAAGCCCCGTATCTTGGCGGCGGGTTTGGCGGCAAGGACGGGGCTACTGTGCAATGCCTGCTGGCCCTGGCTGCTATGCATGCAAACGGGCGGCCAGTAAAAATGTGCTGGAGCAGAGAGGAAAGTTTTCAGAGCGGATACACCCGTCATGCAGCCAGGATGCGTTACCAGCTGGGAGCGGACAGGAACGGAAAACTGATGGCCCTTGTCTGCCATGTGGACTTGGATACAGGGGCATATGCCCATCTTGGAGGCGAGGTTCTGGCCCTGGGCATGGAACATGCCGGAGGTACCTACAGGATACCTAACGTTTACATTAAAGGCAGGGCTGTTTATACCAACAACCCTGTGGCCGGAGCCATGCGCGGCTTTGGCGTGGCCCAGGTCAGTTTCGGCATGGAACGGATCATGGATATTCTGGCCAGAAAGCTGAGTATGGATTCCCTTGATCTGCGCCGGAAAAATGCTCTGCACAGAGGTGATCGCAATCCATGCGGCGTGACCTTGACTGGATCCACCGGGATTGCAGACTGTTTGGAGAAATTGTCCAGCAACCCCCTGTGGCGGGAGAGAAATACCTGGACAGCAGAGGCTGGCCGGTTCAAACGCCGCGGGGTTGGTCTGGCTGTGGTCCACAATGCAATGGGTTATGGACGGGGTTTGCCTGATTCAGCCATAGCCAAAATAGAACTTCTTCCGGATGGAAAATTTTGCATATACAGTGCTGTGGCAGATATGGGCCAGGGGAATGCCACTGCCTACGCCCAGATTGCAGGGCAGATTCTTGGCCAGAATGCTTCAAATATTACCGTGGTCCAGCCGGATACCAGTCGTTGTCATCCTTCAGGATCTTCCTCAGCCGGACGGACTACCTATACTTTCGGCAACGCACTGATTAAAGCCTGTCACAATATGAAAGACAAGCTGCTGGCCAGGGCAGCCATGTTCTTTTTTCTGGAAGAACCAAGGGATCTTGTGCTTGTTCATGGAAACATCCGTCATCTTCCAACCAGCAGGGATTTGCCCTTAAGCAGGCTTGGATCATTTTTCTCCCGGGACGATTGTCAGGCCATGGGCGAAGCCTTCATGCCCGCTGCCAAAGATAATCTGTCCGGGGGTAAGGAATTTCAGATTGGCTTTCCCCATCTGCTTTTTGCCCATGCAGCTCACGCCGCATTTATAGAATTAGATGAGCTGACCGGTCAGGTTGAAGTCTGCCATTACCTTGCTGTGACCGAGGCCGGACGAGTTCTCAATCCCCAATCCTTTGAACAGCAGGTTCACGGCGCTGTAGCCCAGGGCCTGGGTTACGCCTTGAGTGAAGACATGCTGATAAACAATGGCCGGGTTCATGCTTCTTCACTGGCAACATACATTATTCCCACAGCCGTTGATGTGCCTGAAATACAGTCTTGGACCTGTGATGTAGAGGAATCCAGTGGTCCTTTCGGCATGAAAGGCGTAGGCGAAGTGGGTATGAACGGTCCATTGCCGGCAGTAGCCAATGCCCTGTATTCCTGTGGAGCCAATATATTTCACGCCCCCCTGACCCCGGAACGGGTCCTTTTTGTCCTGACCAGGAGAAAAAAATGATCATAAATTGTACCATAAACGGAGAAAAAATAGAACTGTCTGCTGAACCTGACCAGAGGGTGGTGGATCTTCTGCGTGAGGATCTAAGGCTGTTGGGCAGTAAAGAAGGATGTGGAAGCGGTGAATGTGGCTCATGCACAATACTGGTGGACGGTGTTCCCAAATTGTCCTGCCTCATGCTGGCAGCCCAGCTCGAGGATCGATGCATAACCACAATAGAGGGGCTGGGCACTCCTGAAGCACCTCACCCTGTTCAGAAGTCCTTTGCAAAGCACGGGGCTGTACAGTGCGGTTACTGTACCCCCGGGATGGTAGTTGCTGCAGCAAATCTTCTTGAACAAAATCCACACCCTGATCGTTCAACCATACGTAAAGCCATTTCCGGGAATCTCTGCCGCTGCACTGGTTATCAGAAAATTGTGGATGCAATCCACGAGGCAGGGAACTTATATAAGTGCTCTCACGAGGACAAAGATCCTTCAGGGGGTTCAAAGTGAATCAAATTTTTTTACCCAAAACCCTTGATGAGCTCTGGTCCGTTCTAAATGATTATCCGGATGCCGCACTTATGGCCGGCGGTACGGATCTGCTGGTTCAACGCAGGGCCGGTCTGAAACCGGTCAAAAATTTGATCTGTCTGGAACGTTTGTCTGAACTTCAAGGTATCAGCCTTGAAAAAAATATAATGAGCATTGGGGCCTGTGTTACCCACAGGGCCTGTTTGGATTCAGACATGATCCAGCACCATGCCCCGGTTCTAACCCGTGCCCTGACTCACCTTGGGGGTCCGCAGATCCGAAACATGGGTACTCTTGGCGGCAATATCTGTACTGCTTCTCCTGCAGGAGACAGTCTGCCTGCCCTGCATGTGCTGGGAGCAAAGATTTTGCTGCTTTCCAGAAATACACAGCGCACCCTTTCCATGGAGCAGTTTATTACAGGACCAGGGCGAACGGCCATGAAGCCTGGCGAGATTCTGGCCCAGGTGCATATACCGTCAGATCAGGGTTTTCAGATCCACCATTTTGAAAAAATCGGGCAACGAAAGGCCCTGGCCATAGCCATGGTCAGCCTGGCTGCCATGATCAAAACAGGTCAAAGAGGAATAATTAAGGAGGCGAGGCTGGCCATGGGCAGTGTCGGTCCCACAGTGATTCGCCCAAAAGAGGCAGAAGATGCCCTGGTAGGCCGAACACTTAGCATAAGTGCATTGCGTCATGCCGCAGGCCTGATCAGTAAAGCTGTTAATCCCATCAGCGACATTCGGGCAACAGCTGAATATAGGCGTGAAGCAGCCGGGAATCTGATGTTGCGCCTGAGCTTAATACCAGCAAAAAAATAACTCAACAGCGATATCTATACATTGACTCACCCATGGACTGTCTTTTTTATGGCCGGGATTTTAAAGCTGCTTAACCATTTTTCACAGCAAAAGTGTCTATCCCGGATTTTACAGTATTCCAGATTAATTTCTTCGGGCAGTATCAGATCTCGACATTTTAATTAAAGTCAGACTGATAACAGATCCCATAAGGGGCAGGATGGAAAATATCAGGAACATTTTTCCATAGTCCGAGCCCATGGTCAGCAGCATTCCCGCCAATACAGGCCCCATCCAGAAGCCTGCGTCCATGGTGAAAAGCATCATATTTGTATTCAGGCCGCGCAAATGCTGCGGAGATATGTCAAACATAGCCGCATTGAGTTGAGGCATGATAAAACCAAGACAAAGACCGTAAAGCCCGGCCAGAGCAAGAATAAAATTTACTGTTCCTGTCAGGCTGAAGAAAACTAAGCACAGGGCAAGGATAAAGAGAAAAATAGACAACATGGCTGCCCGGTTGACCCTGTCTAAAAGCTTGCCGCACACAACTCTTACAAGGATGGTTGCTCCAGTAGAAATACTGAAAAACAGTCCCGGATTGCCGGATCCTGATGCTAACAGATGATCCTTCATATAGAAGAAGACCACTGTGGTACTGATGAACAGGAGCAGGTTGGCTGCCAGTAGCCTGGCTACTCCTGGAATGAGCAAGTCCTCAGAGATTTCTTTGAAACTCGGACGCTCCATAGTTTTTGCAGGCAGATCAGCAAGGAGATGTCTAATCCTTCGGGATAGTACAGGAAGCAGAAACAGTGCAGGTATAAACAGGGGAGAAAAAAATGCATACACATATGAAGCATCATTAACCCGGCTTAAAAGCGGTTCCACCAGGGGCGGCAACACTGCATAAGGCAAAAGACTGGTAATGGAGAACACCCCGAATCCCTGTCCGGTCCGACCAGGTGGGATAAAAATGACCAGCAGGCTCACGCAGGCTGATATCATTACCACAAACCCCGCTCCATGAAGGACTCGAACCAATGCCAGAACCCACAGGCTCTGAGCCTGTGAGTAACTTAGCAAAGCAAGCATGATTAGAATCAGACCCAGACCCATGCCCCGGACACTGTTCCGGGGTGTAAGCCATGGGCTGATGATGGGCCGAAGTAAAAATGCCGTTCCTGGTTCAAGGCCTATCAATATTCCACGCCAGGCCGGTGGAACGCCTATCCCTTCCAGATATGAATTAAACCCATAAAAAAGAGACAGATTGCAGAAAGCCAGGAAGCTGATGCTGCTTAAGGCAACAAATTCAAAGGTAAGCAGGGAACTGGCTGAATTAGAAGAGATTTTCCTGGACATGCTATAGGCCTCTCAATTCATCAGCCTGCAGGATAAAGTTTTTTTCAACATCTATATAATCTTTTGCCCGGTCCAGATCCTTAGGAGTATCCATATCAAACATAATGCCTGGATCATTAACCTGGACATTTATTACTTTGTCTAACCCGTAAGCCGTCAGTTCTCTGAAATATCCACCCAGGCCGCCCTGTCCGTTCCAGGTATTCATTTTAAAAATGTGGTCTCTGTGGATCAGCGGTGGATGACCGCTTCTTCCTCTATACATCGGCTTTAGTACTCCGGAAAAATTCTTTCCAGACCTGACCCAGCATTCTTTTAAAATATTTATGGTCTGAGGTTTAATCAAAGGAATGTCGCAGGGAAGAACAAAAAAAGCAGTAGCAGAAGAGGGCAAGGCTGAAGTCCCTGCCATGACTGAGCTGAACATATCCTGGTTGCGCGAATCAGGATTGTTTACCGGCAAGGCATTTATATTCCTTACTCGCTGAATAACAGCTTCATGACTGTCTCTGACAACCACTATAATGTCATGTATCAGACATGCCTGCATCAGGTGAATGCAGCGGTCAAGCATGGGAACACCTTCTACGGGAAGCAGTTGTTTGCAGGTCCCCATGCGTGTTGAATTTCCAGCTGCCAGGATAATAGCGGCAAATTTCTCAGTCACTGTGCAAATGCCTCTGAAGCTTTGCCCGGACCTGGATCAACTGAGCCACAACACTTACTGCGATTTCTTCCGGAGTTTCTGCCCCGATGCTCAGACCAACAGGACAATGCACCCGGCTCAAGTTCTCTTGCTTTACTCCAGCCAGGCTTAGAGAGCTAAAAATTGCATCACGTTTGCGAACACTTCCAATCATGCCGATATAGCAGGCTGGAGTCTTGAGGACCTGGGAAAGCACTTCCGCGTCATGTGCATGCCCCCTGGTCATAATAAGAACAAAAGCAGACCGCGATATACTGATTTTTTCTAAAAAATGGCTGAATTCTGAGATGTGCCAAGCTTTTATCTGGGAGGGAAACTGTTTTGGATCAGCAAATTCCTGCCGATCGTCAAGGATGGTGACCTCAAAACCCACTTGAGCAGACAGTAAAGCTGTATGTCGTCCCACATGGCCGGCTCCAAAAATGAATAATTCAGGCTGGGCCCTCAAGCAGTTCATTACCCAGGCCTGATCGTCTTTCCAGAATAGTTTTGTATTATAAGGCCTGTCAATGGCCCCAAGAACATAATCTGGAATTCCAGAATTGCCTGGCCAAAGCATGCGTCTAATGCTGTTTTTATCCAGTACCGTAATGAAATGGACATCCCTGGCCTGGCCCAGTCTTTTTAAAATCTCTTCATACAGGACCACAGAGTCAAGCTCAGGGTCAATACGTTCCATTAGAACATCTATGTTCCCTCCGCAGATTAGCCCTTCTTTTGAAGCTTGAGACGCGGAAAGGGAAAAATGTCTTATGCCAGCCTGCCCATGTTCAAGGATCTCTTTCATGCAGGCAATAACCTCAGATTCCAGCACCCCGCCGCCGACACTGCCCATTACTGTCCCATCACGGGTCATGAGCATTCTTGCTCCAGGACTGCGCGGAGCCGATCCGGTTCTGGAGCAGATTACAGCGCTTACCACCTGCCGGCCGTCAACGAGACAGCGTAAAGTTTCCTGAAAAAAAGCTTCATCATTCATGTTGACTGACAAGACCCCAAAAAACAATCTTCCCTGAGCAGGCTGGAGAGAAAGCGGAACACCGTGTTAAAGTCTTCGAATCGGTCCAACACATAGGGGGTTTTCCGTATCGGCACCAGCCCTTTTCTCTCGGTGAGCTGGTTGAGGGTCTGCAGGCCGATGCTGCCTTCCAGGTGGATATGCAGCTCCGCCTTGGGCGCATTACGCCACTTCTTCATCAGTTCTTCGCTCATGTGCGCTCTCCTGTCGTTTGCCTGTCAGGGAAGGATCGAATATCTGACTGAACCAGGAATCGTTCATCAGGCCTCAATTTCTTTTGGAATGCTTGTGTTAGATGTCGTTACATCAACAATTTCAAGCGCCATTTTCAAAAGATCAATGACGGCGAATTTCGGGGCAAAACAGTCAAAAGTTCTCTTAACCATTTGAATTCATTTACCATGATTCTACCTATTCGTCATTCCGGCGAAAGCCGGAATCCAGTGCCGTTGAATAGCCATATTCCGTATGTGGTGAATAGTTACGAAAACACTAGAATTTCCTTATAACCTTGGTATTTGACTTGGTATTTGAATGTGCATTACGCACAAAGCGTATAAAATGATTATTAAAAACGACTTCATATCGCATACTGCCATTGCTGAAATCTACGACCCATGCAGCAGAATCGTTATATGAATCAGATGACCAATAACCTTCATTTTTTACAACCATCATAGATTTACAAACTGAATTGTAAAGATTGAATAATTCTCCTTTGCTCGGCAATCGCCAGTCAGAATGACCACCAATTGTAATATCAGCAGTATGATTTGCGCGAGTCCAATTGCCAGCAGATATATTTTTTTGCCACATCAGTCTACTATTATAGTCTGTTACTGTCCCATCTCCATTGTCTAAGCACTGCTGGGCAAAGGTCACCCCAGGCATAACAAATCCGGCCAGGCAAAGCATAACCGCCATAGCTGCAACCGCGTAAAGCTTTTTCATGATTTTTTCTCCTGTTGAGGTTGGACCGTTATGGTCTTGCATCTCTTTCAGCACGATCCATGCCATATATAAAACTGCACGAATCCAAGATGTTATATGAAAGTGCCAACTGTTCAAAGCCGTGCTGTTTGCGCCCACTTAGTTAGCACTGCCAGGATTCTTGGCGATCCGAAAGATGTCTGGAATCTGTTGGTGTCGTGTTCGGAGCGCAAGGACAAGGAGGCCAATGGGCGAAACTTCGCTCCTGTCTGCTGATAGCAGGGCGGCGCGGGTGACAAGAAATTGCTTTTTCCTGCCCTGGCAAAAAAACGGGGCATCAACGACAACCCCGTGCAATTTACCAAACAAAACCGACAATTATCGCCTGTAATGGCTGCCGGCCAGCTTGTCAACAAACAAACCGAGCGCGAGAGCGGCATGAAGCCTCGTCCTGAATCGAACTGGTGCGTGACCGCGTCAACCTTGGGGGAGAGGAGCTGTTTTTTCCTGCTCCGCCCTGATCCGCTCCAGCAGGGCCCGGGCCTTGTCATTATGCAGCCTGATGGCTGCATAGTCCGGCCGCTCCAGGATCTTCTGCATCAGCAGCCCGTCGCTGTCGAACCAGCGCGGCAGGTAGCCGCCCAGGAACCATCCGTCGGCGCACAGCCGTTCCACGGCCCCGCCCACCTCCGTCTGCCCCAGGTTCAGGAATGCCTGGAGCGTCACGCACCCTTCCCGCAGGGCCTCGCTTTCCAGCCCTTCCAGAACACGGGGAAAATCCGCGCCCAATGAAGGGAACTGGAACCGGGCCGTGCCCGTGCCGGGAAAGACCTGCACCTGGTGAACGGTCTGTCCGCCCGTCGGCAGGGTATCGGACGCCTCGGCAAACGTGCGCTGAAAATCCCGGTCCGCAAGGATGAAATCCAGAATATCCCGGTGCCTCTCAGGCAGGTGGACCCTGTGCGGTCGGTCCCGGACGGTCTTGAACTGCAGGAAGCAGGACATCCGGCCCGAGGCCCCGTCCCAGCCCTGGCTCGGGGGCAGCAGGCCCAGCTGCACGGCGTAGTCGGCCATGTTCGCCTGGATGCCGAAGAGCTGGGTCACGATGTGATTGGTCACGGGCTCAGCGTAAATCCCTTCCACGGGCAGGCTTTCCGCCAGGGGTCCGTGGACGTACGTGTTGATCATCTCGGCGATGTTTCGCCTCCGGTGGCTTTTCAGCACCAGATACTGCCCCACTTCCAGCAGCCCGGCAAAGGGCGGCGAGCTGCGGTAGAGCGCTCCGTGGGCGACAATCACCCCGTCCTCGGTCTTGCAGACCACGGAGCTGAGCTGTTGCTCCTGGTTCAATTCCAGAATCCGCCGCGGAATATAGTAGTCCTCCACGGGATAGGCGTCGCCGTACACCGCGTGGTAGAGCCGGGCCACGCCGGTTTCGTCCCCCGGGGCGAACAGGCTGAGCGCAACCTCCTGCTCCACGTCCGCCGTCAACGGGTCGGCCGCAAAGCGTTCGACGAAATACTGCTTGTCTTCGGGCATGATCCATCTCCTTCCTGTCAGTACAGGGCCGCGACTACGCTGCCCACCGCCTTCACGGTTCGGCCTTCAGCGGCAATGTCACGGGTCAGTTTTTCCACCAGAACTTCCAGGGACCAGGTCCTTTCAGGCGGGTTCTCTAACCTGTGTACCGCAAGGTAATAGTCTTCCAGATCTTCCAGGTGCTCAATGATTGCTTCACGGGCATAATAAGTCTTTGTTCTTCCCGTTTTTTCAGCCAGATCAACGAGTTTTTTTTCGATGTCTCCAGGCAGTCTGATAGCTAACATATTTTTTCTCCTGACATACAAATATAGCAAATTCGTGCAGGTCGTCAATCATGTAAAAACACTTAAAGTGCCATCTTTCATTTGATCTATGCCCCCGGACGCTGCCCAGGGTTTGTCACGAATATAAGTGTTACGCTTGTTGGTTTTATCCCACTGATATTTGTTTCTCGGACAAAAATCGCTACCGCTGATAACACTGATTATGGCTGATAAAAGTCTCATTTAATCTGTGGAGATCTGCGCAATCAGCGGCTAAAATTCTTTTCTTTGCTTTTGATATGAAAGCAGAAGACATTGAACCGCTGATCTCGCTGATTTACGCTGATAAAAGAAAATGCAATAATTATATTCAGCAAAGAAAAATATTTTTTCGCAGAACAAAACTCATCCAGATATCGCTTTTTCTTACCTGTGAAGTTTGAACAGAAAAGTCAGGACAAATCAAGCCATAATCAGGAGTCAGGGAACAGGGGACAGGGGACAGGGGACAGTAGTCAGTATTCAGTGGTCAGGAAGAAGGAATCAGTAATCAGGAATCGGAAGTCGGCAGGCAGCGAAAAAAAAAGGATATCTCACGCCCGGCCTACGCAGGCCTAGAGCCGCCCCGGTGAAATCCGCCCAGTTAAATGACGGAAATTAAACCGGGTAAACTTCGCTGAGACTGCGTCCCCCAATGAAATCCAGCATAGCTGGACTGCCAAGGGCAGTATTTCACGGGGTAAATATTTCACTGGGCAGGCCGAGAAACGGCAGGCCGAGAAAGGCAGGAGGAAGAAATTTAATATTCGTATCCACCGAGCCGGTGGATATGGATAATATGCTCCCCGCCCGGGGGGCGAGATCCTTTTGCGTTACTGCGCTTCGCAGAAATGCAAAAATGGTTTCTCTTCTCAGCGCCCTCTGCGTCTCTAGCGACTCCTGGAGCGGGCGAGAGCCAAAATGTCTTACGTCTGAGTCGGAGCCGGCATAATCATTGGCGTTAAGCCTTTTTCCGGCTAAATACGCTTTCACCGGTTTTATGAATCATACACGAGCACAAAATGCTTCATATCCCTCTACCATATTTAAAAGAGGTTATATGCTTTTCAACAAGATCATCCCTTTTTGAGTCAGCCGGTATTTTTGTCTGCTGCTTTTCGGCTTGTCTGGAATGGTCATTTCAACAAGTCCTGCCTTAATGGTCGGGGTCAGGTAAACTTTACGAAAATGATCTTCATGCTTCAGGTTCAGTGCCTGCTGCATTTCCACCCTGGAGAGTTCACCGTTTATGATCTTAAGCAGTCTTTGAACTTCCCCGGTAACTTCCCCGGTAACTTCCCCGGTAACTTCCCCGGTAACTTCCCCGGTAACTTGCCTGGTAACTTCCCCGGTAACTTGCCTGGGAGAAGATTTATCTGAGTGGCCATAATTTTCTTCCCCTCCCTGGAACTCCCTGCTCTCCGTGGTGAGAAAAGGTCTTCACTTTGAACGGTTTGGTATATTCAGTTAATTTCCTTCATGTTCCGCTCGGTTCTGTCTTTCACCGCACCAGCCAGTTTGTCCAGAAAAGCATGCGCAGAAGAATGCTCGGCAAACCCTTCAAGTGCCGGATCAACAGCCTCCCGGACGGCCTGACAAAAAAGACCGAGTTCATCCAGGACGAACTTTGGTTTAAGATCAAGTTCCCGGGCCATTCTGCACCAATGCCTGTTCATCAACCATTCCGGCCTGTTCTCTCCTCCGATCTTCATGGCCATCTTCCGGCTCAGTTCCTGGTACATCAGGGTTGAAATCAAGTCGTAGAACGGGGCGAGCCTTGGCGCCTTTCCCTGATCATAGAGAAGGGAAAGGTTTTTGGCGTGAGCGTCCGCGTTGCCCAGCAGGACATTAAAAAGAGTCCATCTTAAAAGAAGCATCAGGTCTCTGGCAGGAGAAGCACTGTGTCTGCGCAAAAGGTCTGAACAGTCTTTCAGGCCCGGCCCCCCCTCAGCCTCATACTTGATCTCGGGCGATTGGCCAAGTGCCTGACAGAAATCCTCCTGATGCACCCTGCGGATTTCCTCATGGTCCACCAGGCGATCATACCGGGCTACCAGCAGAGCATGGTTACTGCCTAAATTTAAGACAGTACACAAAGGAGCAGGAAGCCCGGACGCTCTTGCCAGAGCCATGCAGAAAGCCTCATTAAAAACCGTACGTTTCAAATGGGGGATGGAAGGTTTAAGAATGTGAGTGCTTGGCGCTCCACCTGCAGGAAGGTAGAAGGATTTGCCGTCAAAGCGAAGGGGAAGCTTGTCCTGGGCTCCTGCCAGGGAAAGTCGCAAGCCGTCCTCGCCTGCCAGCAGAGGACGTTTTGGAAGGTCGGCAGCAATTTTTTCCAGTTCCAGGGCACTCAACTTCCGGTAGGCTTTTTGTCTTTCCGACAGCAGAGCCCCCTCAGGGTACAGACTGATCGCCCCGGCACAGTCACCTCCCAGTTCCCTGAGCAGACCGAAAATATTTTTTGTGGACAGGCCAAGCTTTGCGGCAATCCTGTCCCTGACAGAGCCTTCAGGCAGGATGTTGGCAAAGAAAAATCTCACCGCATCGCCGGACATGGTTTTATCCTGCAGAGGAAGAGATACAGATAAAGGTATTGAGTGAGGATCCCGGAGCCATTCAGGGTCGTACCTGAAATGGTACGTCCTGTTTTCGTCCAGCCATAGTTTTCCCGTCAAGGTTTCATTAAAATAGACCAGCAGGGGCTCATCCATGGCTTATTCGCCCCTTTTTTTCACATCCAGATACAGGCCAAGGCCATCCAGGACTTTAAACAGCTTGTCCAGACGGGCCGTGGGTTTTCCTCTTTCCAGCTCTCCCACGAAACGCACTCCTACCCCGGAAAGTGCGGCCAGCCGGGCCTGAGTCAGTCCGTCAGCTTTTCGTTTTTCGGATATTATCCGGCCAATCTTCCTGGCATCTTCAACTGGTTGGGTCATGATGTTTTTCGCTTATCCCCATGGGGAATAGATTGTTTGTCACGAGCATTTTAAGATCAAAATATTCCTGATCGGGTCGAATTAGCCTATGAAGCTTTGAATTGCAAGCAAATATTCCCGATCGGGGTTTTGGGCTGGAAAGAAGAAGTCTTTTTATCTCTCGCCCGCTCTCCCGCTAAAAGCGGGATCGCTAGAGTCGCCCCAGTTAAATCCTCTTCGAGGTGCTTACGAATTCAATCGCGCCAGGGCGTGACAAGTCAACTCAAAGAGCCCATAATTCTCTGCTGGACATGCTTTCATAATATTTCTGTATCTGTTTAGCGCTTTGGATGTGGCACGGCTTCCTGCCCGGAGGCATACAGCCCGGAGGGGGACTGGCTCTTCCGGGACCCACTTGTGCCAAAAATGAGTCACTTTGAGCACAAACTGATGCTCAAGTGGGTCCCGGAGTGCCTGTCCCGCTGCCCAACGCGATATTTCCAGAATCCTGACAGATTTTTCCGAAGAGGATCACCAAAACGGCGTGGATCTTCATGTGTTGCAATCCGGTTCCTCAGGTAAGCAAGGATACCCCTCTGGGCCTGCCGGTCCAGCCTGCGCAGTTCTTTTCTGGCTCGATCGTCAAATTCAACCTTCCAGATCAACTTTCTGCTCCAGCTCTTCTAAGGACCAGGTCTTTTCAGGCGGGTTCTCTTACCTGTGTACCGCAAGGTAATAGTCTTCCAGATCTTCCAGGTGCTCAATGATTGCTTCACGGGCATAATAAGTCTTTGTTCTTCCCGTTTGTTCAGCCAGAT
This sequence comes from Desulfonatronovibrio magnus, assembly GCF_000934755.1. Lineage (NCBI taxonomy): Bacteria > Pseudomonadati > Thermodesulfobacteriota > Desulfovibrionia > Desulfovibrionales > Desulfonatronovibrionaceae > Desulfonatronovibrio > Desulfonatronovibrio magnus. Next base: position 25,483 of record NZ_JYNP01000005.1, read on the forward strand.
CAACGAGTCTTTTTTCAATGTCTCCAGGCAGTCTGATAGCTAACAAATATATTCTCCTGACATAAAAATATAGCAAATTCGTGCAGGTCTCAATCATTTAAAAGCACTAAAAGTGCCGCTACAGGGGTAAGACTACCTTTGAAATCTTCTGAAAAAGCAAGATAAAAAACAGCACTGCAAGTGATGACCATTCCAGCCATTTCGGGAGTAGCTCCCTGGAGATTGCGGTTACTGAAGACAAGTCCGGTACCCATTGGCTGACCATCAGTTCCAGGGCTATTCCCAGCAGCATTGTGGAACAAATAATCCCTGCGACATAACAGATCAGTGTTGTATTGCCCATTTCTCTGCGGATGACTCCCAGGGTGGCCATACTTGTAACCGGACCTGCCAGCAGTAGTACCAGAACTGCACCCGGTGCAACTCCTGTGGCGAGAAGAGCTGCTCCTATGGGAGTAACTGCTGTGGCGCAAATATATAAAGGTATTCCCGCAACTGCCATGAGAAGCATTACGCCAATTCCGCTTCCATGACTGGCCAGAGTTTCTGGGGGAAAAAAGGTCATGATGCCTGCAGCAATGACAGTTCCCAGGGCAATCCATAAGATAATATCGTTTAGAACCTGATAAAAGACATATTTCATGCCCGAGCTAAGGCGCTCCCTGAGCCCTTTTTTCTGTTCAGGTGCAGTATGGTTGTCCGTTTTCCGGCATGAAGGTTCTGAGCAACAGCACTTCTGTGCAAACGTCATTTTTTCTACAGCATGTATATTCTGGTCAGCCAGGGCAACCAGGAGCCCTGTGGATACTGCTGTAACTACTGCTCCGGTCACCCTGGCAAGAGTCATTAACGGACCGAGCAGGGCATTTGTAATGAATACAGAGTCAACGCCAATGCCGGGCGTGCTGATTAGAAAAGATATTGCCGGCCCTTTGCCCGCTCCTTTACGGTAAAGAGTCAGTGCTGCGGGAATTGCTCCGCAGGAACATAAAGGCAGGGGAGCTCCAATGAAGGCAGCCCTTGAGACAGCTGTTGGTCCTTGTCCGCTTAACCACTTTTTTAAGAACTGTTCCGGCATGAAGGCTTTAATCAGGCCAGAGGCGAAAAGACCTATAAGCAGCCATGGGGCTATGGTCAGGGATATGGAGATAAGTGTGGTCAAAAAAGAATTGAACTCTGGAATCATATGTCACCATATACCAGATTTTCCTGTAAAAAGTAGGACAGAAACTTATTCTGCAAAAAAACCTCCATAACTTTTTGTTATTTTACGGACTCCTGACCCCTGATTCCAGCAACTGCAAAAGGTGTTTTGGCAGTCTAATGCGGGCTGTGCCCACAACCCAATTTGAACAAGGATCGTTAAGCTTAGGCGATAACCTTACTTTTCAGGCTGAAGGCTGAAGGCTGAAGGCTGAAGGCTGAAGAATAAGGTTCCTGGGCATTATTGCTCCTGTCAACATTGCTTTTCTTTCATCTCCAGAGCTCATGCAATGGCGTATCTAAAGTATAATGCCACGCTGCCTGAGCCTGAAAAAGCTCTGCTGTTGCCAGGGCATCTGTCAGGGCATGGTGAGGAGGATATACAGGCAGGTTGTAGCGGGTCCTGCTTGCTGCAAGACGGATTGACCTTCTCCTGAGCCCAAGCATCCGGGCCCACCAGTCACTGAACCCTCTTCTCTGCCAGCGGTCTTCAATATCCATGGTATCTATAACCGGGAAAACAATACCTTCCTGAAAATGTTCCTGCATGGCCGCATTGAGAAATTGACGCTCTATCTGCCTGTAATGCACCACCATTACAGACCCTGCCATTGCTTTGAGCAGCTGGGGGATAATTTCTTCCGGTCCTGGACTATGTTTGACGTCGGCATGGGTTATTTTATGAATGACCACTGATCCGTGCCTGAGGGGCTTTCCTGGGTTGACAACCCAGTACAGTGACCTGCTGAAAAATATTCTGTGAATGGTCATGGGAACCAGGCCGATACTGACTATGGCATCCTTAGAAGGATTGAGTCCTGTGGTTTCAAAGTCCATTGCCATCAGGGGGACTTTATTTAAGGGTGTTTCACCGTCAACAACTGCACGGTAAAAATCCTTCAGCAAAGGGTGTCTGACTCTATGTTCAAGTTGTCTGAAAATTTCCGGCCAGCTGAAGTCAGCACCTTGATTTCCGGTTTTTCTGCGCAACAGGTGCAGCATTAACCCATCCCTTTGTGGCCTTTGCCTCCAGGATGTTTAAATTTCAGGAATTTCTGGGCATTGCTCACAACCTGAAAAGCCTGTTTAAGATTACGCCGCTCAAACGGGCTCAATTCCTCAGGGTTGATATTGTTGTTAACTTGAGTGCCCTGCATAATTTTCTCCGCCTGATGACGGATGCGAACCATGGACATAAATTCCATTGCATCCCGCAGAGCCTCTACCTGGCCTGCTGGAAGAAGTTTTGCGTAACTGATATCTCCAAGCCTTTCAAAGGAATTCTGGGCAGTGGACCCAACAGCCAGAGCATGAACCCTGACCAGGGATACCAGAGGCGCTGTTCCTCTTTGCTTAATATTTAATGAGTTTTTATGCTTGCCGTCCTGCTCCAGCACAAAATCCTTAAAAAAACCCAGAGGCGGCGTCCTCCCAAGGGCATTTCTGGCCATAGCCGACAGGAATGCCGGGCTCATGCGGGCCTTGGCAGCAATCTGTTCCTTTAGTTTTTCCACCCACTCAACCTGTCCATAAACACCATCAAGATCAAAAAAAATCGAGCTGTGCAGGAGTGATTCCCGGGTTGGGCTGTCCATCCACTTATCAAAGTATTCCACCCAGACCTGCTTTGGACAACGCCACTTTTCATTAGTGGCCATGACCTCTCCTTTGCAGTATGGATACCCGCACTCTGCAAGTCCATCAGAAACAAACGTAGCCATCTGTCTGAAGTATTCATCGTGGATGGCAGCATCAAAGGAATCATCCAGAATAAGAGCATTATCCTGGTCTCCTCCGGGAAGAAGCTCATCCCTGGCCATAGAGCCCAGGGTCATAAAACAGAAAGGAATGGGCGGAGGCCCCAGTTCTTCCTGGGCCAGTTCCAGCAGGCGCAGGGTAAAACTGCGGCCGAAAATGGTCATGGCGCTGCCCACCATATGAGAATTGGCATTCTCATTGGCCATGCGCGCAAAACTGGATTCAATCTCCCCCTGCAAAACTGATAGCTCCTGCACATTCTGGGCTCGTAGTATTCTGGCCACAACAAACAGGCTGTTCTGAGATTCATAACGTATCAGATCTGAAAGCGCGATGAGCCCCACTGTCCTGCCGGAGCGATTCACTGGAAGATGATGCAGATTGTAGCGAAGCATGATCAGCATGGCATCGAATATATATTGCCCTGCATCGACTGTAATCAGATCCCGGGACATAATGGATGAAACAGGTGTTTCATATGGCAGTGCAGCTGCAATAAACCTTGTGCGCAGATCCTGGTCGGTAATAATGCCTACTACTCCAGAATTGGGTTTTTCATCATTTGTAATCAACAAAGAAGACACCCCCTGTTCTGTCATCCTGGAGGCAGCATCAAATACTGTGGCAGTCTGGTGAATGGTTACCATATCCCGGGAAATCAGCTTATGAATTCTGGTACGCATCAAATCATTGGACCTGCGGGCCCTGGAAACGGCCTGTCTGAGTCCAGACTGTTCCCCATGTCCAACATAATCAGCAAAGGCTTCATGTTCGTCACACAGCTGAACAAACAGATTCTCAGGAATAATGTAAACCAGAGTATCTTCAATGGCTCTGGCAGGAAAACGGACTCTGTTGTTCATCATAAGACTCATATGTCCGAATATGGTGCCCTCACCCTGGCGGTTATAAAGCTTGCCGTTCTTGCGAAATATTTCCACTGCTCCGCTGCGGATAAAATATACCTGATGAATCTCCTGGCCTGACAGCAGAATATCACTCCCTGCCTTGTAGTAAGCAGCATCAACCTTAGAAGCCACATGCTGAACAACCTGGTCCGGCATGTCTTCAAACGGTTCAAACCTGCTTAAATAATCTGCAATTTCAATATGTTCCACTTCCATAAATTTGATAAGCCTTTGTTTAAAAAGTTATTGTAACAGCCCTTTTCTAAGGAAAGCAAGGGAAAGACAGGAACCTCAGCATGTATTTCAAACCAGGCCAGATATCTATTCAAATCTAATTGACTTTACTTTATCAATCAAGAACCAAGAACCAGAATCTTTGAACCCTCAAGAATGCTATTATCATCAAAGCCTGCGCTGTCCCACAGTCCATAAAAAAAGGCCGGGGAGCAGTTTTACTCCCCGGCCTTCTACAGGAATTTTTTCCTGTCCTGTTCAGGGGTTTATTAGGATCGAGGTTCAGAATACAGTCCCTTGATAAGCGACCAGCAGGCAACAATCAGGACCAGGGTAAAAGGAAACCCTGTGGAGACCGCCATGGCCTGCAAAGCCACCAGCCCTCCTCCGAGAATCAGGGCAATGGCCACCAGCCCTTCAAAGGTACACCAGAAAATCCGTTGAGGCACAGGAGCTTCAACCTTGCCCCCGGCCCCAATAGTATCAATAACAAGGGAGCCGGAGTCGGAAGAAGTAACAAAGAACACTACCACCAGGACAATGCCGATGAAAGATGTAATCTGAGCCAGCGGCAGAATATCAAGCATGGCAAAAAGCTGCAGAGGCAGGTCTGCATCTGCAGCACCAGTATAACCATCGTTTAGAAGCTGGCTGATGGCAGTGCCTCCGAATACGGTCATCCATAATACACAAGCTGCTGAAGGAATCAACAGTACTGAAATTATGAACTCCCGCACAGACCGTCCTCTGGAAACTCTGGCAATAAACATGCCTACAAACGGTGACCAGGAAATCCACCAGGCCCAGTAGAATGAAGTCCAGCCCTGGGCAAAATTACTGTCTTCACGGCCAATGGGGTTGGCAAGTGCCGGTAAATGCTGAAGGTATGCGACCATGTTTGAGAAAAAGCCCGTGAGTACGGCCAGAGTCGGACCGACTATAATTACGAACAGCATCAGCAGGGCAGCCAGAGTCATGTTGATTTTAGACAGACGCTGCACTCCAGCTTCAAGGCCTGCAACAATAGATACAATGGCAATGGCAGTGATCAGCAGGACCAGCACCACCTGGGCAGTATCGCCGTCAGGCAGGTTGAAAAGATAACCCAGGCCTGCAGCTGCCTGGGAGGCTCCCAGGCCCAGGGATGTCGCCAGACCGAAAAGGGTGGCAAAAATGGCCAGGATATCAATAATGTGTCCAGGCCAGCCCCAGACCCGCTCCCCGAGAATGGGATAAAATATTGAACGGACAGTCAGGGGCAATCCCTTGTTAAAGCTGAATAAAGCCAGACCCAGAGCTAAAACCGCGTATATGGCCCAGGGGTGAAGAGCCCAGTGATAAATTGTGGCAGCCATTCCCAGCCTCATTGCAGCATGGGGGTCATCCGCTGCGCCCCCCAGTGGGGCCCAGTCAGTGCGGACTCCATTCTCTAACGTGGTCCCTCCCAGAGCGCTGCTGAAATGGGCGAGAGGCTCGGAAACCGCGTAAAACATAAGGCCAATGCCCATCCCGGCCGCGAAAAGCATGGAAAACCAGCCTAAGTAAGAAAAGTCAGGGGTGGCTTTAGTACCGCCAATACGTACTTTTCCCAGTGGGGAGATTACCAGAAACAGGCAGACCAGCACAAAGATATTGCCGGCACTTATGAAAAACCAGTCAAGATTGGATGTCAGCCAGTCACGCAAGTTTCCGAATACAGGTTCTGCCTGACTCGAAAAAAGCAGAGTAAGGACCACAAACAGAACAATCACTACTGAAGACAATCCAAAAACAGGATTATGAATGTCCAGACCATACGGTCCGAATTTGTATGAAATATTGTCCTGACCAATCTTGTAGTCAGTGTCGACAGGATTAACCTCACCATCAGGCGGTATCATGTCAAGATGTTCATTTTTTTTGTCATTAGGCATTTTTTCACTCATTTCTCCTCCTTTGCAATAGATTTTTAAAATCAGAGGGCAACCTGCACCTGTAATGCACATGCTGATAAATTATGAGCAGGTTCCCTCGCCTGCCGTATATGATCTTCCCGAAAGAAATATCTGCCGGGTTGATGCTGTAAACTTAAAAAAAGGTTCTAAAACTATAGTGATATCTGGGGTCAAAATCTGATCTGCCCGGGGACTGCCCATCTGCACCGGACCAGTGCCTGAGCATTGCCAAACAGTAATACGCGTGAAGACTCTTGACGGATTGCATGTATAAAAGTGACAGCATTTTCCGGAAGTTGATTTGATGAAGCATGAATAAAGGTCAATCAGGATATGTTTTGTGTATATAATTATAAGACCCGGAGATAAAAGCCAGGTTGTATAGGCGGGAAATCAACGGGCAGGTTCAGTCTCTGTCTTTAATATTTAATTACGTATTAGCACATGACTCATTTGTCAAACGCAGACAAATCCTGCTTGCATCATGTAATGATAGAGTAGTAAACTTTTAATCTGACTCTCTTTTTTTGCACGGTTTCCTCATCGTCAAACGATATGCTTAACCTTCCGGAATGAAAAGCCTGCAGCATCTCAGAGAAGAGCTGTCCGGCATTGACCGCTGGCTGCAGCAGGTGCAGAAAAAATTAGATGATGGCCTGGGCAGGATGATTGAATCCAGAAGAATGTGATCAGACCTCATGAATTGAGCTTGAAGTAAGGCGGTTTGCATCTTAGTGACTTGCCGCTGCAGACCTGTAACAAAGAATAAGTGTAACTATTTAATGATTGATTCATCACATTTTTAGGTTAACCTCAGATTTATCTGATAAAGAATTATTAGCCACAGACAATAAGCCAGACTGAAAAGACAGACGCAGGATATTTCAGAGGTGAAAAGACTCGCTCGCAATGACACCTGAGCTGTCAGGGATGTAGTTGCTCTAAACCTGTCACCCACGAGGGACTCTAAGCGACCGAAGCAATCTGTATGGTAGGGCCATAATGCTTTGAATTTATTGCTATTTTGCTTTAGTAACTTACCGTTTCAATCCTGTAGAAAAAAACAAGTAAGTTTTTTAACCTTGAAAGAGCAATAATGCCCAGGAACCTTATTCTTCAGCCCTCAGCCCTCAGCCTTCAGCCCTCAGCCTTCAGCCTGAAAAATACGGTTATCGCCCCAACTTAACGATTCTTGTTTAAATTGGGTTGTGGGCACAGCCCACATTAGTTACTCAGAAGGTGTAACTTATATACTTGACAAAGATCTATGTTTGTACACAAAATGATTCATAGATAAACCATAAGACCCACTTAAGACCTACTAATAAACCATTGAGCCATGCCAAAACCAACTAATAGAACCTATTCACGCTACACTGAAAGCGCAATGCTGCTGCTGGCCAGTCTGATTCGGGAAGGACGTCTTGAACGTAAAATGACGGCTCAGGAGGTTGCTGACCGTGCCGGAATTTCCCGTGGTCTGCTGCAACGTATTGAGAAAGGTGATTTGAAGTGTGAGATTGGTGCTACATTCGAAGTAGCCCTAATCGTCGGAGTACCCCTGTTTGGAATGGAGGATGATGCACAACTTAAGTTCCAGCTCGAACAAACCAAAGCAAAGCTGGCGTTGATGCCAAAATCAATTCGCAAAACAAATAAGCAGGTTAAGGATGACTTCTGAATCCATATTCAATCATCATCGATTAAAATAACGTTGAAGATTTGTAACTGTTCACCATCTTTGCAATAAGCCCATTAAAATCCCCTGGATTCCGGCTCCCGGTTCAAGCCCGGGACAAACTTCATCGCAGTGACGGAATAGGGCAACCACCTGCTTCAACCGTCATACCGGTCCCGGATCGAGTCCGGGATGACGGATCCGGGGTCCATGTCTTTTATTTGTAGTGCTGTATAATATGAAAAATACCAACATTCAACCATGCAGGATTATTATGAAAAAGTGGAGTGTGAAGATAGTTGGCATCCCAGAAGTGGGGGTACAGTCCTGCTTGCTGGGCATGAGCCAGGCCGGGGCGCGGACTGCGGCTGATGCTGATCTGGATTAAAGGGCAGGAGATAGAATATGCAGGCCCGGGAGTAAGTTGATCAGGAAATTTTCAGGGCGAAGGAGCACAGCATGCAAGAAGAAATGGTGAATACATTTACAGCAAAAGCTGAAGCGGTTTCTGCCGTGGTCAGGAAAGTCAGCAATATGCAGCAGGCCCTGGAGTATGCAGTAAAGATCTGTGATGAAAAAGAAGCCTGCCGGCTGCTTTTGGCCGGGTGTGAACTTGCTGTATCCAATTCTGCAGCCGAACTGTGCCAGTTTTCCAGCGGAGAAAAGTTCATTGCCGCTCCGGGTCTGGACAGAGATGCACTGACCGGGCTCCAGGCCTTGGCTAAGGAAAGGGATATCAAGGTTGTTTCCTCTGGTTTGCGCAAGTACGCCTCAGGTCTTGATATGGGACTGGCTGTGGCGGATCTGGGGCTGGCTGAAACCGGAACTCTGGTGCTTGAATGTTCCTCTGAAGACCTGCGTCTGAGTACCATGCTCTGCGAGATAAACATTCTTGTCCTGCCTGTTTCCCGAATGAGGACTGGTACGGATGAGGCGGAAGAAGAGCTTGCAGCCATGATGAAAAATGGCTCGGCGTACCTGTCTTTTATAACCGGAGCCAGTCGGACCGCGGATATTGAAAGAGTTCTGGCTCTGGGGGTTCATGGTCCTCTGGAACTGCATATCCTGTTGTGGGAGGATGACTGATGCTTAACGCGGATAATATCAAGGAATATTTAAGTGAAATAGAAGAGGCCCTGCAAAACGATTTTCAGCGCAAAACCCTGGATACCTTTGCCGTGGCTTACCGGACAGGAAGAGCCAATGCTTTTTCCGGCATGGATATTCCAGGGCTGGTCAAGGATATAGCCCGGTCCAAGGATGATTCCCTGGCCGAAATGGATGAGCTTTACCAGCAGTTCAAGGAAAAAGCCCAAGCCCTGGGTGTCCATGTTCACCTGGCTGCTGACGCGAAACAGGCTAATGAAATCATTGCCGGCATCGCCCGGGAGCATCAGTGCCGCAATGTGGTCAAGTCCAAATCCATGACTGCTGAAGAGATTCATCTGAATGTCGCGTTGGAAAAAGAAGGCATGAAAATAGTGGAAACAGACCTGGGTGAATGGATAATCCAGCTCCGCAAAGAACCTCCCTCGCACATGGTTCTGCCGGCCATCCATCTTTCCCGGTATCAGGTGGCCGATCTTTTTGAGAAAGTGACAAGTAAAAAACAGGACTCGGATATTTTCAAGCTGGTTAAAGTGGCCAGACGGGAACTGCGCAGGGAATACGTCCAGGCTGATATGGGTATCAGCGGGGCTAATTTCGCGGTGGCAGAGACCGGCTCTCTGGGACTGGTGACCAATGAAGGCAATGCCAGACTGGTCACAACCCTTCCCCGGGTGCACGTGGCCCTGGTGGGACTTGAAAAACTCACGCCAAAGTTGAAGGATGCCCTGCTTCTGCTCAAGGCCCTGCCCCGCAACGCCACCGGGCAGCAGATCACCTCATATGTCACCTGGCTGACCGGCCCAAGTGAGTGCAAGAGTTCTGCTGACGGCAAAAAGGTCATGCATATTGTTTTTCTGGATAACGGACGCAGGAAACTTTCCTCAGATAAAAATTTTTCCCAGATTCTGCGCTGCATCCGGTGCGGAGCCTGCGCCAATGTCTGTCCTGTTTACCGTCTGGTGGGAGGCCATAAATACGGTTATGTCTATATCGGGGCCATCGGACTGGTAACGACCTATTTTTTTCATGGCCGGGACAAGGCCAGGCTGTTGGTGCAAAACTGTATCAACTGCGGAGCATGCAAGGAGGTCTGCGCGGCCGGCATTGATCTGCCAGGGTTAATCAAGGACATCCATGCCCGTATTCTGGATGAGGAAGGACATCCTCCAAGATCAAAGCTGCTGGCCATGGTCCTAAAAAACCGCAGGCTTTTCCACATGCTGCTCAGGAATATGCGTTTTGCTCAGCTTCCCTTTGCCGACGCCAAGGCCCGTTATGTCCGGCATCTGCCATCAATCTTCATGAAAGGGCAGGACTTCAGAAAGCTGCCGGTCCTGGCATCCACTGCTTTCAGGGATAAATGGAAGTCCGTAAAACCTAATGTATCCCGGCCGAAACTCAAGGTGGGACTTTTTTCAGGCTGCGCTGTGGATTTTATTTATCCTGAACAGATGGAGGCAGCAGTCAAAGTCATATCCAAAGGAAAAAGTATTGCCCAGGATCATCCTGAAAAACAGACCTGTTGCGGGTTGCCTGCCCTGATGATGGGCGAGAAAGACGCGGCCAGGGAAACTGCCCGGCAAAACATAGAAGCCTTTGCATCATCCGGGAGTGACTATATTGTAACCCTGTGCGCTTCATGCGCGGCTCATCTTAAATATGGTTATCCAAAGCTGCTTGAAGGTGAAAAAGGGCTTGAGCAGAAGCTAAAAGCCTTTACAGACAAGGTCATGGATTTCAGTTCTTTTGTCCGGGATGTGATGCGCATTTCTCCCATGCTTTTTAGAAAAACCGTTCAAAAGGTGGGGTACCATTCTCCGTGTCATCTCTGCCGGGGGCTTGAAGTCCGGGAGGCTCCAAGGGCTAACATCAATCTGGTCCATGAATATGTTCCCACTGCTGAAGAAGAGGTCTGCTGCGGATTCGGGGGCAGTTATTCTCTGAATTTTCCGCCGGTATCCAGAACCCTTCTGGCCGGGAAAATGGCCAATCTTCGGGCCGGAGGGATCTCAGCGGTAGGCACTGACTGTCCAGGCTGCGTAATGCAGATCCGCGGGGGGATGGCCAGGGCCGGAATTGATATTGAGGTCAAACATGTTGCTGAACTAATGGCTGAGCAGCTGAAATAGGCAGGGTTTGCTCCCTGATGATGGTTTTTTTTGTGTATTTCCCCGCCAGCTGGATATTGTTAGCTCTGCTCCAGTGCTGAAGAGGCTTGTCTATAATCTTGTTCTTGAATTCATGAATCGATCCAGCAAAATATCTTCAACATTCCGTCTTGAATCTATAACGGATAAAACAATAACATTTGTGTCTGATATTCTGTAAATAATCCGCCAGGGTGGAACAATTATTTCTCTATAGATGTGTATACCCTGATCTTTCAGCTCAGGTACGATCCTGCCTTGATCAGGAAAGGTGTAGAGGCTTGAAGCTTCCTCTCTGATTTTTTTCAGTATTCCCAGCGCATTGTCCGGGCTGTCAACTGCAATATGATCAATTATTTGTTTCAAATCGCTCTGGGCAACAGCAGCCCATTTAACATGGTATGTCCGGCTCATTTGCAGCTTTCTTTCAGTTCACCTTCCAGTTCATCGAACATTTCATCTTGTGACTTTGTCCGTCCCTCCCTGATATCGGCTTCCCCTATTGAAACAAGCTTTAACAGACCGAGGGCATTACGCATATTTTCGTAACTCTGAGGATCTTGAAGCACAGCTCGAGGTTCGCCATTTTGGGTTATTATAACAGGCCGATGCGTTTCATTAATTTGCATGAGTAAATCGGCCGCCCGTGATTTTAGATAAGTAACCGGTTTAATATCGTTCGTAATATTCATATTTTTTTCCTCCAGCCTGAATAACGTACCATATTCGGACCGAAAGTCAAGTTTTAATGCCAATATGGGTCAAAGGAGTAAGATATTTTTGTCTTTCGCCCCCTCGAAGACTCGGTAGAGGCACAGAGCTTGGGAGAAGAGAGAAGTCATTTTTTCATTCCTGCGCGTTGCAGTAATGAAAAAGGTTCTACCGCCCCTGCTGGGGAGCTTGTTATTCATAACCACCGGCTCGGTGGATATGAATATTAAATTTTCTTCCTCCTGCCTTGCTCGGTGTCTCAAGGCCTGCTTCAGGCCGGGCGTGAGATATTCTTTTCTTAAAACGAAGCTCATCATTTCCTTATCTTGCCTGATCGCCGCTTTAACCTTTCATTCCTAACAGCTTGTTGAAAAAGTCCTTACCCAGCTATACTGTTAAAAAACCCTTTGATTATAATACCGTGGGTCTCTATGTTGATGTGCGATACAAGTGATCAATATATCACCTTTTTCAACAACATATAAAATCAAATATGGAAACTTTTTAATCTATGCCCTTCTGGTATTATCCCCCACCTTTCGCCAGATGTTTGGAAACATGGACAACAGATCTGCCGCTTTTAAAAATTCCTCATAAAACGCATCACCCAAACCTGGAATTTCTTCGTTATAATAATTGATGGCGTCATCAAGTTCTTTATCAGCCGGAGGCACGAGAATAATGTTCATTTTTTGATCTGGATTTGATTTCGTTGAGAGTGATGCCTTGAATTCTACCCTCTTTATAAGCCTGGTATCTTTTTTCAGACTCATTCACCCATTTTGCTTCCACATCGGCATCCGGTTTGTCCAGACTATCATAAATGAACTCGGCAATGCGTATCCTTTCCACTTCGTTCAAGGAAAGAATTTTTTCTTTTATTTCTTCTTGAGCAGACATAAATCCTCCATTGTGGAACTCACTTTTATTATCAAATTTTTAATACCCTGACTTTATGATGACAAGACAGACCTGTCCAAATCCTGCGTGGCCCTTTCCTGATATTTCTTAAAATTTTCAGCCTGTTCAAAGATTTCCTTGTACACCTCATCCCGGTCCACCAGGGGATAGCCGTGCTCGGCCAGGAGGATGATCAGGTCAGCCTTAAGTTCGGCCTTGATATCGTCGCGGCGGTCCCAGTCCGTGTATCTGGCCTTGTCGAAGGACGGGCTACAAAAACATCACTTCTTAATCTTATGAATCTTGTCATGACATACAGTACAAAGGGCTTGGAGATTTTCTTTTGTATTCTTACCACCCTTCCCATGATATTGAATGTGGTGCAATTCGAGGTGCCTTGGATCGGAGGGGTTCCATTCTTCATGTGACCAGCTGCACTCACTGCATTTGTATCCATCTCTCCGCAGCACTTCCCTGCGAATATTGTCTGGTATCTTCCTATCGTGTTCATAACCTTGACGGTCGGCTTCAAGCATGTAGGCACCTATTGCCAGGTCCGGGCGGCCTGTAGACTTGGTGACTATGGGCCACCCTAGTTCAGTCCTGAGCTCGCGGACCCGTCTTGCCCATTCCATTTTGTTTCCTGAAACATATCGTAATTCTTCGTTGGTGACCTGTTTGCCCACATTTTTCCGGAGATATTTGAGAATTTTGCTGCTTTATCAACAACCACCCAGCCGGACCTCTCAAGCATTGCATCAATGCTGTCCCGTGCTGTTTGTTCTGGAGTTTTGTTCATGTATGGGTTTGTTTGTTTCCTTATAGTTGAGAAAAATTTATTGTTACAGACTCTATCTTTGTATTATCCTGATGTATCAGCCTGGCTGGGATGTTTTTCTTGTCAGACAAGCAGGGCAGGTGCAGGCCTGGTTATAAGACTGCTTGTGAGCCAGTCCGTGAATGATTCCCTGATAGTTGTCAAAACGGCTTTCAATGCAATTAAAATAAGTCAAGTCTCCAGCATTGTATCTCCGAAATACCGAATAAGCTACATGATCAGCAAGCTGGATCAGCCGTGACGCTTTTGAATCCACAAAAAAAGGAACCTCTCTGATATTTCTCACCTCGCGCCACCTCGTACCCAGCTGTCTGAATTCCATTGATAGCTTTTGCAGGCTGCCCTCGTAAATACTTTTGTCAAAAACGATCAGCCCCTTATGAGAGACCTTGGTTTCGTGATAAATTCTGTTCAGGTATATATCAAACCTGCTGCAAAGATCTTCAAAGGCAATCTCCATGGGGTCAAGCTTTGGATAAGATTCTTTATGGATAGCGCAGGCGAAAGCAACAGTATCCGGGTTGGCTGATTTGAGGCAGTTCAGAGTACTCTTGATAATATCGACTCGCTGTTCTTTTTTTCTGAACTGGTTCCAGGGAGGGGTTCTACCGCTGAATATTTCTGAGGCGTGAAATTCTATCCGGCTTGGGTCGGCAGGATCAATTCGTGAGGCATGCTCATCCAGTTGTGAAGAAAGCCAGTTCATTGAACGTTCAGGAATGCATATGCCCCCAAGGACAAAATAATCTTCAGTAGGATTGGGGATTGATCCGGAATCATCTAAGTACAGAATATACATTGGTGCTCCCAAAATAAAAAACCCCAGGTTGCGATTAAACAACCTGGGGTATGGTAATCAAAGCCGGGTGGAGGTTATCTCCAGCGAACCACTGTATGCGGCTCTCCCGACCAGGTATTTGCTGGGTGAGATAAACTCAGCAAACCGCTGTATGCGGCTTTCCCAACTATAAATATGTGGTCTTTTTTCTTGAGAAGTCAAGTTGTTCGCGACAAAATATCTCAACTCGAATCTCTTCATTGCATCATAAGGTAATTATTGTCAAGTGTGAAAAAAGTCTGCCTGTGGACAGAAACAGCCTGCTGCTTAAGAGTACTCAGACGATGTCCTTCGGTGTCTTTTTTGGCTTCGATCACGCCCACGGGGTTACGATCCACAAACAAAACATAATCCACAGGCCCCACGTCAGTCTGATATTCCCGAACCGCAAGCCCCGGCCCAAGGCTCCAGTTGATGGCTGCTTTATCAACAACCACCCAGCCGGACCTCTCAAGCATTGCGTCAATGCTGTCCCGTGCTGTTTGTTCTGGAGTTTTGTTCATATTGAGGATTGTCGTGTCCGATTGATGTTGCTAATTGTCATCGATATACCTAAACCGGTTGGGATTTTGCTTAATCGCATGAACCACATTCCCTCGGAAATTGGGAAGGACTCCGTTTGCGACCAAGTCCCCCCATTGAGAGACTTCTTTCCATATAAATGTATTGTGATCTTCCATAATGTTATCCATTTGTGCTGGCTAATGTACCGTGGATCAGGAGCAAGACCGGTAACAAGCTTGATTGCCGACGGGATTGTCTACTCAGTAAGCGAAGTCACGGCATTTGGGGCATGGGGTCTGACCTGCGCAAGGTGTAAAATAATTATCCGGCAGCGCCCCTTTGAGGGATTTATTGTTCTTCTCCACGGAATGCAGGGCCGTGTCGATCTTGACCGCAATATCATCCTGTTTGGCCTGCTTTTGGATATAGGACCAGCGCGAGTTCTCCGGCAGGTAAAAGACATTCTTCATGGTGTAGAATTCCACCATGTTGACATAGGCCTCTTTCCCCTCCTGAATCAGTTCCTGCTTCCGTGCTTCAAATTTGTCACTGACGAACTTGAGAAAAATCAGGCTGAGCACTACATGCTTGTATTCCGAGGACTCCACCGTCCCCCGCAGCTTGTCCGCCGTCTCCCAAAGGGTCTGTTCAAAGCTCTTGGTTTTTTTGTTTATATTTGTTTTTTTTGGCATTTTTTGTTTAGGGTTGAGAGGTTGGAATAGTGAAAACGTCTTACAGCCTGATCTCATATCTCAAGAAATTCTGGGATACCATGTACCTTAACTGTTGAACGGCTTTTCATCAGTATCGGTTCTTCATCACTCCAGCGCGGAGCCAGCATCATTCCCTGGTCCGGGATATGGCAAAATGGTGGTGGCAGCTGGTCCAAGTGATTCATGATGGAAGCTTCGATTCGCTCAAGAAGCCGGGGATGGCTACCGACATCAGCTACAAAAATCCTAAACATGGCAAGCTGTTTCTTTACAGCTTGCTGGATTTCACTTTTTCTTTCTTCAAACTGGCTTCGGTGCGCTTTGGCGTAGCCCCAACCATGCCAGATCTCTTTGCGGACCCCGCGTTGAACTTCAAAAGGGTCTAACACATTGTATTCTCCATTCATATAGCTGCGGGTATGCTCTCTGAAACGGATAGGAACCGGGCGTCTCGTTATCCCAGCAGCATAAATCAAGTAACCATCCTGGTAGTCGAAAGCCTGGAGGTAAACTCCATTGATGTGTGGAATGCCCGGTAGCCCGTTTCCCTCTTCAAAACCCGGCCAGCTGAATGGCCCATCCCAAAATACTTCAAGATTACTGCTGTTTCTAGTCATCTCCACTTTTTTACGCTGAACGCTCAGCATCAGCGGTGCGGCTTTTTCAAATCCGCTGGAGCGCCTGGTTCGGCAATTTTTAGATCATTCTCATTTTCTGAAGACGCCCATCCGCTGACGTCCAAAGACAATTCCGCCTCAATCTCTTCCACTGTAGGCAGGCTGGATTTGAGATTTTCCGGCAGGGCGCGGGTCAGTTCATAGTCAGAAATGCCTATAGGTTTATGAATGTCGCGCAACGCGTATTCAGCCAGAATTCGATCCTTGGTCTGGCAAAGAATCAGGCCGATGGTGGACTGATCTTTGTCATTCCTGAGTTGGTCGTCCACCACCGAGCAATAGAAGTTCATCTTGCCGGCATACTCCGGTTTAAAGTCACCTTTCTTCAATTCAATGACTATAAAACAGCGTAATTTGAGGTGGTAGAATAGAAGATCAAGATAAAAATCCTTGTCACTCACCTCCAGATGATACTGACGTCCAACAAAGGCAAAACCAGACCCGAGTTCCAGTAGAAAATTTTCCAGATGCCGGATCAGCCCAGTCTCTAACTCCAGTTCATGAAAAGGTTCTTCAAGTGTCAGGAAGTCGAAAAGGTAGGGATCCTTGAGCATTTGGCTTGCCAGCTCCGACTGTGGCGCGGGAAGACGGGTTGAAAAATTGCTGACCGCCTGTCCTTGTCGCTCATATGCCTTTCTTCTGATCATCGCTGCCAACGTATCCCGGCCCCAGCCCTGTTCGATGGTCTGCCGTATGTACCACAGGCGGATGGGTAGGTCTTTGACCTTCTCCATCAGCAAGATATTGTGTCCCCAGGGAATTTTTGCAACGTATTGTTGCAGATTTAGATGATTACCCTTTGGCGCGATTTTTTCTCCGGCCTGAGATAATGATTCATCCTCTGTGAGTGATCCCGGCAATTTTGCAACGGCCTGTTGCGAAATTCGGAGCTCCCCGTACTCACGGAAAAATCGAACCATGTAGCCGATATTCCGTTCAGAAAACCCCTTTACCTCGGGAAGTTCATTGCGGATATCCCTGGCTAGTCCGGGAATAATTCCGGCACCCCAGCCTTCCATCTGTTGCCGTTGATGAATCATCTTTCCAATGTCCCAGTACATCAATATCATTTCCGCATTGGCGGAAACAGCCGCTCTTATCTGGGCCTGACGTATACGATCTTTGATCTCGTTCAGGAGACTGCTGTAAAAAACCAGATCAGAATTCATACCCATTCCTCTTCAAATTTCATATGGATTGGATCGTTCTCTAATAAGCCAAAGTCGCGGCAGGAATGCCGGTTACCCGGTACCCCCCACACAGATCGGTACGTGAGGAACTACCTCATACGGCTCCTTTCTTGAGCATCTGGCGTAAAATTATACCCATGGCCAAGAAGGTTGCAAAAGGATTTCCAGGGCATTTTCCCCCCTACTGAAGCATCCCCAAAAATTCTTTGACCATACTCCCTGAAAACTAGGCGAGCTCTTTACTGGTCGACTCTATCCTTATTGGTTATGTGTATTGTTATTATGCTACTCTTGAAACTATGCGTTATGGTTGAACTTCTCAATTCTCGCATTTAATAAGCCATTTGCATAAACACGCACAAGAAGTGCCTCAATGTTCTTTATCATATCAAGCTCTACTTCATATGCAGAAAAATATGTTGCCATATCTGACAGAAGAATATGTGTATTAACAATATCTCTGGGTGCTTCATATGCCGGTCTATAACCAGTACCTGTTGTAGGATGATGTACTATTTTTAGTCTTTGCGTTTTTCTATCTCTATTGAATGCGTTTTTCATCTCATTCCATAGACTTTGTTCTTTTGCTTTTCCGATATAAATTGCCGAACCTTTTGAGTCATAAAATACATAAATACCATAAGATTTTTGAAGAACCTCTTTCAGACCTTCTTGCCTTTTGTTTCCTGACTCCTCTGCATTGAATAATTCCCACTTGACTCCTTGTTGAGAAGCAGATGCATCTATAGGGTAGTATTCTGCAATAGGGCGAACACCTGCGAGATGCGCTTCACGTGCACCTCTATTTTTTGCTTTATCCACTATGGTAACTACTTGTTTAGGAGTGAGTTCTCTTGGCTCTGTATGCCACTTTTGAATTGTTGCATATGATACCCCGAGGTGTTCAGCCAGCAGTTTATTGTTCGGTTCTTGAAATTTTTTTCTAAGTTCGTCAACGAAAACATTGGAATTCATGCATTAACCTCCTTCTACGCACAACGCCAACATAACCGGAGAGACGAAAGAGCTTCCGGCACCGCAGGTGCGCAGTTGATGTTTTTGTTAAGTTTTGCAGCAGTCCGATCGGGGTCGGACCTAACCATCATACTTAAATATCAGGATAAATTTCTCAAATTAGCCTGTTTTCGGAGCTTAGAAGCCCCATTTTACCCTCAAAAACATCATTGTAAGCCGATACAGGTTCTTTCAGTGCGTACATCCCTGACTTTCCTATTTCAAGGACCCTGCGGCCACAAGCTTTTCCGCCAAGCATTTCCTTGACCTTTTCTACAAAATCCATGCAGCCCACAGCAACACTTTCAGTCCAGCAGGATTGCCTGGGAGTGCGCTCATTCACTGCTGCCTGAACCCATCCAGAGTAAACCTGCAAAAAATCTATGCCACACATGATCAGGCAGAAAATATCTGTTTGCTCTGGGCATGTTCTCTTACATCTATCATCTGGCTGTTTGGGGGTCGGACCGAGCTAATATATTGAATTTTCTAGCGATACCTTCCAAAACAGACCTTTATTCTGCCTTAGATCGCCTGTTTCGCCCTTAAAATGGGCATTGTAAGATTCTGGGTTGCCAATGGGAATGACCTCACCCTGTCCCCTGGGAATTACCAGAAAAGTCTATAAAAAAAACTTGTTGAATCAAATTCCGGCCAGGCAGGGTGGGAGGCCCTGCTTTTCGGTGATCAGCCCAGGCCGGGGAAACTGCTGTTATGCTCTGGGCAGCATCTCAATCTTGAGTTCATGCCCGGTGGCAGCGGCATATTTACGCAGGGTTTCCATACTTGGGTTGAATTTGCCGGACTCAATCCGAGCAACACTGGCCTGCTTCATGCCCATACGCCTGGCCAGATCATTCTGGCTGAGCCCAGCCCTTGACCTGGCCTCAATGAGCATGGACGCAAGTTTGAATTCAGGGCCAAGACGATCATATTCAGCCCTGACCTCTGGATTTTCCAGCAGCTTTTCTTTCAGTTCTTTTACAGGTTTCATCTTTAAGATACCTCAATCTTTCCATGGCGGTTTTGATTTCTTTTCTCGGGGTCTTCTGGGTCTTCTTGATGAAAAACCGCAGGATCACCACCCGTTTTCCTTCCACTGCCACATAAAGGCCGCGGCCAATCCGGTCTTTTCCTGCCAGCCTCATTTCCCAGATATCATCCTGGATATGACGCAGGTAAGGCATGCCTACATTGTGCAGCTCATGAGCAACAATCAATTCTTCGATCCGGAAGAAACGGGCCTGCATTTCAGGCGGCAGTTCAAGAAATTCCTGTTTAACAGCGTCATAGCTCAGCATGGGGTCTGACCCGCGTAAGGTGCATTTTTTGGTGGGGATTACAAGGGAAATTAAGGTGTTGAATCCTGGCCAGGGTCTCAGCCTCCGTCTGAAAAAAAAGCCAGAAATTCATGAATTCTCGGGCTGCTGATTGAAACCTGAAACTAAAAGTACAGATATTTTTCATTCCCGCATATCCAGCCAATATGAAGATAAACACAACCCCGTTCTCCAGCATAAACAACACGGTTTACGGCGACTTCGGCGCGTAGGAGCAAGGCACCCTGTTCCGGGTCCAGGGGAACCAAAAATAAACAATCAGCTGCGTTGCAGCCAGCTTTCAGCGGAAGTGTTGAAGCCAGCTGGTTCTTTGTTGACGTCCATATATTCCAGAATCCTGTCGGCGGTTTCCTCAGGACTCATTTTCCCTGTGTCCAAGAGCAAATCATAAGTGAAAAGAGGGTTGTACACCTCCAGGTACAGCCCGGCAGCCAGCCCGGGGAACCTGTCGCCGCGTTCCTGTTCGCGTCTGAGCACCACTTCCTTTTCGGGCTTGAGCCCTATGAAATATACCTTTTCCCTGGCCAGGATCTCAAAATAGGGTCTGATCCTGTTGGAGTCGAACAGCAGTTCATCCACGATAAGATTGTACCCCTGCTCAGAGAGCATTTTATAAAATTTTACAGCAGCAGTATACACCGGGTACATGTAAGACGAGACCATGAGTCTGACATGGGGATGGCCATCCACTTCATAGGATTCAAGCCTGATGGCCTTCTGATCAAAGGGCGGATAATCGCACTTGGCTGGAAAAGCGGTCTGGACCATGGAATCCACTCCGTACAAAAGAAGCACATCACTGTATTTTTCCTGCATAATCCTGGCAACAGTGGTTTTTCCGGCTGAAGAAGTGCCATTGAGCAGAATAATCATAATTTCTCCTCCAGAAAGTTCCGGACAATCATCAGGAACAGTTCGGACTTTTCAATATGGTGCAGGTGCGAGGCATCCGGGAGCACAGCCATGCCGGCATTGGGCATGGCCATCTGGCAGTGCCTGACCGTCCCGACCCCGGCTTCATCAAAATCTCCGCAGGTCAAAAGCACCGGGATCTCAATTTCATGCAGGCGTCCCATGAGATCATACTCCTTGAGTAACCCGGAAATGGTGAATTCGCTCTGTCCCCAGAGTCTGAAATAGATTTCCATGTTCAGCTTTTCCAAGGCATCGGCGACAAAATCCGGCCAGGGATCAAGCCGGCACAGATGACGGCGGTAGTAAGCCATCATGGCCTCCTGATAGTCAGATCCGAAATCATGGCTTTCCTCGCCCTTGAAGATGGCCTCCTGTACCTCTTGCGGCATTCGGCTGATATAGGCCCGCTGGTCACGTTCCCAGGCCGGAGATGATAGAAGCGGTCCGCAGAACAGGGCAGCCTTGACTCCTGTGGGCTTTTCATTGAGAAGATACAGGCCGGCCAGCATGGCTCCCCAGGAAAAGCCCATGAGGCAGACCTCATCCAGACCCAGAGCCTGGCGCACATCAGCAAGTTCCCGGACATATCCTTCAGGTGTATACAGGGAGGGGTCAGAAGCCTTATCGCTTTGTCCGCAGCCCAGTTGATCGTAGAAATGAACCGGCCGTTCATTTCCCAGCTCACAAACTGTTTCCGGCATGCTTAAAAAACCGGGACCTCCATGAAGCACCAGTAAGGGTATGCCTGGTTTATCCCCACCATAAACACAATGCCATAGACTGCCGGCTGAGGTCTGAATCCGGGTTTCGCGAGGATGATAGAAGGACATGTAATTACTCCATCTCATCGGGGTCGGACACAACCAATCCCCTGAATTTTAGAATGATACTTTCCAAAAACAGGCTGCTATTTTGTCTTAGAACGCCTGTTTCCCCCTCAAAATGGGCACTGTAAGAGTCTTCAGGTGGTCAGTGGAATTCTGACACACCCTGTTCCCTGGGTATTATTAAAAAAGCCTTGAAAGATGTGACTGCAAAAAGTCATTTTTGCAGTCACAGACGTCAGAGGTCAGTGGTCGGTAGTCCCCAGTTAAACCAGTCTGCGACGGATACCTGCGGTTTGTTAAACGGGGCAGGCAGTAAAAACAAAGATTTACGAAGATTATTTATTTCTGAATTATTCATTTCCCGGATTTTTGCGGGTGCATC
This sequence comes from Desulfonatronovibrio magnus, assembly GCF_000934755.1. NCBI lineage: Bacteria > Pseudomonadati > Thermodesulfobacteriota > Desulfovibrionia > Desulfovibrionales > Desulfonatronovibrionaceae > Desulfonatronovibrio > Desulfonatronovibrio magnus. The sequence goes on from NZ_JYNP01000005.1 coordinate 47,304, forward strand.
ATAAAAGAGCCTGTTTTTAATCAAATTCCGGTCAAGTAATCATTTTTTTGTGGGGATTACAAGGTAAAAAGGCAGACCCATATTCACGTTCATGAAGAGCTGATCGTCTGAGCTTGATGTTTAAAAGGTTCTTTATGTGAGGTTTGCACCGTAATCTGCAATCCCAGTGCTTTGGCCACCTTTGCCACAGTAGCAAATGTGGGATTTCCCTCAGGAGACAGTGCTTTGTACAAACCTTCGCGGGTCAGTCCGGTGTCCCTTGCAAGCTTACTCATATTTCTGGCGCGCGCAATGACACCCAGCGCGTGAACGATGAATGCGGGATCGTCACCTGCATCCTCGATACATGCCTCAAGATACAGTTCAATATCTTTGTCTGTTTTAAGATACTCTGCTGAATCCCAGCGAGTAGTTTTAATGGCCATAACCTAAACCTCCAGTTGCCTGGCAATTTCTTTGGCTTTGGCGATATCAACCTGCTGAGAGCTTATTTCGCCACCCGATAAAAGTATCACCACAACAGCACTTTTTTGGCCCAAGGGGTCTGACCCCGACTCGTTTTCTCCACCCAGAAGGACTTTCTTGCCAGATGAAAACTACTCAGCAACTTCATTTAAATTCTCTAACGGCACCCATCCTGATTCTGATCTGACAATATTTGAAACTATTTTGTTTGAAAAAATTCGCATCTGCGTATATTCAGGTTTTTCAAAGCACCATAGAGTCCTGAACAAGTGATCAATATATGAATGTCGGAATATCTGTCTTGTCAAAATCATTACCTTTAAAAAGCAGGGGCAAGGCCATACATTTCGCCAGGGCATAGGCACAACAGTCTCCTATGTTCAGACCGGCTGGATGACGTCCCTTGCCGTAATTGTCCCATGCAGACCTGGCAAGGTTCGCCTGTTCCAGGTCTAAAGGAACAATTTTGATTCCCGCCTTCTGGATGAAAAGATCAAGTTCTCTGCTTCCAGCTTCACCTTTCCTGGCCTGCATGACAATCCCGGCTTCCAAAACGGAAAATGAACTCATCCTGGGTTCCTGAGACTGAGCAATCACCTGGATCAGGTCGTCAGCTTCCGGCTCTCCAAAAAGAATGGCAATTATGGCTGAAGTATCTATAACCATAATCATATGCCACGTTCGTCATAACCCAGAATTTCGTCTGCTGACCGTAAGTCTATGTCAGGCAGGGTTTGACAACGCTCGGCGATGATCCGCATATCTTTTTCCCTGTCCGGGCCTTTTTGTGCATGAGCAATCCTTTGCAGACGTTCTTCCAAGGAACTGATGATTGCTTGAGTGATGTTTTCTCCGCAACGTGCAGCAACTTCCCGGGCCAGACTTTCAGCTCGGGGATTTCGAATGCTTAAAGGCATAGCTTTACCTCCCACCTTGTATTGAAAATACGTACATGTATATGCACAATATAATTCAGGGTCAATGGATATCTATTGCTTAACAGAACTGTTCCTCAATATCGTGCCCACAGGCTCGCCCATTAACCAGCCCTGACCGACATTTTAGCCACCCTTTGGGCTCAAAGCAAGGCAGGAGTAATTCCGTCAAGGGACAGCCAGTATCTCGCCGTTTGTGTGTTGTTGGGGTCGGACCTAACCATCATACTAAAATATTAGGATAAACCCAGTGAAACCGAGCAAACCCGGAACGCAAGGAGTAATTTCACCGGGTGAATGTCCCAAATTAGCCTGTTTTCAGAGCTTAGAAGCCTCATTTTATTTATTGATATCCCTGGTTTCCACAACCTGGCCATAAGTAAAAGCAAATCTGTGCATGGAGACAAATGCTCGCAATATGGCAACCGTTACCTGAGAGGCAATAGGACTTTTCAATATGGACGCCAACATGGGGTCTGTTTCATATCCACTTCTTAATTTTAAAATAACCGAGCAAGCCGATGGCAGCAGAGAGCATGACGGCCAAGACCAGGAAATATCCATAATGCCACTTTAGTTCCGGCATATGTTCGAAATTCATCCCGTAAACGCCTGCAATAAATGACATTGATCCAGGTTACTCCGGAGGCCTCGATCAAGTCGCAGCATTGATCATGGGGAACATCATGTAGTTCGTTCAGGCTGTTACCTTTGTAATTAATGACATTAATGCGCGCAGACTCGATCTTTTGTTCGCCGATAAATACCATGGTTCCTGGGGCAAGGCCTACCTTGGAGCAACGACTTTGAAGCTTTTTCCCTCTCTCGCTTGAAAAAACTGCCATTTTCTCTCCTTTATGCTTATTGTTGAATCCTGTGCTGTTTGAGGTCGAACCCAACAAATCCTGGTTGTCCATCAGACAAGCTTCACTTTAACATTGACTGGAGCAGAGATAAGGAACTTCCGCTTGCGGAGCTCTTCCTTCAGGCTTTCTGGGAAAAGCTATTGGGAACCAGCTTTCCTCTGACTCTTTCACTCTCCATGCATTGATATGACTGCACGCCCTCGACTAGAGAACAAGCTCTTTCCTGGTAGGCCTTGTGTTTATCCTCTTGGATCAGCCTGTCCAGAAAGTCCAGACTCTTGCCCTTTGATCTGGCTATGATGGCAAATGCTTTTGTTGAAAACAAATGATACTTTCCAGAACAGATCGGTATTTTTTCTAAGAATTCCCGTTCCGGCCTCAAAATGGGCGTTGCAAGAGCAGGTAGCCAGAGTAAAAAAACCTGTTTTATCAAATTTCGGTTAAGCAACCATTTATTTAAACGGGTTACATCTGAGCATTCAGTGGGTTTTTCATGAGTCAGGTTAAATCCCTTTAGCAGAAATAAATGAGCTTGAAATTTTGACCAAACTGTTAGAAAGAAAGTTGTTCATAGATGGTTCTCCCTGTTCATATATCAGTGTTTGATTTTCAATCCTTATTCCATAAGGGATTTTACTGCAAAAACACCTGTTTGCAGTCGCAGAAGTCAGTTAAACAAAGAGTAATGGAGATGTTTTTTGCAGAATAAGTTTCTGTCCGACTTTTTGCAGGAAAATCATAAAGGACCATCAGAGTAAAATCAACTTTGGGACAATAGGCTTCAGGCCAGGGGCTAAGGAGCCAAATGATGGTCTATTGTGCCAAAAGTTTGTAACTTGCTCCTGGAGGTTCTTCCAACTTATTACCTCCATCATCCTCTAGTCCCTGGCCTGTGGCCATTTTCGGATCTTTAGTTAGTTAACTTTAACGGTGTTGTGAAGATGTTGTCACATACTATTTACCACTAGGGGTTGATCATGCAGAAAGGAAAGATGACTTTTTGGCTGCTGGCGGCAGCGTTTGTAGCTGCACTGCTGTTGCCTGAGCAGGTGGAGGCTCTGGATCCGGGCAGGTTTTTGCAACGAGCTCAAGACCGGGCCGAGCGGAATGTTGAACGGCGGTTGGATCAAATAATTGATCGGAAGGTCAACGAAGTTTTGGATTCAGCTGAAGAAGGACCTGGCAGTAGAAGTGGTAATGACCGTCTTGATCCGGCTGCCTCTGAAGGTGTGCGGGATCAGGTCGTTGCAGCGCCTGTGGCGGAACTGAGCTGGTCGCGATTCGATTTTGTTCCCGGCGACATCATTATTTTTGAAGACAATCAGGAAGGTGAACGCAATGGAGAGTTCCCCAGAAAGTGGGATCTGGCCAATGGATCGGTTGAAAACGCAGTTTTGAATGGCGAAAACGTTATCATGTTTTTAAATACCAACACCAACAGCGATGGGGGTATTGTCCCAATGCTGGCCAATAGTGATGGAGATTACCTGCCCGATGAGTTCACCATTGAGTTTGATGCCTATTTTGACAGCCCCAGAAGAACCTACAGAGTGTTGTTCTATGATGGTAAAAACCAGAGGCGTTTAAATAATAATGTCAACCGTGGCAGTAATGCCCAAACTGATCGGGTAAGGGTAAGCCAGAATTCTGCAGTATTCGGTTCAACTTATGGCTATTACCCAGGATTTAATTCAAACACCAGCCAAAATGAAACCATGTCGCTGGCGGGCTGGAGACGCGTTTCCATCTCATTCAACCAAAGGGCACTTAAAGTTTATCTGGATGACGCAAGGGTGCTCAATATTCCAAATATGAACTACAACCCGCTTGGTATTACAATGGCGTATCATAATCCCAACGGAGGGCATCAGGGCTACATCAAAAACATCCGCATTGCCAAAGGAGCAGTGCCGCTTTACGACAAGTTCCTTACCGACGGCAAAATCGTTACCAGCGGTATTCGCTTTGATGTGAACAAAGCCACTATCAGGCCAGAGAGCATGGGCGTTATCAACGAAATCGTCCAGTTGATGCAGCAGCATCCAGAGCTTAGTTTCAGCGTGGAAGGCCATACTGACAGTGATGGCTCAACCGACCTCAACCAGCGCCTTTCTGAAGAACGTGCTCGGGCGGTCACGGAGAAAATGATTGAAATGGGCATCGCCAAAGAGCGGTTACGTTCTACCGGCTATGGTCAAAGCAGGCCCATTGCCCCTAACAACACCCCTGAAGGGAAAGCCCAAAACCGCAGGGTTGAGTTCATAAAAATCTAAAGCATTACGCGACCTGCAGACTCTTTAAGCACCTATTTTATGGAAAATTATCCACACGGGCCGGTTAAATTCCAATAACCCTGGAATCAAAAAATCCAGACTATAACCCTCATGTTGAGAGTGGGGTTGTGTTGCCAATGTGGTCTGGAAATATCAAAGTTCACAGACCGCATCGGCAACGTTATACCTGAGTTTTTGAAAGATGTTTACAGGCTATATACAATGCTGCAAGGGTTCTTTCACGGATAAACATCAATACTTCAGACAGACAATGCTGAGAAGGACAGGCTCTTTTCCATTATTGCCCATGACCTTAGGTCTCCCATGTCTGGAATTGTAGGTTCAACAGAATTGCTGGCCAGTGAAGCAGATTCTTTTTCCAGGGAAGGTATTGAGGCAATTTCCAGAAGTTTGCATTCAACCTCAAACAAGATTTCCCTGCAAAAAGTCAGGAAATGAGGCGACTCGGCAAAAAGTATCTTCATAAATCTTTGTTTTTACTGACTCCTGACCCCTGTCTCCTGACTCCTGCGACTGCAAAAAAGGGTTTTTGCAGTCGAATCAAAAAATTGGTAGCTATACTCTTTTCTATTCTGTGATCCTCCTGTGTGTCATGAGACAAAAAAAAAGCCCATCACCTGCCTATAGGCGGGAGATGGGCATGAATATAATCAATCTTGGGCGGTCTGTATGCTATGCCTGCACAGGGCTTAAAAGACCAAGTGTCCAATTGAAATATTTGTGGAGGACAGTTTTCTTTCATCCGCAGCTCAACTGTTTGTTAAAGGGAGGTATTTTTTAGCGTGAATGCTGGTTACCCGGCACCCCCAGCACCCTTCGACAAGCTCAGGGCCAACGGAAATTGCAAAACTCAGTTTATTCGTTATCTGTCGGTGTTCGGGGTCGGACCTAACCATCATACTCAAATATCAGGATAAACCCAGTTAAATCCTGTCAGGGCAGGCTCGTTTTACGACATTTCACCGGGTGAATATCCCAAATCAGCCTGTTTTCAGAGCTTAGAAGCCCCCCTGATGAAACCTTGCCCCACATAAACACCCATAGGGTACCCTGTTTAAGGGGGGAAACTTTGCAGGAACTCTTTGCGTTGTTACACCAAGTTAAGCAAAAGAAGCCCATTTAAGAAGAATGTTAAACGGGCTAGGGGTTTAACCCGGCGAGTGGGGTAAACATTTTACCCTCAAAAACATCATTATAAACCGATACAGGTTCTTTTAGAGTACATGACCCAGTTTCGTTTCTTATCAGAAGATTTCTCCTTTATGCAGGGCGGTGATAAATTTTTCAACGGGCAGGACATCCAGCCCGTCAAACCTGTAAACTCTCTGGCCTGTATACACGGCAATCATTTTTTCCACCTTAATCTTATTCTGAGCTGCCAGGGAGCGCATAGGAGATTCCCATTCCCTGCGCCACGAGTCAGAGCGTTTAACCTCCAGGGCCACAACTCGGCCTGAAGAGTGTGAGCTGTGTATTGCTGTCTCGATAATGAAGTCCACTTCAACTCCGGCCGGAGTCCTGTAGAAATAAATGGGGCGGTGTTTACGGCTGACCTGGTTAAAAACTCTGAGTTCATGAAACACGAGTGTTTCAAGGGCCGCGCCCTGCCAGGTCCTGTCAATCGGGTCACGCAGCCAGCCGGCTGCTGCCCGGGCCACACCTGGATCAAACCAGAAAAATTTAGGCCTTGCGGTTTCCCTGACTTTGAAGCCTGGACGCCAGGCCGGAAGGAAGTGTCCTAGCAGGGTATCCACAAGAATCGAGAAGTATCCATCAATAGTGCTGCGGGCTACTCCCGCATCTCTTGCCAGTCCCTGGGAGTTGACCATCTGGGCGTTCATCTGCCCGGCGATACTCATAAAACGCAGAAACGGCGGTTCATGACGGATCAGTCCCTCGGCCCTTATTTCCTCCTTAAGGTAAGTATCTACATACGCGGAAAGTATATCCGGGGCCAGATCCGGGTTTCTGTACACTATGGGCAGAAGTCCCCAGTTCAGGGCCTGGCTAAGGTCAAACCTGTCACGCAGTTCATGGGCTGTAAAACCTTCCATTGTAAGGGTCAATGCCCTTCCAGCCAGAAGATTGGCCCCGCCCCTTCGAAGTTTGCGGGCCGAAGACCCGCACAGCGCGAACCTGAGGCCCCTGGATTCCAGGATTCTGTGCACTTCGTCCAACAACGCCGGGTTTTTCTGGATTTCGTCCAGCACAACCCATTGTCCTGTTTTCAGATGACCGGTTAAAGCCTCAAGACGATGAGGATCCTTCATAAGTTCCAGATGAAGCGATGAATCGAGCAGGTCAAGGCGCAGGGAATCACCAAGAACCTGATTGAGCCAGGTTGTCTTTCCCGTGCCTCTTGGTCCGAAGAGAAAAAAGGAATGGTCAGGGCAAGCCAGAAGCCTTGGTATGAACTTGTTACCATTAAATTTCATGCGTTTCGCCTTTTGTAAAGTAATAATGCAATGCATTCTTACATTTCAAACAGAAATTTGCAAGCGATAAACAAAATTCGTGTTTGGGATCATGCCGAGATAATCTACTGAATTTTTAGATAATACGCTCCAAAACAGGCTGCTATTCTGCCTTAAAACGTCTGTTCCGCCCTCAATATGGGCGCTGTAAAATCTTTCAGATATACCCAATGGAATCTTATCCACCCTGTTGCCTGGGTATTATCAGAAAAGCCTTTAAAAAAGCCCTTTTGAATCAAATTCCGGTCAGGTAACCAATGTTTTAAGTTGATTACAAGGGAATTCTGAAAAGGGTATGACTTTCAAGGGCACTTCCAGCTAAAATCTTCATTAGCCTTGTGCTATTTGGCAAAAAATGTTGACAACACCTTATACAAGATATAAATTATTATGTATCAAGTGGACTGGGAATGCCCGGTCGGCGTCAGGCTTCGGTGAATACCGGGGCCTTTCGCTTTTTATGGGAACACTTTTAGTCCCCAGCCTTTTACATTGCCCTTAGGATCTCGCCTGAATTTTGTTTCTATGATATCATACGCCCTGTTCGGTTGATCAGGTTTCAGAATTTTCCTTCCTATTGGCCTGGCAATCAAATCAACAACCAGACCCTGGTCAGCCAGTTTCACTATGGCTGCCGCGGTAAAAACCTTGCTCACAGAACCTATGCCGAATCTGGTTTCTCTGGTTACCGGAATCTGGGCAGCCTGGTCAGCGTAACCGAATTCTTGGGACCATAGCATATCTCCATCAGACATCAGTGCAATGGAAATTGCTGCTTGCTGGTCTGCTTCCAGAGCTTCCTGACCCATGTCCAGAATCAAAGAATATGACAGATATGATTCATCGCTTTTCCCTGATGAACCACCCCCGCATGAGAAAAGTACCAGTAAAAAAGAAAAGCACACAAGACAGATGATCACCAGCCGCAAATAGAAAAACCTTGTAAACATGAGATGTACCTCCTGTTGGAAAGATATTAACGTCAGAGAGCTGCGCTCTGAGGATTCAGAATTGGACTTAAAAGCGTAATCCTGACATAAAAGCAAAGAGCTAAGAATCAAAATTCTCCCGTTTTTTCCATTCAGAGCGGATGAAGCTGTGCAGCAGTTCGGCGGTTTCACCTTCCGTGGAAAGGTGCTCAAGTGGGTTGGCGGCGAGGTTGAGATATTGCATGACAAGGGCATCAGCCATGGGGAAGTTATCGGGTGAGATGCCTGCAAAGACATAGCCCGATTGGACGCATTCGTCGGCTATGCAAGGTGTGTCCGGATGTTCCAGGTTCAGGAAAAGATAGATGGTGTCCAGTTTTTCGCGGCAAAGACGTCTGGTATTTAGCTTGACCCAGTTGGAGGCTTTGTCTGCATTGGGGCCCCACGTCTTCGATTTCGAGAATGCCTACGTTTAGTTCAGGGATACGGCTGGTGTGCAGTTTAGGATCTTTTTCGCTGTTCGTTTTAGTGTTCCGGTCTGCAATATAAAAAGGTATTTCCACGCAATTATAAAGTGTTGAGACGATTTCCCCGTAACACTGAGGAGGAAAAATGGTTCGCATCCGCTGCTGTCCCAGGGGGAGCCATTGCAGCATCAGGCTCATCTTGCCCTGCTGAATGCCGCCAATATCCCGCTGAATAAGTATTCTGATATCTTTTATGCCGAATCTGGCCAGGGTGAGTGCTTCCACGCAGCACAGGGATCTGGGGCCAGCCACGGTAATGGTAGCTGTTTGCAGACAGCCTTGCTGCTCCTGGGAGAACAAGCCGATATTGCGCTGGAATATTTCTGAATACTTCACCTGAAAACCTCTAAGTAGTCCGGGCATTTTTTGTTTTCCTGAGCTCAGGCATTGCGAAGCTCCTGTAAGAGGCAAGAAAGCCTGGAAAATCAGATTGGAAGTTAGTAACTTGAGAGTTAAAAGTTATCAGTTGAAGAAAAAAACATTATGATTTCAAATGGTTAGGCTTTAAAAACGTCTGGATATCTAAAGCTTGTAAAATGGTCATTAATCCAAGGGGTTGCACAAGAACTTTTGACTGTCCAGTTAGTAACTTACCGTTTCAATCCTGTAGAAAAAAACAAGAAAGTTTTTTAACCTTGAAAGAGCAATAATGGCCAGGAACCTTATTCTTCAGCCTTCAGCCTTCAGCCTTCAGCCTGAAAAGTACGGTTATCGCCCCAACTTAACGATCCTTGTTTAAATTGGGTTGTGGGCACAGCCCACATTATTCAATGGTGCAAGGCAAAGATGCATTTTCTATCTCCAGTACATCAATCCTGCCGCACCTGTAAAGCCTCAGGCTGGTGAAAGGGGCGAATGTTTTTGGCTCTTCCGGTTCAAGCGTACGCTTCAGCCGGATGAAAAATCAGGCGGGGTAAAGCTGCCTATAGGGAACTGACAACATAACTAAAATGGCAATATACTGTCCCCTGTGTTGCGAGTTTTTAATCTTTGCAATCAGTAAATCCTGGACAGAAATCAGGCTATAAATAACTGATATGTCAATATGAACCCGTCCCCTTGATCTTCATTCCATTTCAACAACTTTGATCCGGGATTCGGTCCAACTGTGAAGCAGCCAGACAACACGCTGATAAACATTAGTCATGTGCAGAAAGGTTGACCTGGAATGTGCTGAGATGTTTTCGCTTCCGCTCAGGTAAGATTTTCTCATGCCAGCCACAAGTCCGCTTCTGTCACCAGTCATATTCAACAGCATGCGCAGATCCTGTGGGTCAGCTTTTTCAGCACTCTCTGCTGCAACAGCCAAAATGGTGTGCAGGCCTTCAATCATTGAATGCTGGACCTTGGCCAGTTCAGGGTTTTGGAGATCCTGGCCAAGCAATAATGTCAGTTCATAAAGCTGAGTTTCCAGATTTTCCTGAATTTTATGCTGGTTCTGGATTATTATGAGTAGTTCAGCATCACTTTTTCTCATGTCCTGTCCGAAAAGCTCAGTAAAAATTTCATTTATCCCGGAGTTCAGCTCCTGGGCAGCCTGGTGTAACTCTTCTAATCTGCCAAGGACCTGAGTATCGGCTTCCTCTGTTCTTAAATGCTGCAGATACGAGGGCAGCCTGGAAACTATGCGTTCAGACTCTCTCGCTGTCAGCTGCAGGGCTGTGTCTGGATCCTGGAGAGCGTTTTCCTGGACAAACTTCAGCCTGGCCAGGGTTTCCACTCTGCTGGGCGGGGAAAATTGTTCGGCCATGCGTTTTAGAGGGGTGGTCAGGCTCAGCATGATCAGTCCGGGCATGGCCTTGACAAAGAGAAAGCCCCAGGCAGCCTTTTCTTCGATGGTATTTCCAAAAAACTGAAAAACCATGTCAATTGTATTATTGCCCCACACAGTACCAGCCTGAAGCAGCATAACCAGACCTATACTGCTGATGAAATCCGCCATGGATTTGACCAGGGCCACCTGTCTGGACATGCCGGATATATTGCTGGACAAGATTATCCCGGAAATTCCCGAACCTGCAGCAGCACCGAAAAAGGTGAGCAGAACCTGGCTCAGGTCCAGAATCCCGGCATGAGCCATGGGAATAGCCAGCAGGGCCACAGTGGAAGATGACTGGGTAAGAGTCCTTAGAACTGCGCCAAGCAGGAAAAGAAGGATGGGCAGCTCAGTTCCCATGGTCATCAGGTTCTGGACCCACAGCGTCTGGGCCAGATCAGCAGCTGTGGACTTGATCATGTCAAAACCGAATAAAAGCAGACCCAGCCCGAACATGGACAAAAGGATCTGCTGATGCTTTCCTTTTTTGTCAAAAGCATACAGCAGTCCTGAAATGGACAAAAAGTATAAAATGGCCAGGTTAAGATTCCAGGTAGCCAGAAAGACTAACAAGGTTGTGCCGATTTCAGCCCAGGACAGGATATACAGTGCGCTTTTCATCTTCATGATGTTGCCGGCAACCATGCCTGTCAGTACAAAGGCAGCAGAAGAGCTGCTCTGGGCCACAGCCCCGGAAAGAAAACCCCAGAGTGCTCCCACGCCCAGGTTGTCGGACCAGCGGGAAAAAAGCTTTTTGATTCTTCTGTTGGCTACCTTTTTGAGGCTGGATGAAATAAAGCGGACCCCGACCAGAAAGAGAGCAATTCCTGCAAATATCTGACCTGAAAGGACCAGGCCCCGGCTGCTTATGAGTTGTGTTTGTTGAATATGGGCAGTTAAGGCCTCAATTTCTTTTGGTATAAGGGGGCTGACTGGAGTCAGGGAAGTACCGGACAGTACCCTTTCCTGTACTTCCTGGGAAAGGAAAAAAGAGATGAATTTTGCAGCTTCTACGGATGGCTGATTATGAAGAATAATTCTGCCATAGTAAAAAAGGGGATATTCGCATTCAGAAGATACTGCTGTCCCAGGCATGCAGCCGTCAATGGACAGTATGGAGGTTTCACCATTGGCAGGCAGACCACCCACAGCGCTGAGGGCTCCGGGTATGGATGCAACCTGTTCCAAAGCCCTGGGGTTGGTTGAAACCCTGACACTGCGTACCGGATCTTCGGTTCCCTGAAGCCAGTCCCGCATGACCCGCGTAATTCCGGAGAAATCACTTCTCAGAACTACTATTATGGGCAGATCAGGCCCGCCAAACTCCTTCCAGTTATGATATTGGCCATTGTAGATGCCCTTAATCTGCTGCGTGCTCAAATTTCTGATCATGGACTGGTTGGATAGAAATGTCACAGGCAGTCGGACAAAGTTGATTTCCAGCAGGGGGTATGTCTGGTAATCCGGAACAATGGGCAGGTCTGAAACAGCGAGATGAGCCGCCCCTGAAGCTACCTGAGCCTGTCCGATGACGGATCCGGTCTCATGAAAGCTGAAGCGCACACCAGGACTAATGACCTCATACATTCCTGCTGCCTCGCGTACTGCAGGCATAAGTACAGTTGATCCGGAAACTGTTATTCTGTTGTCCCTGGAGGCCCATAAATCAGAAATGCTGCCTGTAAAAAAAATAAGGATAAAAACCACGCAGAGCAGCAAGCCTGCAGGGAATTTTCTGAAAATGTTCATGTATGACAAAGTAACCTGATATAAATTGGTGTTTCAGGGAAAAAGTCTTTGTTATCAGCTTACTCATTCTTTGTTACAATGATATGACTTTTGACTGCGGGAGCATTACGCGTTTCTGACAACCAGATAGGGGACAGTCCCGAAGCCAGGGACAGTCCCCGTGCCAATGCACGATAAACCGCTTTTAACCCCAAAAGAGCTGTGACAAACACATCAATTTTTTCAGTTGTCAGAAACGCTAATGCTCCCTTTGACTGCTATCTATCTATGGTTAACCAAAATAACTACAGAGCCAGGAGGAGACTTGACAGTATTCCATCTTGGTGTAACAAGAGTTAATACAATAGTGTCAAATGCGGACTGTGCCCACAACCCAATTTACTAGGATCGTTAAGTTGGGGCGATAACCGTAGTTTTAGACTGAAGGCTGAAGAATAAGGTTCCTGGGCATTATTGCTTTTTCAAGGTTAAAAAATTTGTAACTGTTCAGCACCTTTACTATAAGACTATTAAAATACCCTGGATTCCGGCTTTCGCCGGAATGACGGAAAAGGGCAACTGTCTGATTTAACCGTCACCCCGGATCCCGGATCAAGGTCCGGGACAGGCTTTGATCCGGGGTCCATATCTTCAAATTTGATTTAGCTGAACAGTTACAAAAACTTTCTTGTTATTTTCTGCAGGATTGAAACGGTAAGTTACTAGGCTTTTTCCGCAACCCTGCGCGGAAAAAGAGGCCCCTTCGGGACAAAAGAGACTGCCCACGGAATACACTGAATTTCACGGAATATGAGTTGCTTCGCAACACTTGAAAAACACTTCCGTGCCCTTCCGTATGTTCCGTGGGCAAAAACTCCTGGCTTTCTTTGAAAATGAAACAACATGTTGGTTTGAAATTTCCAATAAGCGCCTAAAAAAAAGGGGTTAGAGGATATGAGAAGCACGCTCACCATCAGCATTCCAGAAGATGTGCGGCAAGAGCCCGACAGGAGGTCGCTTGAGGAGGGCGTTTCTCGGAGCATGATTGTACAACAATCGCTGCGTGACTACCTGTTCCTGAGACGCTTCAGGGATCTGCGAGGCAGAATGGTTCAGAAATCGGCCGAACAAGGTGTATTCACTGACAAAGACGTATTCGAGAAGGTCTCTTGAAGCTTTTCATCGACACCAATGTCCTTATTGCCGCTTTCATAGCTCGCGGCACTTGTCATGAACTGTTTGAGCACTGCGCTCTCAGACACACAATACTCATCTCAGTGACTTACTCCTGAAACCCTGTTATAAAATACAAGAAACTTAGACAGGATTTACAGGATGAACAGGATCAATTCTTGGCGTGCCGGAAGCCCACCAGGAAATGACCAATCGCCTTGCGGCGATACCAGACAGACTTTTTCACTGCGTAAGCAGTTGATTCTCTGCCCGCAGGCTTCCGGCATGTGGGCAGAAAAAATAAATCCTGAAAATCCTGTTAATCCTGTCAAAAACTCTCTTAAGAACTTAGACAGGATTATCAGGGCAAGCCAGGCTCACACCAGGAAAGGCTGGAGGAAATGAGAATGGACCTGAATCAAAATGAAGTAAAGGCGTTAACCAGACTGAAAACTTTTCTGCAGGATCAAGAGAATTTTGTCGATTTCCGGGTTTATGGCTCCAAGGCCAGGGGATCATCCACGCCTGAATCTGACATTGATGTCCTGATCATTGTCAGGGAATTTGACAGTAATTTGCAATCGTTGATTGATGATATGATATTTGAGTTGAATCTGGAATATGATTGCCTTATCTCAGCAGTTATTTTCAATCAAGATGAACTTGTGTCCGGACCAATGTCTGAGTCACCCCTGTACAGGAATGCCATGCAGGAAGGCGTAAGCGTGTGAGCAGTCCAGAGGAAAAAAGAAAAGAGCTTGCCAGTTATCGCATAAAGCAGGCGGAAGAAAGTCTGGATGAGGCCCGGTATCTTCTTTCAGGAGGAAAAAGTCCTCGTTCAATCATGAACAGGATTTACTATGCCATGTTTTACAGCGTACTGGCGTTGCTTATTTACGAGCCTTACTCTTCCTCAAAGCATAGCGGCGTATTGAGCTACTTTAATAAAAACTTCATCAGAAATGAGGTTTTTGACAAAGAGATGGGACGTACTTTGAATAAGGCCTTTGAGCTGCGGCAAAGAGAAGACTACAGGGAATACTCGCATCTGACTGCTTTGGAGGCGACTGATTTTATTGAAAAAGCAGAGGCATTTGTCAAAAAAGTAAGTGATTATCTGAAGCAGATGGATAAAATATAATGATGCAAACTCTGCCTGCCAAGCGCTTCGCATATTAGTGACTGTCAAATAGCTTTTTTTTATAGGGTTGCGGGCGTAGCCCGCTTTGGAATATTCAAGACTGCATTCTTTGCGTCCCGATCAAACCGAAGTGGATTGGAAACACTTGCTTCATTGGAATTGGGGATTAAAAAATGAAATGTCATCTATGCGGTGAGCGCATGGAAAGTGTTCATTACATGACTTCCCAGACCCTTGTCCAAGGCAGCACATGGGCATCTGAACGTTTCTGAGAGCTTTCACCCCCATAGACAATATAGCTTTGCACACGTCTTTCTTGTCCACTTTCCTGTAAACGACGGGTAAACCATTTGAGGTTTTTAAAAAAATCCTGATTCACAGTGCTTCCTGACTTTATTTCCACTGCTGCGAGCCTTTCTCCCTGCTCCAGGAGGAGATCGATTTCCGGACCCCTGGCCTCTCTGTAGTGAAAAAGATTAGGCTGAGTTCCTCTTGAACTCCATCAATGATAACATCATGGGAATATTGTGCAAGAAATCCGCGTGGGTCGTTGCGGGCAAAGTCCATGATATCAAGTGATTCCAGAGAGAGGTAGCTACGATTGGGCCAGGCCATCCTGCACAGGGTGGTTTTGCCTGACTGACGGGGTTCTGTAATTAAAACCACAGGATAATATCCGGCAAGTTCTTTCAGTTTTCTTTCCAGCGTGCGTTTTATCATGCCAGATGAATGGCAGTTTATTCATAAATTGTCAATTGGATTGACAGATTATGAACAAGTTGAGCATTTTGCTATCTGGACAGTCAAAAGTGCTCCCCGTCATGCCGGACTTGAACCGGCATCCAGTCATTTATCCTACTATGAAATGATACTGGATTCCGGCTTTCGCCGGAATGACGAACAGGTAGAATAACAGTAAATGAATACAAACGGTTAAAAGAACTTTTGACTCTCAAGTTATGGTAGAATGAGAATGGAAAGGAGCAGCCTCAATCCATAAAAGAACAGTTGCAGGATATCAAAAAATCACCACGTAACCAGAAATTTACAATGTAGAACCCAAGCTGTCCGTTCTTCTTTTAATCTTCTGGAACAGGTTGGGCTGGTAGATATCCTATGTCATCAATGATCAATGCATGATACCTGGAAAGCTTCTTCAGTTGTTTGGCCAGACTAAGCTCCCGCTTGGCAACCAGCAGATCCTGAACCAGGAGGCTGCAGGGGGTGATGAGCTTGAAGTCAGGTGAGTTTGCTAGTTTAAGGCTTGCCACTGCAGTCCTGTAACAAAGAATAGGGAGCATTGCGCGTTTCTGACAACCAATTGATGTTTACCAAACTAAAAAGACTAGCGCTTAATGAAACCAGATCTGTCAGGGATGTAATTGGGCAAAACCTGTCATTGCGAGGGAGCCTAAGCGACCGAAGCAATCTGTATGCTAAAACCATAATACTCTGAATTTGTTGCCATTTTAGTTGTAGCCACTTTTAAGAAATTGTGGAGTCAATATATGTAATGCATGCTGTTTTAGTCAGATTTCCAGTCTAAAATATGGACTATGGCTATTCAGCAGCACTGGATAAGGGTGTCCAGTCCGCACGCCAAAGTAATTACAGCCTTGACTTGATAACCATATCTGTAATCGGCCCTCTTGATTTATCTCCTTTGAGAACCAGGTGGGCGTAATTGTTCAGTCCCTTCATTTTTTTTACTATCCAGTTCAGTCCATTATTGGACTCATTGAGGTGGGGATTGTCCACCTGCCTGGTGTCTCCAAGGCAGACACACTTGACCCCTTCTCCCATCCGCGAAAGCAGAGATCTGATCTCATACCTTGAGAGGTTCTGAGTTTCATCAATAATTACAAACGAGTTTTCAATGGTCATGCCCCGAACAAAAGTCAGAGGCAGAATCTCTATTTTTTTAGGGTTGAGTTTCAGTGTTGATTCATCAGCATCAAGAAATATTTTCCCGGCTTTTCTTATTTCATGCAGCTTTTGCAGAAGATTGAGGATGTATCTTATATAGGGTGCGATTTTTTCCGAAATATCACCAGGCAGATAACCAAGCTTTGGTCCGATTTCATGAGTTGGTTTAACTATATGGATTTTGGAATATTCTTTTTTACTTAAAACCAGTTCAAGAGCTGAGGCCAGAGCAAGAAATGTTTTGCCGTATCCTGCCTCGCTCTGGATTGTCACCAGGTCAATGCCCGGGTTCTGCATGAGTTCCAGAGCGAGATTCTGATAAATAGATCTTGGAGTGACCTTCCAGATATCAAGGGTGTAGTTAATCACCTTTTTACCATTAGGTCCATGAAAAACAGGCTTGCCGTTTTCCCAGGTGAAGGAGTTGGGTATGGGGTCATCATTTTCTTCCCTGAACCCTGTATAAAGTTGTGATTCAGACTCAAATGGTCTGGAGTGTTTGAACTCCTCGCTGTGTATATTTAAAAGTCCGGCCTGCAGCCTCAGGAGCTTGTCGTTGGTAACCAGGATGGGGTTATGTATTTCAGGATTGGAGCTAATTTCTGAGAGAATGTAGTTGTCTGCGATGTCGGTATAGGCTGTGCTAAGCTCTTCATTGCGAATAATACGGATATGGTCCTTATTTTTTTCCAGAGTTTCAACAACTTTGCTGACTATATGGGCCAGTCTGGGCTCTGTTTTTAGCTTGTTGAGTTCCATTAGGACGTGGTAGGGGATAAAGACATTGTTTTCAGAACCATTTCTCAGGATATCCATGCTTTGAGGGTTTTCAATGAGAACATTGGTATCCAGGATATAGTTTTTTTGACTCATAACGCTCCTTAAATGGCTGAAATGATGATGTGATTTTTTCCGAACTACATGGTTATATTACCTTTAACCTGATTCTTGAGGCTACCTGTTCTACAAAGATGACCACCACAAGAATGACAATAATGATGGCCAGGGCTTCATCATAGCGAAAGAGGTTCATGGCTGAAGTAAGTTCAATCCCAATGCCTCCTGCTCCTACAAGCCCCAGAACCACGGCGCTTCTCACAGCTTTCTCCAGTCCGAACAGGCTTGTAGCCACAAAAGAAGGAAAGCACTCAGGGACCATGGCTCCAAAAACCACACTTGTTTTGCTGGCACCAATAGCTGTCAGTGCAGTTCCAGGTCCAGGGTCAACCTCTTCAATTCTTTCTGAAAAGAACCTGGCGCAAAATCCAATGGTGTCGGCGATTATGGCCAGAATCCCAGCTAAAGGTCCAAGACCAACTGCTACCACAAAAATCAAGGCCCAGATCAGGTCAGGAATGGTTCTAAGGGTGGCTACCACGATTCTTGAAATACTCATGATCAGCATATTGGGAGCCGTATTTCGTGAGCAAAGAAGAGCCATGGGAAAAGAAAGAATTATGCCGAAGGTTACACCCACAACAGCCATGCCAAAGGTTTCCAGCATGGATTGAGCAATAAATTCAATCCTGGAGAAATTTGGAGGGAAGGCCTCAGCAAGGAATTGACCAAGATTAAAGGTTCCGCGGATTAGTCTGTCGAAAGTGATATTGGAACCGGACATGCCATGGATAAAAAAAGCAATAAAAACAATCAGGACAATCCATGAAAAAATTGACGGGTTTGTAAATCTACTGGGCATTTGTGATTTTGAATTGTTGTTATTCATGAATATTCTTCAGAATCCTCAGGTTCTTCACCTTCGTAAAGAGTTTCCAGAATTTGTTTTTCAAGTTTACTGGGAGAAGAGTCAAAAGCTACCAAGCCCTGCTTGATTCCGATAATTCTTTCAGCGTATTCCAGAGCAAGGTCCAGTTGGTGCAGTACGCACACAACGGTCATTTTTCTTTCCTCCACCACGTCCCAGAGCAGTTCCATGACTTGACGGCCGGCCTTGGGGTCAAGGCTGGCCACAGGTTCATCAGCGAAGACTACTGCAGGATTCTGCATGAGCATTCTGGCAATGGCCAGTCGCTGCTGCTGTCCACCTGAAAGTGTATCTGTCCTGCGATTCATAAGATGTACAAGTCCGACTCTATTTAAGCAGTGGCAGGCTTGATCCCTGGTTTCAGAGCTTGCTGTCAGGTTTAGGCTTCCTAAAAGTCCCTTATGACCCATGATTCCAAAAAGTACATTCTGAAATACTGAAACATTTCCTACCAGGTTGAAGTGCTGGAATACACTGCCCACCTTCAGCCTGATACGCCTCAAAGTCCTGCCTCTGGATTTTGTGATGTCCTTATCGTCGAATAAAATGCTGCCCTTAGTGGCGGATTCAAGGCCCAGCATCATTTTAAGAAGAGTTGACTTCCCACAGCCATTGGAACCGAGTATGACCACTCCTTCACCTGGCTTTATGGTAAAAGAGATATCTTTCAAGGCAACCGTTCCATCAGGATATGTTTTGCCTGCCTCTTTAACAGTGATATTCATATTTTTATGGTATTGGGGTTTGTGTGCTTGATGGTTTTGCACAGTTATTGTTATGTCTTTAAAGTCTCTATCACCATAGAGACACTTTATTTATGCTGGAAGGGGACTGGCTCTTTTGCCGCCGAATAGTCCGGCTTTTTTTAGGGTTTAAGGCTGGCAAAAGAGCCTGTCCCCGGTGCCCGAGGTCATAATTAACCCAAAGTCTCGCTGTAGTGCTATTGTATCGTAGGATTTTGTATGAGCATTAAAAAACCTGAGCACATCGACTGGCTCAGGGTTTTTGGGACACGACATTTAGTTGGTTATGCCCAGAGCAGAGTATGCATCACGGACAACATTGTAGTCTTCATCACTTACTTCTACCATGGTAGCACCGATGTACTTATCCCTTTCTCCAGGAGCAAGAATTGCTTCAAGCAGTGTGTCTGCATTACTCATCATAGCATCTTTGAGTCCGGCAACACATTCTTTACTGATATGCGGTCCAGCCAGAATGACATCATCAGGCATGGGGTCGCTTTGAGCAATGATTTTGAAACCTCCCCCAGCTCTATTGATAAAAGGTTCCCAGTCTCTGACACCTGTGCCCACAGCGTGTACGTCACCTGCAATAAGGGCTTCAAATCTGGCACCATCAATATTGAGGATTGTTACATCCCGATCCAGGTTAAATCCTTCCTGAATGAGCATATAGCTGGGTATGATATGTCCAGTGGTGGAACCGACATCTTTCATTGCAACCCTTTTGCCCCTTAAGTCCTGCAGACTGTTTATTCCACTGTTTTCAGGAGCAATAAAGATTGAGGCGTAACTGGGTCTGGAAATACTGATGATGGGCTTGTTGCCAGGAATTCTTGATTCAATGGCAACGTACTCAGAAGGTCCGGCCATGACAATGTCCACCTGCTCAAACCTGAGAGCATTAACAGCGGCAGTTCTGTGACCTACCGGAAAAAACTGGACTTCTACCTTAAGGACTTTTTCCATGGTATCAATAAATTGACCAAAAGCCCGGCGCAGTTCTTCAAGACCTTCAATTCCAGTATCCGCAAATCTCAATGTTGCCGGACATACGCCTGAAACATCGGCCTTGCTTTTTACAGGGGTGAACAAAACAGCAACCAGCACCATCACCATCACAATCAATAAAAGGTTGGTAAATAAAGATTTCTGACTTCCAATCATCTGAATCCTCCAAGTTAAAGGTTGTTATGTTAGTTTTCATCCGGAAACGGCTCTTTTTCCTTTTGGCGGCGTCAATCTGCACAATTATTCGTCAACGTATTAAGATACGCCTCCTCATAATTGATTGATTTCCTTGCCAAAATAAAAAATTTCTCGTTTCCGGAAAGAAAACCAGCAGCTTCAACATTCGGAAAGAAAGACTTTCCGGATGGAAACTATGTTAACTGTCTTAAGTCCAAAGTTGTAAGGCCAAGGTCCGATGTTTAAGGTCAAATGCGAGCTGTGCCCACAACCCAATTTACTTGGAGCGTTAAGTTGGGGTGATAACCGTACTTTTCAGACTGAAGGCTGAAGAATAAGGTTTTTGGGCATTATTGCTCTTGCAAGGTAAAAAAACTTTCTTGTTTTTTTCTACAGGATTGAAACGATAAGTTACTAAAGTCCTGAGTCCAATATTTATGTTAAAAGCGTTTCACCGGGGGGCCGGGACCGAACGTGTGGGTAACTGTCTTTAAAGTGGAGCCTGCATCCTGCAGGCTATTTAATTCCAGGCGGCTGGAAGCCGCCTCCACCTTGAAGAACAATCCCATATTTGAAAATTGGGACAGTCCCCGCGAGGTACTATAAAAAAGATTGATGCTGCGTTGGTTCCTGGGAGAAATTTGCTTTGATGAAAAAATCTACACAGCGAGGGACAGTCCCCCTCCGGGCTGTAAGCCTCCGGGCAGGAAGCTGTGCCAGGCTCAAAGTTCCCATCTTTGACGTAACTTTTCTGGCAAATGTGCATCAATCAAAGCAAAAATCGTAAAAATGAAAACCCTAAATGTCTGATTTTACAGCTAATTTGGTTTTAGTTGCTTAGAAGCTCTTCACCTGGGCGGACCAGGACCGAACCTGTGAGTAACTTTACGAGTCTGTCACTTTTCTGGAAATTGGGACAGTCCCCGCGAGGTACTATAAAAAAGATTGATACTGCATTGGTTCCTGGAAGAAATTGGCTTTAATGACAAAATTTACACAGCGAGGGACAGTCCCCCTCCGGGCTGTAAGCCTCCGGGCAGGAAGCTGTGCCAGGTGCAAAGTTCCCATCTTTGACGGAACTTTTCAGGCAAATGTGCATGAATCATAAGCAGAAATCGTAAAAATGTGAAAACTGTAACCAACTGATTTTATTAGAAAAACGATTCTAGTTACTTGTAAGCTCCTCACCCGGGCGGACCGGGACCGAACCTATGAGTAACTTGAAATAGCCTCAACGCGTTAGAGATTGCCGCGCTCGAAGACTCGCTCGCAATGACACCTGAGTTGTCAGGGATGTGGTAGCTGAAAACCTGTCATTGCGAGCGAGCCTAAGCGACCGAAGCAATCTGTATCGTAAAACCGTAATGCTCTGAATTTATTGCTAATTTGGTTTTAGTTATTTGTAAGTAAAGCCTGCCTCTGATCACTTATGATCAATTTACGCATAGTTTCTGTTAAAATCATTGTATTGCCCATTATACTGTCCGGTATTCCCAGCTCTTTGCTCTAAGCTTTCCTGGCACTGGGCGCAGAGCTTTGCTGTAGGATGGACAAGAAGTCTGCGGGGATTTATGTCATCTCCACAAGCAGCGCAGATACCGTATTCGCCGTTTTCCAGGAGTTTGAGGGCCTGTTTGATTTCTGTAATCAGTTTTCCGCCGCGACCAGCCTGAGCCAGGAGCAGGCTTTTTTCAGATTCAATGCTTGCCTGATCGTTTTCATCAGGGCAGATATCAGTGGATAACTCCCCGAGCTTTTGACCGATCATTTCCAGGTTTGTGGTTGTTTCAATTAAAAGGTCTTCAAGCATAATCCTGTAATTATAAATCTGGTTCCACGTCATGATGTTCCTCCTGTGTGGTTAAAAACCAATTTTGAAAAGGTATCCAGTTCGCATACTTTTATTAACGAATCAGGGATATATTTTTATAACCAAAAAAGTTCAGGACCAGCCTGGCCAGAAGCAGCGAGACAACCACCACGCCCATAATACAGACAGAAAATGCTGCAGCCTGGTTTACAGCGCCCCGGTCTTCCAGAAGCAGTACTGAGACAGCTGCCACCTGTGAGGTCGGGGTAATGAGAAAAATAACAGCGCTAAGGGTTACCATGCTGCGCATGAAGAAAAATACTGCCACTCCCACCAGTGTCGGCCACATGAGGGGCAGGGTTACTTTGCGCATGGTCCTGATGAATGTTCCGCCCAGGGTGGCTGAAGCTTCATCGTAAGTACTGCTGATTTGTTTCATACTTGTTGAGGCGATTAAAAAGCCCTGGGCGTGATAGTAATAGACATTGCAGATGGCTATGAGCAGTAAGGAACCGTAAATTGCGTAAACAGGATTGGCAGGATTGTTAAAGGCCAGTATATAGCCCAGACCCAAAACCATTCCAGGTACTGCTGCCGGAACAATGCACAGAAAATAAAGGGGTGAATCCAGAAAGGTTTTGAATCTTTCGGTTACATAAGCGGCCAGTCCTGTTGCTACCACACCTATGGCAGCGGCCATGAGTCCGATATAGATGCTGTTCCACAAAGGTTGAATCCCGTTTTGCACATCAAAGGCATAATGACGCAGTGAAAAGTCCATTCTATAGGGCCAGAGATGAGTGAAGCTGGCAAAGATGACTATGCCCACCACGGTTAGAATGCATAGGCAGACAAGTAAGGAGTATGCTGTAAAAAATATATCGCGGCCTAAATGGGTTTGGATAACCATTGGTTTGGCGTGTTCCGACAGCTGGGTCTGATTATTTTTGTTGAAAAACTTTTCTACGGCAACGGCTACTGCCACTGGAGCCAGAAGGACCATGCCGATTACAGTGCCTAATTCAAAGTTGGCCTGTCCAATGACCTGGTTATAGACTTCAGTAGCCAGCACACTGTAGTCACCGCCAATGACCATGGGATTTCCAAAATCAGTTATAACCAGGGTAAAAACCACAAACGTGGAAGCCATGAGTGCAAACCTGGTGGATGGCAGGGTCACGGTCATAAAGGTCTTCAATGGCCCGGCCCCGAGTATTCGGGATGATTCATACAGGCGATTGTCTGCCATGGCCAGGGAAGCGGAAAAAATCAGGAAAGCATAGGGAAACACATAAAGCACACTGGAAATGACAATTCCCCAGTATCCATAAATAGAGAATTCAGTGCCCAGAGTGCGATTGATGAAACCATTGCGGCCAAGCAGGAGCAGCAGGCCCTGAGCCTGGACCAGAGAAGGGGCAAATAATGGTATGAGGGCAATGAGCCGGAACAGATTTTTAAATGGCAGGTGAGTTCTTTGAATGGCAAAGGCAAAAATAAAGGCCAGAATAATGGTAATGGCCGTGGTCATCAGAGTCACTTCAAAGCTGTTGTATACCAGGCCGAGAAATCTTTGACTGCCAAGGACTGAAGTATAATTGCCAAGCCCAATACCCTCAGGGGTCTGAAAGCTTCTACTCATAATATGTACCAGAGGGTAAAGTACAAATATGATAAGAGGCAGGGCCACCAGGGCCGCAACAATGAGTTTAAGAATTAATTCTCTGTCTAAGTTTGCAAAATTTTGTGGCAGTGCCCTGTTAATGCCATGTTTTATGGCTGAACTTAGTGCCATTCTAAAACTCTTACTGTATCTGGAGAAATATTAATGTATCTGACTGACCCTGTTTCCAGTGTCTGACCAGGTCCCTGGATTTCTGAGGTTACCTTGATGGGCGGTCCACCATTGTTGGTGACATTTAGGGTGACTCTAGTTAAATGGCCGAGTCTGGAAATACGCTCAACTGTACCTTTTAAGGCATGCCTTTCCCGGTTATGATCTGAAAGCCTTACAGCTTCCGGCCTGAAGCCGAGGATTTTCGGACTTTGGCCCGGGGAGTAACCATTGGATGAATACTCAATGCCCATATCAGCCGGCACAATATTCATTCTGCCTATGAACTGGGCCACAAATGGATTTGCAGGCTTAAGATACAGGTCCATTGGAGAACCCATCTGCATGAGTTTACCGTCTTTCATGACCATGATCTGATCCGCCATGGTCAGGGCTTCTTCCTGATCATGAGTAACCATGATGGTTGTGATTTTGAGTCTTTGCTGCAGGGATCTGATCTCATCACGCAGCTCTTCCCGGACTCTTGCATCCAGAGCGGACAGAGGTTCATCTAACAGAAGAACAGAGGGCCTTGGAGCTAAGGCTCTGGCCAGGGCCACACGCTGCTGCTGTCCACCAGATAGCTGGTGAGGAAATTTTTGGGCCTGATCTTCAAGGTGAACCATATTTAGCATTTTCTGAACGCGAAGGGCTATATCGGATTTGTTCCATTTGCGGCATTCAAGCCCATAAGCCACATTGGCAGCAATGGTCATGTTGGGGAAAAGCGAATAGGACTGGAAAACCATACCGAAATTTCGGTTGCGGGCCGGAACTGTAGACATGTTGAATCCGTCCAGTTTTATGGAGCCTGAGTCTGGCAGTTCCAGACCGGAAATGATTCGGAGCAGGGTGGTCTTGCCACAGCCCGAAGGCCCCAGAAAACAGACCAGGGATCCTTTTTCCATGCTCATGGAAACATTATCTAAGGCCTTGATCCGACCGAAGGATTTATTGATATTGTGTATTTCTAATGTCATTTTTTTTAAGTTTTAAGTGTTAAGTGTTTCACCCAAGGGGGCCCGGGACCAAACCGATAAGTAACTTACACCCATCAAAACCTGGATTCCGGCTTTCGCCGGAATGACGGTAAAGAGTAAAAGCGTGCTTAAACCGTCACCCCGGACTTGATCCGGGGTCCAGTTTTTTTGAAGTTACTTGTAAGATTTAAGTGTTAAGTTTTAAGTGTTAAGTTTTAAGATTTAAGTGTTAAGGAAAGGCAGAAGAGTCATGCTGCCGGAAGCAGGCATCAGCGGCACAGTGTTAATTGCTGCGCCGCTGATGGAATAAAAATTATCGCTCAAGGGTGGTTTGCCAGTGATTCAGAATCCGGTCTCTGTTGGCTGCAGACCATGGAAAATCCATATCAACCATGACTGAGCCGATGTCTTTGGGGAGTCCGGCATCAATAAAGTTCTGGGGCATGGTACCGCCTTCAACCGTTACAATTTCCTTCCATTTGTAGTATTCATTGACCGCATTTTCGCTCAAGGTCCAGTCAATGAAGCGTTTGGCGGCTTCTTTGTTTCTGGCAGTCTTCATAAGGCCTGTTGCTTCCAGCTCGTTTCCGGCGCCTTCAGCAGGAATGATCATGGTAATGGGAAAGCCTTCATCAATGTTTTTAATGGCTCTGAGGGCGAAGGAAGCGCCAACGGCAAATTCACCGGCACTGGCCACATTACACGGCCTGGAACCGCTTTTAATGTACTGGGCAATATTGTTGTCCAGCTTTTTAAGATATTCCCAGCCTTTTTCTTCTCCTTTCATCTGCAGGATGGAGGCTATCATGAGGTAACCTGTACCTGAGCTTGCCGGGTTGGGCATGACAACTTCGCCTTTGAATTCAGGCTTAAGCAGATCTTCCCATGAAGTGGGCATGGGAATATTTTTGCGTCTTAAAATTTCATTGTTGACGCAGAAAGCAGCCATGTAGCCGGTTTTGGCAAACCATCTATTGCCTGAATCGCGAAACCTGGCAGGAACCTTTTCAATGCCCTTAGGTGTATATGGCTCAAGCATATTCATGATCCTGGTATCGACCATGTTGGTTACAGCCCATCCCCAGATTACATCGTGCCTGGGATTGGCACTTTCAGCCAGCATGCGGGCATGCAGATCGCCGGTGGACAGACGCAGAAGGTTGACCCTGATGTCAGGGTTATCGCGGTTGAAAGCTGCCAGAAAGGCTGCAGCCTCATCTTCTTCATAAGAAGTGTAAACTGTGATTTCTGCGGCATGGGCTTTGAGTGATGATCCGCTCATGGCCATAACCAGAACAAAAGACATGCAGAACAGGAAACTGAACACTTGCTTCATGGTCATTCTTTTTTCTCCAATTCATTTTAATGGTTTAAGGTTTGGTTTTCCGGCTCTGGCAATGATCATAAATGGAGCCAGAGCTGTTTTTTGCCATATATGATTTCCCCGCAAAAAGTCAGGAAATGAGGTGACTCGGCAAAAAGTATCTTCATAACTCTTTGTTTTTACTGACTCCCCTCCGGGGCGTAGGCCCCTATGGGCCAGAGGCTGACCCCTGTCTCCTGACTCCTGCGACTGCAAAAAAGGGTTTTTGCAGTCGAATCATAGATGCTTCCAAACACAGTACGACATGGTTTGGATGTTATTATGAGGAGCTTTATATTTTTGTGAACAGGTGAGGTCACCACAATCAGGTGACGTATTTGTGGCTTTTCAGTTACGGGGTGAGAAAAAGGAATGGGTTAAAAAAGTGGCTTACCCGCCTGCTTGACAAGTCAGCACCTTATTGAAGATTTGTCGTGGCAAAACCGCAAAGAAGTGCGAAATGATCTTGGCATGTTAATCCATGGGCTTGCGCTACCAGTGATGATGCCTTTAACGATCCTTGCGTCGTTAGGATTGTGACACAGCCAACATTAGTTTATCCCCTGTCAAAGTTTACAAGTGACTTCAAAAAGCTGGACCCCGGATCAAGTCCGGGGTGAAGATTAAAGCAAGTTTTTACTATTTACCGTCATTCCGGCAAAAGCAGGAATCCAAAGTTTCATTCGTGAAAGTTGCTCACAGGTTTGGGCCCGGTCGGCGCGGGTGAGGAGCTTGCATCAAATTAATTGCCTCCAGCCAGGAGATAAGTTAATGCCGGGATATGGACCAGGATTATAAAGACGACTTCATTTTTCAGCTTCGGGAGATGCTGGGAAAGTTTCCTTCAGGACTCAAGCTGTCCCAGCATGATCTTGCTCTGGTGGGCTGGCTTTATTTCTGGGAAAAATCCACCAAAAAGAGAGACGTAACCGGTAGAGAACTGGAGTGGCAAATAAAACAGGCGGTTGATGTTTTAAAGTTAAGCGATGCTACTTCATCTGCTGCTTCTCTGGACAGGCTGCTGCAGTACAGGCTTGTCCGCAGATCCATCACCGAGACCAATGTCCATTTTTTTTGTCTGACCCGGCTTGGCCGGGGGCTGGCTGAAGATATTATTGCTGAAGTAAATCTTGAAAGTGATGAATTATCCACGTATATAAATCATGCCTACAGCATTCTTTATCAGCATATTCAAAGCAGCACTGAAGAAGAACTGGTTGGTTTCATCCGGCATGTATTTCTCAGTTCTGTGGCTGAAAGCATTGAATACAAGCTGCAAAGCATTGAAGAGTCAATTCTTGAGCAGGAAAAGACAGTCAAGGAACTGGATTCAGGTGTGGATGATCAGGCATTTGAACTGGCTGTAGGCACCATTCAAACCAGCAGACAATATTTGGAAGAACTTTTGCAGACTCTCCAGACAGGTTCACCGTACTATCCCCTTTATGACCTGTTTTATGAATGCCGGGAAAGAGAATCCCTGCAGCATATCAGACATGATATTGAATCATGTCTTGATTTTCTGGACTCCCTGCGCAAACGCATTGAACAGATGCTTGCTCATATCATCAGCTTTATCCATGAATGTGTGGCTTATCAGAGTGTTATTGGTTCTCTTTCTTACCGGGACAGGTTGTGCCGCAAGCAGCAGGAAATTCTGAATTATGCCTTGAATAATGATTTGCGGATGCCTGTGTTTGAAGATAAAGCCCTGTGCCATATCAGTATGAACTGGAGTAATCAGGAACAGAAAAAGCCGGTTTTGATCAGTATGGATAAGCTTAAGGCCCTTGAAAAATTTGTTCCTGAAGAGGTTAAAACCAGGGAAGTTCCCTGGAAAAATGATTTTCTTAATCTGGCGCGTACCATGTGGCGGGATGCTGATGCTCCATTGGAGCTTGGCCCCTGGATGTGTACCATGATGGATCAGCTGTCTTTGGATCGTGGGGAAATGATCACTGGTTTGTGGCTGCTGATCCAGGATATGCCTGAATGGAACCCAGGTCCTGAGGTGCAGAAGCCTGATCATGGACAATGGCTGGATATGGGGAGTTTTTATATGGAACCGGTTGTGCTGAGTGTTTCAGTAAGGCTGGAGGCTGAAGGCCTAAGGCTGGAGGCTGAAGGCCTAAGGCTGAAGGCTGAAGGCTGAAGGCTGGGGTCTGGGAACAAGAGCAACTGCCTTGATAAGTGGAGCCTGCATCCTGCAGGCTATTAAAAACAGGCGGCTGGAAGCCACCTCCACCTTGTAGTTACCTGAAGCCACTGACAACCAGAAAAAGCGTAACGCTCCCCGTAACCAGCATTTAAACACCATTGGAAAGACTATGCTTGAAGAATATCATGGGCTGGATATGCAGATTTTTCTGGACAATGATCACCTGTCCAGAAAAATTATTCACCGTCTTCAGTCCGGCCAGAATATTGATCCCAGGCTGATAACTGAATACAGGTTTCTGGAAGAGTTCTACGACAACTGGTGCTCTCTGTTTTATTTTCTAGGGTATCGTCTGGAGAGATTTTCCAGGGGGGAAGTTTTTTACTACTTGAGCCACCATTCTTCTCAGGTTCGAGTCAGTTCTTTACGCAGGGGCGCATCTTTTCTTGGCCTTTTTTTATGCAGTCACTTTTTTTCATCAGGCATTGAGGGCAAGGATGAGGTTCAGGCCCTTGAACTTATGAGCAGGCTGGAGAACAGTTTTGATTTCAATCAGCTGATCAAAGTTTTTAATCCCCAGCAGTCCAAAGCATCCCGAAAAAAGCAGCACAGCACCAGGCAGACTGAAAAGCTAAGAGGGTGGATACTGACCAATCTCAGGGAACTGCACAAGTTCAGATTTATTGAGCTTTCTCCATCCGTCAATGCCCAGGTGGAAAACCTCATGATTATCAGGCTGCCTGGCCTGGCCCGCTTCTGGGAACCAGCCAAACGCAGCCTTGACCTTGAATATGATGGCAGAGATGACCTGGCTTCAGCCATTAACAGTATCTGGTCCAGAATAGACTGGAACGAATCACAAGGCGAAAATGAAGCACAGGATGAAAATGAGACCTGATATACCTGAGGTATTCATACCTGACGATATAATAGCAGACGGGCTGATTCTGGTGGGATACCAGCTTTTTCCGGCTGCTTACATTGCCCTGCATCCCAGAATGACAGTTCTTTCAGGCAACAATGCCGTGGGCAAGACCACTATTCTGGATGCTGTGCAGACCATTCTCATCTGTCACCAGCAATATATCAACCTGAATGTGGCTACCGGACAGTTTGACCGTTCCCTGTCCGGACAGCTGAGCGGACGGGTGGGCTGGGCAGTCTTGTCCATTGCAGGGCACGCTGAAATTAAAGCCATAGGCGTACGTCTGCATGCCAGGGCAACAGCAGAGGGTCTTGATTTGACTCCTTTCACCATGACCAGCATGGAGCCCTTTCCTGATCTTTTTCTCAACAAAGAAAAATCCCAGATTGTTCCTGATTTTCAAAACTTGAAAAAAAATGTGCTTAAGCAGGATATACAGGCCCAGGTCAACGATTTTGCCAGTGTGGATGAATATCACCGCCTGTTGTTTTCCCAGGGGCTCTTGCCTGTAACCATGGACAGGCAGGGAAAAAAGAAATTCGCCACACTCTGGAGTCAGGTTACCCGTCCCAAGTTAGACAGACTGGGTCTCTTTCTAAAGGAAATGCTCTGTCCTGATCCATCCCAGGGAGTCAAGTTCTCTGATGTGGAAAAATTGATGCGGGATCGCCGCAGTATCAGCAGTCAGATCAAGTCCATTGAAATATTTCGCAAAACCAGACTTGAACTGGAAGAGCAGCGCAAAACCCTTGACAGCTGCCGCTATAAATATCTTTCTACTGAACTTGGCATGCTTC
The DNA here is from genome assembly GCF_000934755.1 of Desulfonatronovibrio magnus. Taxonomy (NCBI): domain Bacteria; kingdom Pseudomonadati; phylum Thermodesulfobacteriota; class Desulfovibrionia; order Desulfovibrionales; family Desulfonatronovibrionaceae; genus Desulfonatronovibrio; species Desulfonatronovibrio magnus. The sequence goes on from NZ_JYNP01000005.1 coordinate 77,141, forward strand.
AGGCCAGAGCCAGGCTTTTTCACTCCAAAATTGAAAGAGAAAAAAAGCGTGAGCAGGAAACTGTTGAAGCTCTGAAACAAATCGAGTCCAGACTGGAAAATTCATGGACTGAAAAAAAAGATATTAATCAGGAGCGCGACAAGTATCTGAGCAGACAGACTGAGCTTTCGCGTCAGAAAAGACATTTTGAAGAATATCAGAATCTTATTCGTGAAGAAAAGCAGTTGGGCCTGGAAATGTCTAAGATAACAGATGGGTTATCAGCAGCTGAAAAATTCAGGCAGGACACAGCAAGTCAGGTTCTTGAAATTAAGGAGCAGCATGGCACAGAGCAGGCCGCTTTCATGGCCCTGCAGGAAAAGCTTAAATTTCTTCTCGCTGACAAGGAAAAGTATGAGGCTTTTGTCCGGAAACTGGAACAATCCTTGGAAAAAACAGGACGGCCCATAAAGACTTGGCAGGAACTCAATGAAGCCTGGCTGGCAAGTGAGAAAGAAAAAAACCGCCTGGACAGTCTGCCTGAGCTTAAGGTCAGGCTTGAGGAAATCCGCAGGCGGGTTGAACTTCGGGAGCAGGCCGTGGAACTGGCTGAGTGGTTTAAACGGAGTTATCCTGAAACTACCCCTTTTTTCTCAGGCAACAGGCAGGATTTTATTTCATTGATCCGTCAATGGGAGGACATTGATTTTGAGTCAGGGATAACGAAAAAAGGAGCTGAGCTGGATAAGCTTTTAACCCTCATTGATGGCCTGGAAAAAGGACGTCCAGGTATTTCTGATACTGTGGCCAGGCATGTAGATGCAGGCAGGCTGGCTTTAGTTGCTGATAAATATGAGCACCTGGATCTGGAAAGGGCTTCTCAGGTCCAGGCCGGGCTTGGTCCATATGCCCGCGGGGTTGTGGTTCAAAATCTTGAAGAGGTTGCTCAGCTTGACCTTGGTGATGAAGAGTTCATGCTCCTGAGCCGGGATGTTGATCCTGACAAGTTGAGACTTGTGCAAACAAGCAAGGGAACTGTGTCCGGCATGGGCGGGCTTTACTGGTTTACTCCTGATGAACCACTCTGGCTGGGAGCCCAGGCCAGGGCCAGAGAGTTGTCTAAGTTAAACGCCAGAAGAGAAATCCTGGAAGAAGAGCTTGAGTCTTTGAACAATGAGCGCAGACAAAATGCCCAGCGCATCAGTAAAGCCAGGGAACTGGCAGGGTTCTGGGCAGGTCTGGAGGACAAGTCATGTGTTGATGAGCTGACTGCTCTGGATGAGGAGATCAAAAGCCTTGAAAGCCAGGGATGGCGCATCAGGGATACTTATCAATACCTGAACTCACTGGTCCGTAAACGTGATCTGTTTGATCTGCACACTGCCCCAAAAATTTATGCCAGGGCGCACAAGCAGGCCCAGGAAGCTCAAAAGTCTCTGGAAAAGCTTAAAGGCAAAATGGCTCGGCTTGAAAAAGAGCAGGTCAGGGCTGATTCAGATCTCAAGAGGCTGCAGGAGCAGCAGAAGTCTAAGGATAGAAGGCTGACCGAAATTCAGGTAACTGTCCAGAATCTCATCAGAGAAGAGCCTGTAGAGGTCCTTGAGGGAAAGATAGATTTTTCTCAGGCAGACGCCCTTGCTGGTCGGATCAAAGCCTTTGATGAGCAATTGCGTCGTATTGAAGAATCAAGAGACAGATCTCATCAGGAAAAAGGTCGTAAGAATGAGCTTTTGCGCCTGATTCAAAAAGAGCTTGAAGGATTTGAAAAAGAACTGAGAGTCTGTCAAAGTACTGAAGAAAAACGTCTAACTGAGTGGCAGGATTTTTATCCGGATATAAACCCTGAATACAGGCAGGGTAATTTTACCAGGGATGATTCCACCCTTTTGAAATCTCAGTGGCTGCAGGCAGAAAAGTTTCTTGAGAAGATCATCAACGATGTCAGCGCAGAGCATTCTTTGCATCTGCCCCATGATGTTTCTTCAGAAACCAAAGTTGATTTAATCCTGAACAATATTATTCCGCAAGCCGTGGACCTGGACCGGGTTGAAGAACAGTTTCAAAGGCTCAAGGCAGAACTTAAGGAAATTGAAGCCAGAATCAGAAGCTATGTCCAGGATATCAAGCGCAGGGTGGATCAGGATATTTCCAATCTCAAGAGAAGGTTGGACAAGGTTAACACCATTCTGGCGGATATCAGGTTTGGGCGCATCAGTCAGGTCAGGGTTGAGCTTCAGTATCTGCCATCATATGCAGGCCTGAAGAGCCTGCAGGGAGATCGGCTCACATTGCTTGATTTTGATAGCAAGACCACTCTGGAAGAGTTTGTGCAGGAGCTTATCAGGAATATTTTCAGGCATGGTCAGACCAGGATAAGTGAAGATCAGATAGCTGACTACCGGACATATATTGAGATGACCTGGTCCATTACTGATCTTGAGGGCAATGTCAGGCAAAAGGGATTTTCCGGTGGAGAAACCCTTGGCATCAACCTGGCCATCTGCCTTGGCCTGCTCTTTCATTGGGGTGGGGAGGCAGGCCATGCCAGGCGAGGACTTTTGATTATGGCCTTAGATGAGGCTGAACGCTTAGATGAACAGGCAGTCAATACTGTCCGGGAGCTTCTGGACCGGGTGGAATGTCAGCTTCTGGTTGCTCTGCCCAGAACCATGCGTGTACCAAAAACCCTGTGCCATATGCTGACCCCTCTTGCTCAGGGCGTGACTCATATATCAGTTTATCATAAAGGATGATTTCCGGTGATGGATGATGAAAGCATTACGCGTTTTTTGAAAACCAGGATGGGGACAGTCCCGAAGCCAGGGACAGTCCCCCCTCCGGGCTGTAAGCCTCCGGGCAGGAAGCCGTGCCATGCCGTAGTTTATAGCTTTTTACACAAAGATAGCCTTAACACACCCTATTCATATTTTGTTTTCAAAAAAACTCGTAATGCTCCCACCAGCATGTTGGTTTGAAATTTCCGCTAAGCGCCAATTGGATGCACATGCAAAAAGTCGGGAAATGAATAATTCAGGAATAAAACAGCTCCATAAACTCTTTGTTTTGACTGGCTCCTGACTCCTGCCTGCCCGGTTAAACAAATCCGAAGGATTTCCTGCAAAGCAGGGTTTAACAGGGCCTGCCCCGTGAAACAGCCCGCAGGGCTCCCTGTCGAAGACAGGGGTTTCACTGGGGACACCTGACTCCTGCGACTGTAAAAATGAGTTTTTGCAGTCGCATCTAATTGTGCTTCAGCCGTTCAGTCAATCTTCTAAACTCGTCGCGAATCTCCTTATTGTGAAATGTTTCTGCAGCTGGCACATGAAGATTTGATAATGTTTCAAATGTGTTCAATCCATCTCGGATAAGGGATGCAACATCAGAGCTTAGTCGTACAGTATTGTAAGTATTTACAGCTACCTGCATCTCCTGTGAACTTACTGATAGAGCTACCTTGACTTGATCCATATGATTGCTGACTACTTGGTGATATAATTCAACAACTTGTTTTGTAAGCTCATTTGCTTTGATGTTATTTTCAAGAATTGCTTTATTGCCCCCTGCTCGGATTAATTGTCTTGCGTCTTTTATATTCTTGTCAGCTTCCCTTGAGAACTCTTTAAGGCTTGGCAACACCTCACTATTTACTTTTTCAATAAAAGTATTTTGCATTTGCACAACCAATTTGTGAAGCATTACAAGCATGCCATAGTATCGCCTGGCATATGAAAGGCTCTCCCCGCTTTCCTGGGTTAAGTTGGCCAATTGAAGTGTAACAACTTCAATATTTGAAAAGACAATGCTCATTGACAAGACATCATCACCGATAACTGAAGAAAGCCAGAATTCAACCTGTTCGGGATTAAGTTCCACTCCCATATCCGACAGTAATTCAGACATTTCAGTTTTGATGTTATCCATTTCCATTTCATGTTCTTGAATGTATTGCTGGTAGGCTTCAATTAAAATATCGTAATCACCGCGTGTTTTTGCCGTCCATTGACGCATGGTCTGGGTTGGAACATATCTTCTTAATGATGGTTCACCTGCTTGGGCTGACAATCTGCGCTCTCTCAAATCAGCAATACGATCTTGGTCCGCAATGACTGCATCTTCAAGCTTTTGATAATTCTGGCGGAGTTCAAGCAATCTCGGATTTTCAAGATAACCTATAGCTTTTTCAATATGGTCGTTAATGCGTTTTTCTACTCTTGACCTGTCAGTTCTAAACCAAGCACTTTCACGGACTTCATCCAATCGGTCAAACTCAACGGCAGCATCACTAAGAGTGCTTATGACACTGGGCATATCAAATTTAAACTCTGTGTCACCGTAAACATATTCAGTGTTCAAGCTGAACAAAATTATAAACATCAGGAAGAATTTGAATCTTGGCAACCTCATATTCGGTATCCCCTGGAAGCAGTTGAAAAAGTCATCATTTATAGTCCATCTGTTACTTCAGATAAAGAAAATTAAATATTGAAATATGCAATAAGTAAACGGCTTTTTTGTTTTTATCTTTTCACTTACCCCATTACTTACCCCTATTTTTTCCAACAGCCAAAAAGCAATATTTTTTTGCTGCCCACAGATTATTGACTTTTCGCCAAAGGCCGGATAGGAAAATAAAAATATCATATATTTTGAAGACTGGCAAATCAAGGCTTGACAATTTAGGCATTTTTGGACTTCTATCAGAACATGACTATATTCAATAAGTACGCAGCAAAAACAACTCAAGGGCCTGCTGGCCCATAAATATGGCTGAGATCAAGAAATGCCTGTTTTATCAATATTTTTCGGCATCATTATAAGGATGAGACATGATGACCATCCCCCTCCACACATACACGCTGCTTATCAGGGATTTGAGGCCTTGATTGAAATCAAAACAGGCACCATAACCGATGGATACCTTCCGAATAAAGCAGCAAAAATTGTTAAAGAATGGTGTCTTGTACATCAGGCTGAACTGCTTGAAAACTGGGAAAGGGCACAGCGTTTTGAACCCTTGGAACGTATACAGGGAGCTGACTTCGATGATTAAAATTACTCAGGCCAAATATCTTGGCGACTACCAGGTTGAGTTGTCATTTTCTGATGGAATGACCGGAATTTTTGACGGAGAATCTCTTTTAAAAAGAAGCGGTCCTTTACTGAAACCATTAAATGATGAGCTCTTTTTTCAACGTTTTTTTGTAGACTTTGGAGCTTTGAGCTGGCCTCATGGGCTGGAATTGTCGCCAGCCAAACTCTATCAGAGCTGCAATCTGCACAAGGCCGCTTAGTACCATTCTACCTTATACAAAGCCTGAACCATTTAAGCCAGAGGCAACGTAAAGCTGACTGCAGTTCCCTGGCCTGGCTCACTTTCAATCCAGATCTTTCCGCCATACTGTTCAATGAACTGTTTGCACAGAATCAAACCCAGCCCGGTGACCAGGAAAAATTTCTGGAACCCGGAATGGATGATTATATAGGAAAACCTGTTAATCTGGAGGACTTTCATAGGGTATTCAGCAAGTTCGTTGGAGAGGAGAAAATACAGGCCTGATTTTCGACAATCCGGCTATGGACATGGCATAGTCCAGTTCAATTGTTTTGAAGACTGACAAAAGAAGTTTGGATCGGTCAATTCGTGTGCTAACTACTTCGGTCATATCATTTGCTCCTGACATTTGCATACCGAATATGTTGACAAAATATATCTAAGGAGTATATTTTATATACCATGAGCTTTGAATATGACCCCAAAAAATCAGATATCAACAAAGATAAGCATGGAATTAATTTTGTTGAAGCTCAAGAGCTTTGGAATGATCCTGATTTATTTGAAATCCCAGCTAAAACAACAGATGAACCGAGATCCTTGATCATCGGCAAAATTGGCGAAAAACACTGGGCCGGGATTATCACCTATCGACTTAATAATATACGATTGATCTCAGTAAGGCGTGCTAGAAATGAGGAGGTGGAGCTTTATGAAAGCTAAAGACTTAGAGAAAACATTTGACGAAGGGAAAAGCATTTTAAATCAGTTTGACCTCTCTAAAGCCAGACGTCCTAATCAAGAGCAAAAAAGAGTTAATGTCGATTTCCCTCTATGGATGATTCAGTCATTAGATAAAGAAGCTAAACGACTTGGTGTCCCCCGGCAATCGATTATTAAGGTGTGGCTAGCAGAGAGATTACATAAATCAGCCGCTTTATAGTTACCTATGTGCCCGACCGTGCATACTAGAACATTTGCGTGCGCCAGACCGGAAAGGCTGGGCCACCACAGCAATGGTCCGGTCTGGGGCTCCTCTTATCCACAGTTATCCTCGTTTTAAGCCTGCCTTCCAGGTTGGTAAGGGAGCATTACGCGTTTCTGACAACCAGAAAGGGGACAGTCCCGAAGCCAGGGACAGTCCCCCTCCGGGCTGTAAGCCTCCGGGCAGGAAGCCGTGCCAAGCCATGATAAACCGCTTTTAACCCCAAAAAAGCTGTGACATACTCATCATTTTTTCAGTTGTCAGAAACGCGTAATGCTCCCCATTTTACAGTTAAGTCACTGAACAGTAACGGCATATTGGTATTTTGAACATCCCTAAGACTAAACCATTATGCTCCACTTAAAATTTTCATTTGCGGTTGATATTTGCACGCCCAATCATTATAAAAGCGAAAATCGCCAAAAATGAACAACATGCATGAGCTTCGAAAATGACATCTTTGCTGAGCAAATCAATGGCATGAAAGGCATGATTCTAATGAAATGCAAACTCAAAGCTTAACACTGCTACTCAGCGCAAAAAAAACTGTGGAGCAACTAAACCCAAGAAAGGAGCAGACATGAGCGACAGGTTTACGACTCACGGAGCTTTCAGCTGGTGCGAACTGCTGACCACCAATGTCGAAGGTGCGAAAGAATTTTACAGCGATTTGCTGGGCTGGACATTGGAAGACATGACCACCGGGGGAATGAAATACACTGTGGTCAAAGCCGGAGATGAGGAAATTGCCGGGATTATGGACATGCCTCCGCAGGTGCCCGAGGGAACGCCGCCGCACTGGGGCACATACATCACCGTAAAAGATGTGGACGCCGTGGCGCAAAATGCCGGACAGCTTGGCGGGACCATACTGGTCCCACCCACAGACATCCCTGGCGTCGGACGTTTCAGCGTCCTGCAGGATCCGCAAGGGGCGTTTTTCAGCGTCATCACATACAAGACATAATCAAAGCCGCAGGCAACAGGAAGAGACTGCCTGGCTTCCGGTGTATCTGGAAAAGCCGCTGTCGGTTCACCCTGAGAAGTATACGGCCTGCATCAACTTGTGCTTCACGACCCGAGTGGTCTGTCATAAACTGTAATGGCATCAAAAGGTGCGAGCACCTCGAAGAGGATTTAACTGGGTTCTTAGTCCTGCAAGAAATATATCTTTCTTGAATTTCATGTATATCTGTGTCAACCTGCCTGCCTTGTGCAACAGACGAGGTCCCTCTGCGAAGCTGTTTTCACTGGGTGTGATCTGCCTGCCCCGTTGCATTTCTCTCATTTAACCGGGGTAAATCTTCGAACGGGCGGTTAAGGTTTCTTTTTTTTGGGTTGCTGGAGTAGCCCGCGTTAGAATACCGATAACCCTTAGTGCCCACAAAAAGGCCTGTGGAGGTTAACTTGAAGCTCATTGCATCACTATGGTGGTATATCAGTATTTTTCTAATCCCTTACCTGATGCACATGCAAAAAGTCGGGAAATGAATAATTCAGGAATAAATCAGCTCCATAAACTCTTTGTTTTTACTGGCTCCTGACACCTGACTCCTGCGACTGTAAAAATGAGTTTTTGCAGTCGCATCTTACCTGTTACTTTCTGTACTTTGGTAATGTCCTTGTCCCCTTTATAACTGACCCCAGTTGAGGAAACTTAAGTGAAAGACATTCTGCAAGACGTATCTTCTTCTTCGTTAGTGACCGCTATTGAAAGCAATCTGTTTGCATTTTTGCCATTGTTCGAGCTCTGCCCTCAAGCTGAAATCCATGATGATCCACAGCTGCTGTGGTCTCTTACTGATATTCCTTTTCCGCTGTTCAACAGCATCATGCGCGCAAGAATAGCTCCAGATGATGTAAATGCCGCTATCGAAGCAGCCATGACCCGTGGCAGGGAAAAAAATGTACCCATACTGTGGTGGACCGGACCGACCACTAAACCATCTGACTTAGGGATGTATCTAAATATGCATGGCTTTACCCGTGAAGATGATGCACCCGGGATGGCGCTGAACTTGCGATCCCTTAACACAGACTTTCCTGTACCTGACGGTTTAACTTTTGAGAAAGTCAAGGATGCCGAAAGACTTAAGCAGTGGCATTACCCTTTTGCATCGGGATTCGGCATGCCAGATTTTGCGGTGAATGCTCTGATAGATTTATTCGAGCAGATCAGCTTTGTTAATCAGCTGCCCTTGCTCCACTACACGGGCTGGCTGGAAGGAAAGCCAGTGGCAGCGGGATCGGTTTATCTGGCAGCAGGCGTGGCCGGCATTTATAATGTAGTCACCGTTCCAGAGGCTCGACGCAAAGGTATAGGCACACTTATCACTCTGGCACTTTTACGAGAGGCTCAGATGGCGGGTTACCGGATCAGCATCCTGCATACCTCCAAAATGGGGCTTAGTGTCTATCGTCAACTTGGATTTCAGGAGTATTGCTCTATTGGTCAGTATCTCTGGTCACCTGAACAAGCCTGATCACACAAAAAGGGCTTGCAGATCTTCAGGTTTCTTGATGAAGGAAAGCTTAGGTGAGTGCCGGACTGTCCCAGGTTTCGGCAAAGTACCTCTTCACACTTAGGGTTGCGGGCAAAGCCCGCCTTAATACTGTCTTGTAATCAATAACCGCCATTACCCGGCCGTAGGCCAGGGTCGCCAGAATGTCCGCAAAATCGTCCACTTCGGCCAGATCATGGCTGACCATGACCTTAGGCACTCTTTCCTTCAAAACGTCCATCGCTTTTGTGATTCTGGGCATTTTGCGCTTTTTCATCGAGCCAGCCAAACCGATCAGCTGGCCATATGTCAAAATCCTTGACGTAAGGCTTGATATCCAGGACCGGAGTTCCGTCAAGAATATCAACGTTTTCCAGAAACACCTCCCTGCCTTTAATTCCTGTCAGCTTGACTATGGACAGTCCAATAGAATTGGGACGTTTTGGAGAACGAGTCGCGAAAACCCCGCGTCGTTCAGTGTCCAAAAACCCATTCAAATATATTTTTCCAAAAATCACATGACTTTCTTAGGCTGTCTTGCAAAGGGTCAGCCGGTATTTCTTGTCAGCGGAAATGGAAGTTGGCAGTGGCGAAACTTTTTCTAATCCGTTTCTTGTTCAATAAAAAATTAGTGCCGGGGTGCCTGTTTCCACAAGCATGAAATCAAGGATAATTATTAACGGGAGCATTACGAGTTTTTTGAAAATGGATGGGGACAGTCTCGAAGCCAGGGAAAGTCCCCCTCCGGGCTGTAAGCCTCCGGGCAAGAAGCCGTGCCATGCCGTAGTTTATAGCTTTTTACACAAAGATAGCCTTAACACACCCTATTCATATTTTGTTTTCAAAAAACTCGTAATGCTCCCGTCTGGAAGCGGAGCAGGAGGCTGATCTGATGTTTCAGGTTGTGCGACGCTTAGGCTGGACTGGAAGCCGCGCTATCCTTAAAAGCGCTGAAAAGATACAAATAATCAAAGATTTCAAAGGTCCATTGACAAACCAAAAATGCTGTGTGAACTTGGATGTTAGCCAAGCGACGTGCAGCTTGTTTGTCCTGTACTAATCACTGACTTTTGTTATCATTACAGCGACACTTTATTTAAGCAGGAAGGGGACTGGCTCTCCCCGCACTTATTTTTATGGCAGAAAGGCTGCAGAACAATTGCAAAAAATAAGTGCGGGGAGTGCCTGTCCCCGGTGGCCGAAACAATAATTAACTCAAAGTGTCGTTTTAGGTGCTTATTGGAAATTTCAAACCAACATGTTTGGTAACTTCTCAATAACTCCTGGCGATCTTACACTAAGAAAATTCCTGGATTCCGGCTTTCGCCGGAATGACGAATGAAAACAGGGCGTTGCATTGTGAGGGAGCATTACGCGTTTCTGACAACCAGACAGGGGACAGTCCCGAAGCCAGGGACAGTCCCCGTGCTGATCCGTCATTACTGGGTTTGATCAATCTGCAACTACAACAAACTATAATTCTAATCGAATTGGTTTTCAAAAAACACATAATACTCCCATGGATGATCCTTTGCAGAAATGTCTGGCCTGGACACAGCTTCAAAATCAGGGACGATCGCCTCATCGCAAGGCTTTGGATCCCCTGGTCCAGGCAGGGATTGCAGAACTTCAGGGCCGGGAAGTTGTGCTCGTGGATCATGAAACCCTGTCTAACATTATTGAATCCCAATGCAGCGCAGTCATTCAGGCCAGGGATGAAGCCAATGAGCTAATTTCTTCCATGGGCTTAGATGTGAGCATTACATCCAAGCCCATGGAGGCCCTTGCTCTCTTAAGGGAACTCCATAGACGCTCGGCTCATGAAAAACCATGTCATGTTCAGTCCCTTAGTTCAGCCCTGTTTCAGGATTCCAAGCATATATTGCGCTTTCCGGTTCTCAATAAAATTTATTCCAATTGGTCTCAAGGCCTTTTTCAGCGTGGTGAATTAAGGGTAAGGTCCTGGTCGGATTTGCATCACAGGCAGGGCTTGAACCTTAAGCATATTACCCGGACTCTGGGTCAGGCATGCATTCAGGCTGGGAAAGCTTCCAAGACAGAAAATTTTGATTTTTCAGAAATCAGGTTTGTGCTTACTACTGAAAACCTTGCTCCGTTTATGCAGTTGGAGCTTAAACACGGCCTGCTCATTTTCTGCCAGGGCTATGCCTCAGCTCTGCCCGGGCTTTGGCTGAAAAATCTTCCTCTGCAATGCAAATGGGTGCATTTTGGTGATTTTGACCCGGACGGGCTGTTTATCTTTGAACAGCTCTTAAAAGCATCCAAAAGAAAAGGACATTTTTTTCCGGATTTGCCTTTTTTGCAAAGATACAGGGACCGCCTTGCTCCCTGGAATGCTTCCAGAAAGTTTGACCCGGAAAAGTATCAACATGACGACTGCAAAGAGCTTGCCCTTTGGGGAAAAGAAAACAATGTCTACGCAGAGCAGGAGTGGATAATGGAAATGCTTGGTCCGGACAGGGTTATTGCTGCCATTACCTGAGGGTTTGTTTGCCGGGGTGCCATACTTTTGAAGCCCTGTCACAAAAAAGTTGTACCATATCTGGATTAAAAGTATCTGGATTACATAGATATCTAAGCCGGTCCGCAGCTACAATCTGTATTTGCTCAACGACCAGACCATCCGCCGCGACCAGAACCTGACCGTCCGGGACGTCATCCAGGTCGGCCAGACCTGCTTGCTGTTCATGCCCCTGTGCCATGAACAGTTTTGGTGGTAGAAGGAGACTGACCATGCAAAGCACCCCAACCGAACATGACTTTCAGCAGCCCTTTGCGGAGGGGCACATGCTGCTGCGTCGATTCAGGATCAGAAAAATATTGGGCCGGGGCTGGTTCGGGATTACCTATCTAACCCTGGATACGGAAGAAAATGCCGTCCTACCTCCGGTAGGGCTGGTATTAACATGCTGGATACAGGAGATCACTTTATGCGCTATTTTCATTCCTACGGGCCAGTAGATTGTGAAGAGCATTTTTGCGTTGCGCGTACGGATCTGGTGCAGCAGTGCGTAAGCCAATTAGTGGCCAATCCGGAAAAGAGCGGGCACTATTTCACCATCTGGGCACCTCGACAGTGCGGCAAGACGTGGCTGATGCGGCAGGCCAGGCTGGAAATTGAACATAAATACGGGGACAGGTTCCTGGTCGGAATGATGTCTATGCAGGGCGTGGTCTTCAATGACCCTGACTCTCCTGACGAGATATTGCCCTGGTTTGCGGACCTGTTCGAGGACGCCCTCGGCATTCGGCCTGACCCTCCTGACGACTGGCAGGACTGGACCACCCTGTTTCGCAAGTCCAGAGGCATATTTTCCAAGCCTCTGATTCTGTTCATTGACGAGTTCGACAGCCTGCCGCCAAAAGCCATTGACCGCCTGGTGACCATGTTTCGCAACATGTATCTGCAGCGGGAGGCCTATGCCCTGCATGGTCTGGCCCTGATCGGCGTGCGAGCCTTGCTTGGGGTGGACTCTGACCGGGGCTCGCCTTTCAACGTACAGCGCTCCCTGCACGTCCCCCGGTTCACACGGGAGGAAGTCGAGGATCTGTTTGGCCAGTACCAGTCTGAAAGCGGCCAGTCCGTGACCCCGGAAGTGGTCCAGAACGTATACGGGGCCACCCTGGGTCAGCCTGGGCTGGTCTGCTGGTTCGGGGAGCTTTTGACGACAAAATACAATCCAGGGCCAGGCATGGTCATTGACCGTGCGGTATGGTCCCAGACCTATAGGCGGGCCTGTTTTTCGGAATGGAACAACACCGTACTCAACCTGCTTAAAAAAGCCAGGGGCCAATACCAGCAGCATGTTCTGGAACTGTTCACCCGCTCCGACATCCAGTTCAGCATCGATGTCCCCTGGTGCAGTTATCTGTACCTTAACGGGATCATCGACCGAACTGAGGTCATGGATGATCGCGGCGAGACACTGGATGTCTGTCGGTTCGCCTCGCCCTTTATCCAGCAACGCCTGTACAACGCCCTGACCCGAGATCTGATGGGCGAACAAACCCCGATCCTGGCCCTGGAGCCCCTGGATGATCTGGCGGACGTTTTCTCCGGGCCGGAGCTGGACCTGCCGGCCCTGCTTGAGCGCTACACTGCCTATCTCAATCGGCTCAAGGCAGCGGGCCGCAATCCCTGTCAGGACCAGCCCCGCCGTTCAGACCTGCATTATACCGAATACGTGGGCCATTTTCATCTCTATTTCTGGCTACAAAACGCGGTGCAGGACCATTGCATCGTCAGCCCGGAGTTCCCAACGGGCAACGGCCGGGTGGACCTGCATCTGAAGTGTCCACGCAACGAAGGGGGCAAAGAGGGGGTCATCGAGGTCAAGAGCTATATCAACCAGGCCAAAATGCACCGCCACATCGACCAGGCCGCGAACTACGCCCGCAACCTGGGCCTGCCATCCATCACCCTGGCCCTGTTCGTTCCAGTGGAGGACGAGGCTGTTCTGGCCAAATTGTCCGGTACGCATGAGATCGAGGGCGTGCGAGTGATGGTCAAAGCCATTGGCTGGGTGTGAGGTTCTCCGCAGTCACCGGGCAGGATATCGGACTCGGCACTATAAATGACTATAACCAGCTGGAGTCGGTTTAATGAGCAATGATCAGAACTTTAAAAATCTTATCCTTGATTATCCCTATGATTCTCTGGAACTATTTGCTTCCAGGGAGGCTACAGAAATAAAGCAAGGGGCCCGGATTCTTCCAGTCCGGGAAGAACAGCTCAAGGAACGGCTGGGTGACAGGTTCAGAGAACTTGATGTTCCTTTGCTGGTTGATTGGCCAGACGGGAGAAGGGAGGCTCTGCTTTTTGTACTTGAAAACGAAACCGATCCCTCTCGTTTTTCCATTCATCGCCTGGCTCATTACTGCCTGGACCTGTCAGATCTTTTAAAAACCAACCGGGTTGTCCCTGTGGTAATATTCCTGCGGAAAGGTTCATTTGCCCGCGAGCTTGTTCTTTATGGTGACCAGCAGGATTATCTGCGCTTTACTTACATCAGCTTTGCATTCAAGGGTCTTGGCTATGAGCAGTATCAAGAGAGCAACAATATCGTAGCCAGGCTGAACCTGCCTAATATGAATTATGAACCAGAGCAGAAGATTGATGTATACGCAGCCGCAGTGAGGGGCCTGCGCAGACTTGAGACTGACACTGAAAAAGTTATAAAGTATCTGGATTACATAGATATCTATGCCGGGCTGGACGAAAATGAAAGGATTGTGTATTCACAGAAATATCCAGAGGAGGATAAGTATATGAGTACTTTTGCAGAAAGATTTATCAATCAGGGAATGCAGCAGGGAATGCAGCAGGGCATGCAGATTGGCGAGGCCAATGTGTTGCTCAGACTGTTGTCACTGAAATTCGGTGAAATTTCTGAAGACAAGAAGAAGATGATTCTGTCCGCTGATTCAGAACGGCTGCTCAAATGGTCGGAAAGAATTCTTTTTGCCGATGATGTTGATGATGTTTTGCAGTAGTATTAGGCCTTCCTCTTATTCCCCGGCTGGAGCTTGGGGCGTTTTGCTCTTGCGGCTCCAGCCGCTTGCCCTGTGGTGAAAAGAAAAGTATGTCTACGCAGAACGGATTAGATAATGGAGATGCTTGGTCCGGACAAGATTGTTGTTGCTATTACCTGAGTTTTTTTGTTTGAGGGTTTTTTGGGTGAATAAATTTGTTCAGTCAGGAATGAATAAATTTATTCATTGACAAACATCTATATTTGTCAATATTCATTACACATTGATCTTAGATTTCTGCCGCATAACACCCATCTGGATTCACCTGAACAATACAGCCAATTAGACCCACATCTGCGCCAACTTGGCAAACAGCCCCTTGTTCATAAATCACGTCTTCTTGATATCCTGCCCAGCAACAATCCGGGTATATTCACCTTAAGCGGAGGCCGGCAGATAGGCAAAACCACCCTGATGAAACAGTAGATGGCAGAGCAGTGTTCATGACGGACGATTCTGGCCTGTGGAAGTCAAGTGGACTTCTCAGCTTCGCCCTGGAGAGCTCAAGCAGATAGTCAAGTATCCCAACGGGCTTATTCTCAACAAGTCCAGACAAAGGGGCTCAATACAAAACGTACCAACCCGTCCTCTGCCCCTGGAACTTTTACGACTTGGTGCTCGTAGTCAGGACAGCCAATAAAATAACACGAGCAATAATATGGTGTCTCCTGAACCTGAAAGTTCATTGACAAAACCAAAATAACGTAATTACATTATGCTTACCTGGAGCAGGAGGTGACTTATGAGGGCGCGTGTAATTAAAATTGGTAACTCTCAAGGATTTCGTATTCCCAAGCCTGTCCTTGAGCAAACTGGAATAAAGGATGATGTTGAAATCGAGGTGGATAAAGATCAAATAATCATCAGGCCCGTAACAAAAGTTCGCGATGGCTGGGACGCCGCATTTAAGAAGATGGCCCAAAAAGGTGATGATGAACTGATATTTGATGAAATTACTGATCACTCTTGGGATGATGAGGAATGGCAATGGTAGTCAAGCGCTTTGAGGTTTACCTGGTAAATCTCGATCCAACTATCGGTGCAGAGATTCAAAAGACCAGACCTTGCCTCGTTGTTTCCCCTGATGAAATGAACCGTAACATCCGCACGGTGATGATTGCTCCCATGACCTCTGCCCAGAACGATTATCCCACCCGGGTTTCATGCACTTTTGCAAATAAAAAAGGGCAAATTGTGCTGGATCAGCTGCAAACAATTGATAAGGTGAGGCTTATTCAAAAGCTTGGCACCATAGGCTCAAACGCGCAATTGGAGGTTGTTTCAGTGCTTCAAAAATTATTTGCATTATAATAGAAGCCAAGAGGTTTTGCCCACGGAACACACGGAAGGACACGGAAAGTGTCTTTTTTCTTTACTCTGTGTTTTTTGAAGTATTCCGCTGCCCCGTGAAACAACGCTGAAAGCGTTCTTTAACGTGGGCTGGTTTTCAGCAGCAAGGGATGCGGTATTTTATACATGCCAGATGGAAACAAAAAGCCTTAAGCTACATGAGGAAACAGTATGTCTAAAAAAATAGCCTATGGTCCTTATTTGGAGAAGATTGAGGAAATATGCAAGCCCCTGTCCAGAAATGATCTGCATGAAATTATTATGGCCATGGCCAGGGAAGCGCGGATTCATGAGCGAAGCATGTTTATTGAGAAGATAGAGGCTTGCCTGCCCGGGAAGCAAAGCCAGTGGGACACTGAACCTGAAGAAGATGTTTTTGATGGAATAGAGGCCCTGAAAGAGAGCATCCAGGAAAGGATAGAACTTATTGAAGACGGTGAATATCATGAACTGGAAGATTATGATGTTTATGACTCATATTATGATGACAATCCCGATGAAGTTAGCCAGGAACAGATGGATGAACTGGAAAGCTATTTTTATGATGCAGGCCGTTATTTTCTGGAAGGCAAACTGGAAACAGCCGGAAAGATTTATGAAGCTTTGTTTGCCCTGATTGAAGAAACAGAGATCAAGCACCTTCTTTATGAGATAAATATCCTTGAAGAAAGGGCACGTTTTTGCCGCTGCGTATATGAGCTGACAGAAGGACCAGGCAGGGTTGACGCGTTATTAAAAGCCATGAACCCCGACTTTGAAGAATCTGCCTTCATGCCTTCCAGAGATAATTATCCTGCCCTTAAAGATGTAATGGACACTTTGGTAGAACCGCTGCCTGATTTTGAATCATTCTTGCCTGAGTGGGAAGCGGCTTTGTCACAATCTGGTGGCATTCCCGGACTGCGAAGAGCCAGGCTGTGGCTGGAGGCGGTCAGTTTTAGAAATGATTTTGAAAAAATCAGTGAGCTGGCCAGAACGTGGGCTGATCAACAGCCATATGGATATATATTCTGGCTTGAGCAGCTTGAACCAAAAAAATCCTGGACAGAGTCAGCAGCCGTTTCCAGGGAAGCCCTGAACATTATCAGCCCAGGAGAGCGGAGGGCAAAAGTCGCGGGCCATCTTATTTCAGCCGGTGAACAGCTTGATGATAAAATGATGATTCTCCAAGGCAAGCGGGAGCTCTTTTTCTCAACCCCAACTTATCATACCCTGGTAACATTTATTCATGAGGCGGAAAAAAACAATCTCCGGCAACAGGAGTTGGACAAAGCTGCTGAATATCTCGATCAGGCTGAGGACCGAATACATTCAAAAGACGATATGCATATTACAGTCTTGATCATGGGCGGCAGAATAAGTGAAGCTTTCACACGTTCAAAAGATGCAGCGCCTGTTGGCTGGTCATATAGTAGTTCCAGTGGCCTGCTGTTCAGCTGCGCCCTTTATCTGTACAGCCTGATGAATGATCAATGTTCAGTTACAAGTACTCTTATGGAAGATAATGCAGACAGGAATTACTTTGATACACTTGATTACGGTTTTTCTGACAGGGATGCCCTTGAAGGGGAGTGTTTGAGACAGATCATGCAAGGCTTGGCCATGACCAGACTGCCAGATGCGGAATTGAAAAAATATTTTCAATGGGCAGTTAAGCTCGGAGAGAAAAGAATTCAGCATATTGTCAGCAATAAATATCGCAAAGCCTACAAAAGAGCTGCAAAGGTGCTTGTGGCCATAGCCGAGGCCTATGCGGCCAATAATGATAATCAAAAGGCAGCTTCAATGCTGAAAAAATACTATTATGAGCTTTTCAACCGCTTCAGCGCCTTCAGAAGTGAAGTCAGGGAAGTGCTGGGCATGTCTGAAATATTGAGAAAGAAGTCTATTGGAGTGTAACAGTCCATGCTATGGGTATGGGCATTCTGCAAAAACGAACCCAATTGCGGGTTTGTCATGACAAATCCGCAATCAGGTTCGTTTTTGTCTTGAAGTGTCAAGCTAATGCAGTGTAAGCATTCAGGGGGATGTTGAAACCGGCCTGGGGACAGTCCGTCAGTGAAAACTGCAGCACAATGAAATGTTATCTCTGGTTGAGTGCCGGACAGTCCCTTGTGTCTTAAAAAAAGCTAAACTGTTACCCAAGGAAGAGTGAACGCATATTCTGGCATTTCTAATGGAGTCTTTAGGGGTATGAAATGAGCACTGATATTCAAGAAAAAAATAATGATTCTCTTTTCAGCCGAGTCGTCACAATTCTCGAGAATGCCCGATCTAATGTTGTCCGTTCGGTTAATTCCAATATGGTTGCGGCTTACTGGCTGATCGGGCGGGAGATTGTGCAGGAATTGCAGAAAGGCGAAGAGCGGGCTGAGTATGGAAAGCAAGTTATAGAGGATTTGTCTGATGTCTCACAGCACAATATGGAAAAGGCTTTTCGACAACCAATCTTTGGTATTTCAGGCAGTTTTATCAGAAATATCCTAACCGTCTTTCAATTCTCCACCCGCAGGGTGGAGAATGTGTAAAATCCGGAAATCTCCACCCGGCAGGTGGAAAATTTCCGGAAGAACAAAAAAGTTACCCAACTGATTGCCAATCTGTTGCAAAATCAATTAAATTCTCATCTGGTGGAGATTTGAGCCAGGCCTTCTCCCCACAACTTTCCTGGTCCCACTACCGTGCATTAATGCGGGTAAAAGACGAAAAAGCCCGCCTTTTTTATGAGCAGGAAGCCATTGACTGCGGCTGGAACAAAGCTCAGCTGGAACGACAGATCCACTCATCGTATTACGAGCGAATTATTTCAAATCGCGGTGAAGCCGGTCTGAGTGCTGCTGACAGAGAACGCCTTCCTGGAAAGCCCCTGCCGCCTGATGCAATTCTGAAAAATCCATATGTGCTGGAGTTTCTTGGATTGCCTGATTCCCCAAATCTCCATGAAACCACATTGGAGCAGGCCATTATTACCCATCTACAAAATTTCCTTCTGGAACTGGGGAAGGGCTTTGCTTTTGTGGCCAGACAGAGGCGGCTTAGATTTGATGACACAGATCTCTATGTGGACCTGGTCTTTTATAACTGCATTCTCAAATGCTACCTGCTGATTGATCTCAAGATGGGTGAGCTGTCATACAAGGATGTGGGACAGATGGATGGATACGTGCGCATGTTTGATGATCTTTATACAGCAGAAGATGACAATCACCATGGGACTGGTTCTATGCACAAAGAAAAATGAAGCCGTTGCCAGATATTCTGTATTGAATGAGCGGAAACAGATTTTCGCGTCGAAATATATGCTCTACCTGCCAAGCGAAGAAGATTTGAGGCTGGAATTAGAAAGAGAGCGTAAGATAATCGAGGAGCAGTTGGAAGAGCTTAAGCGAACCTTAAGTTGGAGACGGATAGAATCGGTGAGGCTTCCCCCATTGGATGGACAAGTATAAGGTGTAAGCCCTTTTGCAGGGAGATCATGGATGTTTGACATGGATTCTTGAAAACCTTGTGTGCGGATTTTCCTGGCTGTAACAGTTTAGGCCCTTTCTCAGGAAAGCAGGGGACAGGCACCCCGGCACCCACTTGGCCGATAAAAAAATCATTCAATCTCAAAATACAGCTCAAGAGGGTGCCGGGAGAGCCAGTCCCCGTGCTACATGCAAATGGCTAAACTGTTACCCCTGGCTGTTTTACCCCACGTCTTGAATCAGTTCGCTGGCATATTTATGCAATACGCTGCCAATGAGAGTCAGGTATGGGATACCTTCACGGTCTGCTTTACGCTGCAGGGCAAGAAGGTCATTTTCTGAAATACGGATGATTATCTTTCGGTTTTTTCATAGTGCTGCGGGCTGCAGCCTGAAAATCAATGCCAGATTCAGAAGGCTTTAACTCTCCTTTTTCTTAGGCATTGAGAATTTCTTTTTCCTCGAGGTCAAGTTTAATTTTATCCGGTTGATGGGCCATGTTTTCCCTCGTTTTCGAATACGATCCCTCTTTCACGGGTCAGGAGTTCTTTTTTTCAGCGTTGCATTTGAATGAGTCAATATCATATGGCATGGCAATGTGCGCACAATATCAACCATCATGTGAAAGTGGTCACTTTGGCGAAGCCATTTTTAGGTTGTCATGGGGTAGATTTGGGTAGTCTCTTTTTTTCATTGTGAATAAGTTTATTCATTCCTGATTGAATAAATTTATTCATTGACATGTGATTAAATTTGTCATTACCTATTGCTCATGGATCTCAGGTTTCTGCCGCATAATACTCATCTGGATTCTCCAGAACAATTCAGCCAATTGGACCCCCATCTGCGCCAACTTGGCAAACAGCACCTTATCCACAAATCCCCTCTTCTTGATATCCTGCCCCGCAACAAGCCGGGCATATTCACCTTAAGCGGAGGCCGGCAGATAGGCAAAACCACCTTGATGAAACAGTGGATGGCAGAGCAACTTTTGCAGGGTACGCCTCCAGAAAATATCCGTTTTGTTACAGGTGAGCTTATTGAAGACCATCATGCCTTAGTCAGGCTTTTCAGTGATATGTTGTCCGCCATGCCTGAAGCCGAACACAAATATCTGATTCTGGATGAAGTGACTTATATCCGGGAGTGGGACAAGGCAGTTAAATATCTGGCAGATGCAGGGTTATTGGAAAGGGTGGGGCTTTTTTTAACTGGCTCTGATATGACCCTCATCAAAGAGGCACGGATGCGTTTTCCTGGCAGGCGGGGAAAAGAGAGCAGGGTTGATTTTCATCTTTATCCCCTGAACTTTTTAGAGACTGTCCAGTTGAAAGAAAACTTCAGTTCGTCTGATATTGACACCCTTGTCAATGAACAGGCTGAGCCTTCCCTGGATCTGATGGATAGGCTTTTCCGGGAGTTTGAATGTTATCTCATCCACGGAGGTTTTTTAACAGCCATGAATGATCTGGAGGAGCATGGGGCTATTTTGCCGGCAACTTATTATACCTACACTGACTGGGTCAGAGGGGATTTTTTGAAGCGCGGTCGCCGGGAAAATTCATTGCAGGAAATTCTGAGAGCCATTATCAAATCTTATGGCAGTCAGGTAACCTGGAATTCTTTAACCCGGGAAATGAGCATTGAGCATCCCAAAACCGTGGCCGACCATGTGAGTCTTCTTGAATCTATGGATGTGGTCTTTGTGCTGCATGCTCTTATTGAAGACAAGCTTGCTGCAGCCCCAAAAAAAGCCCGCAAGGTGTTTTTTTGCGATCCGTTCATTTTCCACTGCGCCATGTCCTGGCTTTGGCCCTGTTCTAATCCTTATCAGGATCAAAGTTTGCCGTTACTTGCTGATTCACGAAAAGCAGGCCTGCTGGTTGAGTCTTGCGCCGCATCTTTATATGGCCGAAACTATCCTGTTTACTATATAAAAGCCAAGGGTGAGGTAGATATAGCCTATGTTCATGACGGACGATTCTGGCCTGTGGAAGTTAAGTGGACTTCTCAGCTTCGCCCTGGAGAGCTCAAGCAGATTGTCAAGTATCCCAACGGGCTTATTCTCAACAAGTCCAGACAAAGGGGCTCGATACAAAACATCCCTACCAGTCCTCTGCCTCTGGAACTTTTACGACTTGGGACTCATAGTCAGAACGGGAGCATTACGCGTTTTTTGAAAACATATTGAACATGGGTTTGTAACACCTATTGTCTGCGAAACAGGTAATAGTGAACAGCCTGGCAAGGGGACTGTCCCTGGCTTCGGGACTGTCCCCAACTACTTTTCAAAAATCGCGTAATGCTCCCGTCAGAACTGCCAACAAAACCACACGAGCAATAATATGCTGAATCAAGCCCTTGAAAAGAATTTCGGATTTACCGGGTTCAAGCCGGGACAAAAACAGGTCATGGAAAAAATCATGCAGGGCAGGTCCTCACTGGCTGTGTTTCCAACCGGGGCCGGCAAGTCCCTGTGTTATCAGCTGCCTGCTGTTCTCCTGCCCCACATGACCCTGGTGGTATCGCCTCTGCTCAGTCTGATGAAGGATCAGGTTGATTTTCTGCAAAGCAAATCAATACCCGCTGCCAGGCTGGATTCCTCCCTTTCTTTTGATGATTACATGAACATACTTGGGCAGGCCAAAAGCGGCCAGCTCAAGATACTTATGATTGCTGTGGAAAGGTTTAAGAACGAGCGCTTCAGGCAGCATCTGAAACAGATGCGGGTATCGCTCATGGTGGTGGATGAGGCGCACTGCATATCAGAATGGGGTCATAATTTTCGCCCAGACTATCTTAAACTCCCTGTATACAGGCGGGAATTTAATATCCCCCAGGGGCTTCTTCTGACAGCAACAGCCACACCAAGGGTCATGCTGGATATGTGCGCCAGGTTTGACGTGGATAAAAGTGATGTTGTGGTTACTGGGTTTCACCGTCCCAATCTAATACTGAAGGTAGCTCCCACCCCGGAGGCTGACAAAGCAGATGTTCTGGTTCGGAGACTCCTTGAGTCCCGGGAAGCGCCGACTATTGTATATGTTACTCTGCAGAAAACAGCGGAGCAAGCGGCTGAGATTCTTGCTGATGCCGGAATTGAGGCCAGGGCTTATCATGCGGGTATGACCAATGAGCACAGAGAAGCCATTCAGAATGACTTCATGTCCGGCAAAGTCCATTGCGTGGTGGCCACCATTGCCTTTGGCATGGGGATTGATAAAAAGGATATCCGCAGGGTGATTCATTATGACCTGCCAAAGTCCATAGAAAATTACAGCCAGGAAATAGGGCGGGCCGGGCGCGATGGAAAAGAATCCCTGTGTCTGACACTGGCCAGTAAAGACAAAGTGAATGTTCTGGAAAATTTTGTGTACGGCGATATGCCGGAAAAGCAGGGCATTGCAAGGCTGCTGAGGATTATTGCTTCAAGTGAGGATGATGAGCTGCACTTAAGCCTTTATTCCCTGTCAGGTGAGTTGAATATCAGGCTTCTTCCGTTAAAAACTTTACTGGTATATCTGGAACTGGAAAAAATCCTTGAGTCCCGAGCATCCTATTATTCCCAGTATTCATTCCAGCCTGTAAAAGACCTTGAGGATATTTGCCGCAGTTTTCAGGGAGAAAGGCAGGAATTTGTGCGGATCATTTTCAGAAACAGTCAGGCCAAACGAACCTGGACTCATGCAGATATTGACGGGGCTGCAGCTGAGTCAGGCTCTCCAAGATCAAGGGTGGTGACAGCCCTGGAGTATTTTAATGAGCAGGGCTGGATAATGCTCAGGGCGTCAGGCACCATGGATGTTTTTCAGATCATAAACAGGAATTTTGATCAGCAGGAGCTGACTGAAAAGCTTTATGCCCTTTTCAAAAATAAGCAGGATCATGAAATCAACCGCATTCATCTTGTGTTGCGTTTTCTGCAAAGCTCTCCCTGTTTGAGCTTCAATCTGGCCAGATATTTTGGAGAGCAAATGCCTGAAGGGGCGTGTGGAAAGTGTTCAGCCTGCCGTGACGGAGGTCCTGCTGTACTTGAAGATACAAAGAAACTTGCTCCGCTGTCAGACCCAGAACATCAGGAACTGCTTGAAAGGTCTGTGAAATTTTTTGGCCGAAATGTTGAGCTTAGAAGTCTGACCAGGTTTTTGTGCGGGGTAAACTCGCCCTCACTGACAAAACTAAAGGCATCCAAGTCCGGGGATTTTGGACGGCTTCAGGATTATCCCTTTGCCTCTGTTCTGGAGTGGGTCAAGAAAGGTCTGGAAAGAAGGTAGCGCTTACGCACTCCTGGCGTACATTTCCCAGGTCTGGTCAAAAGCCTTTTCAAATGATCTTCCTTCCATATAAACTCTGGCCTGGTGGCCCATCTGTTTGAGTCTTGCAGGGTTATTAACCAGAGCATGAACCGCATCTTTCA
This sequence comes from Desulfonatronovibrio magnus, assembly GCF_000934755.1. Lineage (NCBI taxonomy): Bacteria > Pseudomonadati > Thermodesulfobacteriota > Desulfovibrionia > Desulfovibrionales > Desulfonatronovibrionaceae > Desulfonatronovibrio > Desulfonatronovibrio magnus. The sequence goes on from NZ_JYNP01000005.1 coordinate 100,665, forward strand.
GGGCCTGGCTGTCGTCAGCCTGGATGATGAGTCCTGTTTTGTTGTCCAGGATATTTTCCAGAGGTCCACCCTCATTGACCACAATGGCTGGAATACCAGAGGCCTGGGCTTCCAGAACTACATTGCCGAAAGTATCTGTGGTGCTGGGAAAGACAAACAGATCTGATGAAGCATAGGCCTGGGTCAGGTCTTCACCGCTTAAGTATCCAGTAAATGTGACTGGAAGATCTTTGAGTTTGTATTCCATCTCAAAACGATATGGTCCATCTCCGATAATGATGAGATGGATATCCCTTGATATTTTAGACAGTTCCACAAAGGCCTGTTCCAGTATGTGCAGGTTTTTCTCTTTTGATACCCGGCCTACATACAAAAGTTTTATCTTGTCTGTGATGCCAAAGTTTTTGTCAAAAAAACCATTGCGTTTTTTGGGGCTGAACCTGTTAATGTCAACACCCCTTGGATAGACCTTGAGTTTTTCCTGACGCACTCCTTTGGCCTGCAGTTCTCTAACAGTGCTTTTGGACGGAGCAAAAACTGTATCCAGTTGATTATAATACCAGACCATATATTTCCACATTACTGCCTCTAAGGCATAGTCTCCGGTTAAGTATCCGGTGTATTGAGGCAGGGAAGTGTGATATGTTCCGAAAATAGGCAGGTGAAGCAGTTTAGAAACAGCCAGAGCAGCCATGCCAATGGGGCCTGGGGTGGCTGTATGGATATGAGTGATTTTCTGATCAAAGCAAAAGTCGAGCATTTCCAGAAAAGGAGGATAGAAAAGCCTGATTTCAGGGTATTCAGGCAGTTCAAAAACTCCGATGGGATCAAAGTTTTTCACGTTGGGACGTTCAGGCATATATCTATGTTCCGGCTTGCATGTGATAATGGTCAGCTCTTTATCGGATCTTGAAGCAAGATCAGCCTGCTGCTGCAGAGTCAGAGCTACACCATTGACTTCATAAAAAGTATCAGTGAAGTGAGCCACTTTTATGTCTTTTTGAAGAAAGGTTATGTTTTTATTGTGGTTGTACTGGGTTAAAAACTCAGAACTCAATTTACGGTCATGGTTGAACATGGAGTATGAGACAAAGTAAGGGGCAAGCATGGAGTACAGACTTCCTGCAGATCCAAGGGTTTGAAAAGCGCTCATGAATCCTGAAGACGAGGCCTGCCTGAGAAGTTGTTCAGCACTGTGGGAGAGGACCTTGTTGGAAGCCTTGGATGCAAATCTAAACCATTTGGCCCCCATATGCTCATGAGGATTGACGCTGGAACGAACCATCTTTTTAATTTCCGGGTCAGTGCGTATCAGATGCTCAGTTTCGTGACTCAAAAGCTGATGCAGTTCTCTGTTGCCGTGACCCGGGCGAAATTTTCTTTTGGAATTGAGAAAAGTGATGAAAGAGTTGATCATACTCCTGGGACGAATCTGCCAGGGATGCAGGCTTTTATCCATGAATTGTAAAAAGCTGTCCCTTCCAATATATTTTTCCAGGTTAAATTTCTTTTTGCAGAATTGATATCCAATGGCGTATAAATTATGGGCAAGGGTTTTGGGGGTTGAGGCAGTACCCATGGCCTTTGCATGGCCATTATTTATACCTTCAAGGAATGTATCTTTAATGTGCGCTCCAGGGACTTCAGTGAACATACGCCCAATATTCAGTGAGCTGTGGTCATCTGATCCGCCAATAAAGCCTTTTTCCCAGGGACGGACAGACTTGGCCTTAAACCCGTGTTTGTTTTCAAGGTATTCAAAATCTTTGGGGCAGAGGTGGTTTAAAATGTACTCCAGGCCGGTATTCAGACTTGCATCTCTGGCTCCGTTGATCTCAAAGATCTTAAAAAGCAGTAAAAGCATTTCAAAGTTATCATAGTCAAGCTTGCCGTTTGTGGAAAACATGGGATGGGCAAGGCCGTGAACAATATTTTCCTGGAGCAGGTAGTTCACAAGTTCATGCACATTGGGCCGGACTTTCTGAATCTCCCTGTGCTGGGCCTCAGATATGTCATAGGCCAGGACATGGAGTTTGCACTTGTCTTCAGGAAGATAGGTTGTGATTTCTTCGCTGATAAAGGTGTCATCAAGGTTTGCGATTTCCAGGCAGGCATCTATGCAATTGTGATCTGTAATGGTCACCAGGTCCATGCCCTTTTCCTTGAGCCTGCTGTAAATAAACTCAGGCTCAGTATAGCTTTCAGAACAACCAAGTTTTTTCAAAATCCACTGAGCCGGTTTTGTGGAATATTTAGAATGTACATGCATATCCATCCGGGTGCAATCTTTCATGATATATCTCCTTACCTGGCAAGGTCCATTTCTTAAGTTAAAGCGTTAAGCTGCCCGTAACGGGAGCATTAAGCTTTTCTGAAAAGTTAATTGGGGACAGTCCCGAAGCCAGGAACAGTCCCTGTGCCAGGCCGTCACAATCGGGTTTTAACCCCAAAAAAGCTATGGCATACAACTCAAACTTAGAGTTTTTTTTGAAACGCGTAATGCTCCTGCTCGTAACTGTTTAGTCATTTCCTTAAGGAAAGCAGGGAACGAGTCAAACCCCCGTGCCACATGCAAAGGTCTAAACTGCTATAGCTGCCCCTTTTGGTAGAATTGCGCAGCCATCATCTGCAGGAAGCCTTCTGTTGCGGACAAAAACATTGCCCGGTCTTGATTTGGCCAGTTTTTTGGTGCCTGCAGCAAGCTTGCTGATCTGGTTGAGGGTCATGTTTTCAAAACAGTCCACAATGGCCAGAGAAATGGAGATCATGGGAAAGTTTTTGTCCTGGCCATCTCTGTTTTTGGCCTGGATATAACCTCTTTTACGGTCTTCTTCGGAATAAAAGCTTTTCCCCAGCCTTTGGAAACACCTGACAATGGCTTTACAGATCCGGTCAGCTTTGTCAGTGCTCGTGATTATGATAAAATCATCTCCGCCTACATGACCGATAAAGTCATCGCCCAGACCATGTCTTCTGGTGGCCCATGTCAATACTTTGGCCATAAACTGGATTATCTGGTCTCCATGTTTAAAACCGTAAACGTCATTGTAGGCTTTAAAGTTATCCAGATCAGCATAAATAATGCTGATTTTACGACCATTCTTCCCTATTCTCGACTCAACCGCGCTTTCAATATACGTATTGCCAGGCAATCCGGTTAGGGGGTTAACGCCTTTTGCAATTTCAACCTGAATTTTGGTCAGGGTGTCCAGCATTTTCTGGACCGATACAGTACCGAGGTATCTGCCCTGGTCAGTAACAATAATATTGTCAAAATATTTGTACTTATTTCTTTTAACAGCCATGTTGGCCACCTGTTCCACGAGTTCGTCGGCATCGACAATGAGCGGACTGGAGTCCATGAGGTTGGTAACATCACGACTATAGTAAAGGGCAACGCCATAAAAATTGCTGAGCTGCTGATCCAGGTGATGGCTCATAATCAGCCCCTCAGGTATTTCATTATCACAAACTACAATAGCTGAAATAGGATCATTGTCATCGCCTTCATCTTCGAAGTATGACTTTATACTGCTGATTTTAGTTTCTCTGGCAACAGCAACAGTTGTTTCAGTAAGTTCTCTGATTTTCATGCGCCCGAAAAATTTGGCATTGCTCAATGTTTCTTTGGGTATATACGCTTTAAAGTTAAAAGAAGGCGCAGGCTTTGGGAATTCTGGTCGAGCCAGGAAGAAACCCTGACCGCTATGAGCGCCCATGGCAACAAGCGCTTCCAGCTGGTTACGTGTTTCAATGCCCTCAGCTATCACTTTGGCGTCCATTTTCTCTGCAAAAGTGATAATGGCTTCCACTAGTGCTCTTTTGGCGGGGTTGCTGTCCACGCCTCGAGTCAGACTCATATCTATCTTGATGAAATCAGGCTTGATTTCGGCTACGGAAAACAGACCATTATATCCTGCACCCAGATCATCTACTGCAACCATGTAGCCCTGTTGTCGATAATGGTTAAGGGATTCGAAAAACAATGTGAAATTTCTTGTACTGTGCCTTTCTGTAATTTCAAAAACTACATTGTCCGGTGTAAGTCCGTTTTGTTCGAGCAGGCGCATGGTTTCACCTGTTTTGAAGTTGGGATCTACCAGGGTTTGGGGATGGATATTTAGAAATATTTTCTGATCACGCCCCAAAGGACCTATGGACTTAATAGCCTGTTCTCGACAGGTTCTTTCCAGCTGAAAAAGCATGCCAGTATCTTCGGCAAAATCAAAAAGGGCAAGGGGAGTATGAAACTGGCTGTTTTCAGGCCCTCTGGCCAGAGCCTCCCAGCCGATAATGTTATTGGTTCTAAAGTCCATAATGGGCTGATAAAGGGCTTTAATGCCTGGCAGCTCAATAATATTTCTAAGTTCCTGTAGAAGAGGAAGTTCATTTAATTCAAGCTTGCAGGCTGATGATTGTCGAGCCTGCATAGCAGCCTTATAGATACTTTCCTGGAATGTACTTCCATTATTGGTGATAAATGAGTAACCTGCTTTGAGGTCTGCCTTTTGTCCGGTCAGGGGAAAGAAGACTTTATTGACCTCTTCTCTGACCTGAGGCCGAATTTTCACCAGAAGGTTTACAACGGCTTGTGGATCAGGCTGGTCTGTTTCAAATATGATGATGTGGCTGGAGTTATCTAACGCCTTAATTTCACTGAAGCCTCTAAGCAGGCCCGAGCAAAGTTTATGAAGACAGGTGTTCGCTTTGTCCATTGCCTGCAAGGTTACGGCTGAGCCAAAAAAACTTTCAAAAAGATGAAAGTCGTTTATCTCAAAATAAAGCAGTGCCATTTTGCGCTGGACAAATAAATTTCTGGAAACATTGATATTATGGAGTGACTGGGCCTGGGTAGTACTTTGGTATTGCATTTTTTTTGAGCGCCATGGTTTAGTTGAAAGTCCGGCGTTCACTGCATGGGTGCTGTTAGTGAACGCCGAACAAGACTCAGGAGGCGTATACCTTTCTGTTTTCAGGAGGCACAGAAAAAGATAAGACGCTTGCCCGGCACCCTTAGCCGGACGAGTCTCTGATAATCAATAAATATGTAGCTCACGTGACGTAAATGTATCTTTTAGGTCACATATGGAAGGAAGTGGATATTTGGTAACGCATCAATATCAGGAAAAAATGAAACGGACTCAATACCGTATTTTTCTTTCCAATCCTTGACAATACATGAGTCTGGGTAGTGATTTGGTATTGCTTTTTTTTGAGCGCCATGGTTTAGTTGAAGCTCCTACTTTCACTGCATGGGGTTATTCTTATCAAGTTTCAAAATTCACTGAGTGTTCCCGGAAACAGGGCCATGAAAAAATGGGTTGCGCTTCTGGCTCTTCTCACGGCATTTCCTCCTCTTTCCACCAACATGTACCTGCCAGCCATGCCCGAGCTTGCTAATCAATGGCAGGAACCATTCTGGGTGATCAACCTGACCCTGGTTCTGTTTTTTCTTATTTTCAGCATTTTTCTGCTGGTCTATGGACCATTATCGGACCGATTTGGAAGAAGAGCTGTGCTGCAAGCGGGGATCTCGATTTTTATTCTGGCCAGTATAATGTGCGCTTTTTGCCAGAATGTGGTCAGCCTTATTATTGTCCGAATGATTCAGGCTGCCGGGGCCGCATCAGCGGCTGCTTTAGCTCTGGCTATTACCAAGGATGTGTTTGAGGATATTCAAAGAGAGAAGGTGCTTGCTTATATTGCCATGGTAGTGGCAATGTCTCCCATGGTAGGTCCGGTAATAGGCGGCTGGTCTCTGACATTATTTTCATGGCAAGCAATTTTTATCATTCTGGCAATCATGGGTTTAATCGGTCTTATGGGAGTCTGCAGAATGCCCGAGACCCTGCCTGTAGATGAAAGAACTGCCCGGGTTGAGCTTTTTTCAGGCTATCTCGCCTTGTTGCTCAACAAAAGGTATATTGCTCTGACCTCGTTGACCACCTGTAGCACAATTCCTTTATTTGCCTTTGTAGCAGCTTCGTCTGAGATATACATTTCCGAATATGGGCTAAGTCCCAAAGCTTATGGATATTTTTTCGGTTTTAATGCCCTGGCTTTAATGGCTGGTTCCTTTACATGCATCAGGATAGTAAAAAAGGTCATGTCCCGTAATATTTTGATTTTAGGGTTTATGGGAATCGCTCTTGGTGGAGTCTGGTTGTATTTTGGGAACAATGAAGGGCCCTGGGATCTTGCATTGCCAATGTCTGTCATGTCTTTTTCACTGGGACTGAGCCGACCCCCAAGTCATAATCTGGTGCTTAAGCAGGTTCAGAAAGGAACAGGAGCAGCATCATCCATGCTTATGTTTGCCATGATGACCACAGGAGCAGGGGGTATGTGGTTTATATCTCTTGGCTGGAGTGAAGTGACAAATGTGCTTGGTCTTATGGGTATGTGCTTTGCGAGTTTTGGTCTGGTCAGCTGGATTATGATCCTGAAGTTCTCATCAAGGCCATGGTAACAGCAATTGAAAGCAGATCATTGCTCTGAATGTCAAGCTAAGCAGGTAATGCAATGCATTAGCAGTAAATAGTTGTAAGCTTCTCACCTGGGGGCCCGGGATCGAGTCTGGGAGTAATTTTACGAGTCTGTCACTTTTCTGAAAATTGGGACAGTCCCCGCGAGGTACTATAAAAAGGATTGATGCTGCATTGGTTTCTGGAAGTAATTTGCTTTAATGATAAAATTTACACAGCGAGGGACAGTCCCTGTGCCAGGCGCAAAGCTCTCATCTTTGACGGAACTTTTCTGGTAATTGAGAATCAATCATATGTAAAAATCTTAAAATTGTGAAAACTATAACCGTCTGATTTTGTTGATAATTTGGTTTTAGTTACTTAGAAGCTTCTCACCTGGGGGCCCGGGATCGAGTCTGGGAGTAACTAAATATCAGCCTTAGCACGTTTGAGATTGCCGCGCTCGAAGACTCGCTCGCAATGACACCTGAGCTGTCAGGGATGTAGTTGCTGAAAACCTGTCACCCACGAGGGAGCCTAAGCGACCGAACTAATCTGTATGGTAAAGCCATAATGACTTGATTTTATTACTTATACGATTGTAGTTACTTGTAGGAAGAACACCATTCTGGAGTTTCTTCTTGACTTGAAATTATGCTTTGAGGTAAAAAATTAATCTTGGTCTTTTCTTTTTCTGTATAATGTTGTTAAAATTAATTCCCGACTAAAGTGATGGTTTTTTAGCTTTTACTTGCCTGTCCATGTCCTTTTATTCACAAGGTGCTTATGTCTTTGATAAATACAGAATATTTTCAGGACTTTGTGCTCTCATCCCCCATGGGGATGTTTATATTTTGTCCTGACTCCGGGCTTGAGGTGGTCAACAATGCTTTTTTGCAAATTCTTGGCTTTCAAAGCTTTGAGGAGCTTAAAAGCGTTGAGCAAGGTGACAAATTTTGGGAGAGCCTGCATAAAAAGGCTCAGGCCCAGGCATATGAGCATGATCAAACTGCCTGCCTGAAAAATCGCCATGGCCACGAAGTGTCCATGAAATTTCGTATCTGGCCTGCTCCTGAATTCAGTACTGATACACCCCACTATTATGGCCTGGTGATAAGCGCCTGGACTTCCAAGTCTACCTCCAGTGCATCAGGCAGTGACGCACTGGCTCATCTAAAAAATTCTGACATTGATTTACATGACAAATATCATGAACTGCGCCGGAAGGTGCAGAATTCATTAGTTCCAGTGAATCAGGAAGATATTTCCGATTTATCAATTGAAGATATTCAGCATGTCTTACAGGAACTACAGATCCATCAGGCTGAACTGGAAGCACAAAACCAGGAGCTGCGAGACGCCCAGGCAAAGTTGGAACAGGCCAGGTCAGATTATTTTGACCTTTTTGAAATGGCTCCTGTGGGCTACATTACTGTTAATGAGCATGGCATGATCCTTAAAGCCAACATCACAGGGGCAGCAATGCTGCAAATAGACAGACTTCGGATTAACAGTGCTTCGCTTGGTCGATTGATTCATCCAGAAGACAGAGATTCGTTTTTCAGAAACCTCAGAAAATTATTCAATACCGAGTCTAAAACAGAATTTGAAGTGCGGGTCGGCAGCAGGAAAGATTCGCCTTTATGGATCAATATTCAGGCAATGGTGCGCTACGAAGATCATGGGCCGGTAAGCAGAATGATTCTGGCAGATATATCCCAGAGAAAGCGCTTTGAAGAGATGCTCAGAACATCCCTTGAGCGTTACCAGATGATAGTGGAGACCGCCAATGAAGGCATTAGAATGCTCAATAAAGAAGGAGTTATTACATTTGTCAATAATAGCTTCTGCAGGATGATGGGATACAGTGAAGATGAACTCCTGGGCCTTTCAGCCTGGGATCTGATCCATTCTCAAGACCAGAAAAAGTTTTCCAGGATATGGCACAGGCGGGCAGCAGGCAAGTCAGGAAACTATGAACTGCGATTGATTCATAAAGATGGAAGCACCATATGGGTGCTGGTTTCATCAACTCCACGCTTTAATGAAAAAGGGGAGTTCACAGGTTCTTTTGCCATGTTGACGGATATTACCAACAGCAAAGTGGCATCCCTGGAAAATGAAAGATTCAAGAAGGCCTTAGACAGTAGTACTGATAGTTTTTTTATTATTGATCAACAGCAGATGAAGTTTGTTGATGCCAATGAACCTGCCTGGAAGTCTCTAAGCATGACCAGAGAGGAGCTTCTTGAGCTTGGCCCTCATGACATAAAACCCATGATCACCCGCAAAGAACTGGAGAGCATTTTTGATGATGTTGCCATGGATAAAGCCAGATTCAGGGTCATTGAGACGGTTCATAGAGGAAAGGATGGTCACGAATTCCCGACAGAAATCAGAATTCAATCCTTTACTCAGGATGATCGTAAAATGATGATTGCTGTAGCCAGGGACATCACAGAGTATAAGAAGAGTCGTCAGGCACTGAAGTATCGCCTTGAACTGCAGTCTTTGCTCATGGACATGTCCATGGTTTTTCTTGCTGTATCATCAAGTCAGCTTGATCAGGCTATTGATGAATCTCTGGCCAGGGTTGGCAGGTTTACCAAATCAGACAGGGTTTATATTTTCAGCTATGATTATGAAAAAAATCTGATGTCCAATACTCATGAATGGTGCGCTCCAGGCATAGAGCCACAGATTCATAACCTGCAGGAGCTACCTTTTGCTTTGTGTTTTGATAATGTTCAATTACATAAACAGGGTAATCATTTTTACTTGCCCAGGGTAGATGAAATGCCAGACAGCGACCCTTTCAAGGCACATTTGCAGGCTCAGGGAATCAAGTCAACCATATCCATACCCCTGATTGCCCCTGAAGGCTGCTATGGTTTTTTGGGAATGGACTCTGTAACTACACAAAGAGAGTGGAGTGATACTGAAGTAGATTTGTTCAATCTATTGGCTAAGTTGATGATTAATGCCCAGCAGCAGAAAAAATATGAGCAGGACCTTGAAAATGCCTTGAAAAAGGCTGAAGTAGCCACCCTTGCCAAGTCCGAGTTTCTGGCCAACATGAGCCACGAGATCAGAACCCCGATGAATGGGGTCATAGGCATGACTGATCTTTTGCTGGATACTGATCTTTCAGCAGAGCAGCGAAGGCTGGCCCAGGCAATACAGGCCAGTGGTGAGTCATTGCTGGGATTAATCAACGATATTCTTGATTTTTCCAAAATTGAGGCTGGAAGGCTGGAACTGGAAAGTATTGAGTTCAACCTGCACCATCTGCTGGAGGATATGGCTTCACTGACCGCTGTCAAAGCTCATGAAAAAGGTCTGGAAATTATTTGCATGCCAGATCCGGAAGTGCCCTGGGCGCTTAAGGGAGATCCTGGCCGCCTGCGACAGATATTGACCAATCTGGCCGGTAATGCAGTCAAGTTTACTGACAGAGGAGATGTGTTGATCACAGCCAGTCTTGAATCAGGCACAAGTGATGAGGCTGTCATCAGATTCAGTGTAAGAGATACTGGAATTGGTATTCCTGAAGAAAAGGTTGATCTGCTGTTTCACAAGTTCAGCCAGATTGACACGTCCACAACCCGTAAATTTGGCGGCACAGGTCTGGGGCTGGCCATATCAAGGCAATTGGCCGAACTGATGGGAGGAAGTATAGGTGTAAACAGCAGCCTGGGGCATGGATCTGAATTCTGGTTTACGGCCCGTTTTGCCAGATCTGAAAAGAGAGAAAGCACAGTATTTGCTTTACCAGGCGATTTAAGGGAGAAAAATATTCTGATTGTGGATGACAATCTGACTAATCTTGAAATTCTTAAAAAACAGCTCGAAGTCTGGGGGGCCAGGGTCAGACAGGCTCAAAGCGGTTCTGAAGCACTAAATGTATTGTCCAGTACATACCAGGGGGGAGATTCTTTTGCCATGGCTGTGCTTGATATGCAAATGCCGGAAATGGATGGTGAAGAACTGGGCAGAATAATGCTTAAAAGCCCCGAATATAAAGATATACCACTGGTCATGCTTACCTCCCTTGGGCGGCCTGGCGATGCAAAGCTCTTTGAAAAGGCCGGATTTCATGCCTACCTGAATAAGCCTGTTCGGCAAAGCGAACTTTTTGATATACTAATTGCGGTTCTCTCCAGCAGGGAAAAGAGAAGTGACAGCCCAATAATCACCAGGCACATGGTGCGGGAGATGAAAAGACAACAGGCTGACCTGGTAAGGCTAAAAGGGCACGTCCTGATTGTTGAAGACAATCCTGTAAATCAGCAGGTGGCTGCAGGTATTCTGAAAAAGCTGGGAATGACCGCTGATATTGCATCCAACGGCCTGGAAGCCTTGAAGTCTATTCAGAAGGTTAAGTATGATCTGGTGCTGATGGATGTGCAGATGCCTGAAATGGACGGTTTGGAGGCCACGAGAAGGATTAGAGGCACGGGGAATGATGAAGGTGGGACCGGGAATGATGAGGTTAATGCGGGTTTGAGCAGGGAAAAATTATGTAATCCTGACATTCCCATTATTGCCATGACTGCGGGCGCCATGCACCAGGACCGTGAGAAGTGTCTGCAGGCGGGCATGGATGACTATCTATCCAAGCCCATAAGCCCTGTAGAACTTGGCAAAGTTTTGCAAAGATGGCTTCAAAACAGTCTTGATGCCGAGTCTGAGTCAGATAGTGGTTGCGAAAACAGTGAGTTAAACATGGAGAGGGGCAGTCTTGCCAAAGAACTGCAGACTTTTGGGGTGGATGATCTGCTGGAAAGGGTGGACCATGATCTTGATTTTGCCACTGAAGTGCTGAACATATTTTTAGACAATGCTGTGGGATGTATCAAGTCTCTTGAAAGCTGCCTTGAGCAGGGCAATACAGAACAGGCTGCCCGGGAGGCTCATTCCATCAAGGGTAATTCTTCAAGCGTGGGCTGCTCTTGCCTGGCTGAAGCAGCAAGAATCATAGAGGTTGCCTGCACTTCGGGCAATACTTCTGATGTTGAAAAAATGTTGAATGAGCTTAAATGCCAATATGAAATATGCGCACAGCAAATCAAGTTATTTCTCAAGTCCAGGTGAGGTTGGCACAATTGCGATGTATAGACATTGGCCCCATGGATCAAATCTTAATCAACCCGAATGGCTTAAACTGTTTACAGGGTGCCTCAGTCTGGAGGCGACTTCCTGCCGGCTGAGCTTTAGTATTCTGCAGGATGCAGGCTCCACTCATCAAGGCAGTTATTCCCAGGTTCGGTCCTGGTCAATCAGGGTGAGACTTTTCTACCTTTTTTGAAGTAAGCGCAGAAATCGTCCTGACAGCCTGATGGCATTTTCAGGACACATTTCCTGACAGCAGTAACAGTGAATGCATCCTTTCTTGTCCAAACGTGGACCTTCAGACGACATCTTCATTGCTTTTACCGGGCAGTGGCCGGCGCATATGCCGCAGGCTGTACAACGGTGACTCACAACTTCAGGCAGACAATTGGCCCATCTTGACAGGTATCTGTTAAGGATGATTCCAGCAAGTCCAGGCACAAAGGTTCTGGGAAACCTGAATCCTTTGACCTTGGGCACTTTTCCAGTAATGTTCATTAACTTGAGGTCTGACTGTCCCAGTTCTCTTGCTGCTGCCACTTGCAAATGCGGCACTGCAGCTGGTTTGTGACCCAGCATGTGGATTGCTGCGCAGTCAAGTGTAACAGCATTTTCAGAAGCCATAATCTGGCTTAGATGCACAGGTTTCCCATTGGAAGGTCCGTTGCCTTCCATGGCCATAATGGCGTCCATTATATTCAGCTCAGGTGGGCGGATCTGATATATATCTACAAGGCCATGGGCGAATTGAAGGGGTGTTGGGCAGGCTGCATGCACACGCATTTTATCAGCTCCAACAATATAGCCGAAAGTATTCTTGACTGCACCGGTCAGTACTGTCAGAGAGTGGGTCTTGAGTTTTGGCAGGTTAATAAGCTCATCTGCATCAAGAATTTCTCCTGATACAGTGATTTGGGAAAAATAGTCAGACTTGACCTTGATCCGAACTGGGTTCAACCCAAGGTTTATGTAGGAGTCTCCGGAGCATTCCAGAAGCCCGCATTCCCGGGCTGCCCTTTGGGAACGTCCATATCCGCCCATACCGGGATTGTCGCCCACCATAACCCGGGCACCACAATCTTTAAGTTTGCGAATTACAGCGCTGACCAGGGCAGGATGGGTTGTCACCGCTTTTTGCGGTGCATGAGCACCAAGTATGTTGGGTTTGACCAGAATATTACTGTTTTTTCTGTTGGCTGGAAATAGAGATAGTATTTCCTCGACAATGCTGTCCAGTGAATGATCATACTGTCCTTCAGTAATATAAACTGTTGAGCTATGCTGTGGTTGTTGATTCACGCTTAAATCACCTGTAAACCTGTTTTCAATAAAAAGCTCCTCACCCGGGCGGACCAAGACCGAACGTGTGAGTAACTAAAAAATCAACCTTAACACGAGATTGCTTCGCTTCGCTCGCAATAAGGATTGCCGCGCTCGAAGACTCGCTCGCAATGACACCTGAGCTGTCAGAGATGTAGTTGCTCAATACCTGTCACCCACGAGGGAGCCTAAGGGGCCGAAGCAATCTGTGTGTTAAAGCCATAATGTTTTGAATTTATTATATATACGACTGTAGTTACGTGTAAGAACGTTCACTAAACCTGTTCCCATTCAAACCCCACGATATTTCGTTTCTCGCGGTCAAACTCCACACCGATAAGGTAGATGGTTTCCGCTTCTAAGCGGTATTTGTCAGCATAGCCTTTGATCTTGATTTGTTCTAAGGCACTGCCCGGGGTCTGGTCCAGATCTAAAACCTTGAACTCAAAGATGAAGGCCCGGTTTTCCAGGAGTACAGTCATGTCTATGCGTCCATGGCTTGTAGATTCTTCAGGTCGTGTGTCCAGGCCAAGTCCTGCAAAGTAACAATAAAATACTGAACAGTAGTAGCCTTCATATCTGGCCAGATTATTCCTGCGGTACCAGTCGTTGGGGATGGAGGCAAACAGGGAATGGAAAACTGCTTCCAGGTCTTCAATCTGGCCGCGGCGCAAAGCATTCCACGAGAACTACCACATGACCGTATTTGCGGGCTGTGTTTTCTATGAGCTGCCCAAAACGCCCGGAAATGGTTTGAAATGCGCAATGGACGCCGAGTCGCTTTTAATGCAGTGTAAGTTGTTCCCAGATTTTTTCCTCCAACCGATTTCGGTAACTGGAAACCCCTTCTCCAAAAGAAAATCGGATAACCGGATATTGTGTCTCCCAGTCCCAATGTTCCTCGAGCCACAAGCCCTTAAAGAGTTGACGATTACCTTCAAAGGCCTCCTTGAGGGTATCCACAAGCAGGGACTTGCCAAAACGTCTGGGACGGGAAAGGAAGTAGTAAGAACCATTTTCCACCAGTTCATGAACAAATCTCGATTTGTCCACGGAGGCGTAGTCTTCGTTTATAATTTTGCTTAGTGTAGCAATACCTATGGGCAGTTTTTTCATAATGCGCCTCACTAAGGGTGGTTAGTCTTTGGCCTGAAAAATAAGTAGTAACTTATGGGAATCAGGATCAGAGTAAACATTGTGGAGGCAATAAGCCCAAAAATCAGGGCCCAGGCCAGTCCGGAAAAAACTGGGTCCCTGGTTATGGGCCAGACCCCAATGGCTGTAGTCAGAGCAGTAAGCACAATAGGTCTTAACCTGACTGCGCCGCTTTGCAGGATTGCCTCAGTAAGATCCAGCCCTTTTTTTAGAGCTGAGCTGATAAAATCAATAAGCACCAGGGAATTACGAATAACTATTCCGCCCAAAGCAATCATGCCGATCATGGCAGTTGCTGTAAAAAAGACCGGATCGGCAAAGCCGTCCACTTCTTTGCCAACTATCAGATTCAAAAGAAAGAATCCAGGCATGATGCCCATCAGGGTCAAAGGAATGGCAGACATTATAAGCAGGGGCAGTCCCAGGGATCCAGTCTGAATGATTAACAGCAGATAAATAGCACCCAGAGCAAATGCAAAGGCCAGTCCGAGATCTCTGAACACATCTATGGTTATTTTCCATTCTCCTTCACCTTGCCAGTCCACAATAAAACCTTGAGGGAGCGGGTTGGCCTTGAGGCTGGACTTCATATCCAGAATGGCTTCACCTGGAGGCTGTCCAGCCATTTCTGCAGTAACATAAACTACACGGCGCAGATTTTTATGCAGGACAGGCTCGTCTGCAGCAACTTTTTCAAAGTGTCCCAGTTCGCCTATGGGGATGAGATGGCCGGTTTGAGAGACCATTTGCAACTGCTCAAGATTTGTTATGCCTGCCCGTTTTTCTAAGGGCAGGACAATGCGGATATCAAGGGCTTCCCTGTTATTGGCGCTGTGCAACTGAGCCGGAGTTGCTCCTTTAATGAAAATATTCATATTTTGCATTATTTCCCGGGCATCTAAGCCATGAAGTGCTGCCTTGGTTCGATCCAGGACAAAATCATAACGCTTGTGCGGGTATTGGGCGCTGTAATCCACATCCCGGATAAATTCCTTTTCCATCATTATTTTTTTCACATGCTCTGCTGCGGATATCATTTCCGGGTATGTTTTATGAGGTTCAGCATATATTTCTGCCACTATGGTAGCCAGCACAGGCGGTCCAGGGGGAACTTCCACTAGCTCCATTACAGCTCCATATCTTAGAGCGATGTTCTCCAGATCCCTTCGCATGGAAAGTATCAGTGCATGGCTGTCAGTCGTTCTTTCTTTTCTGGGCAGAAGATTTATGCGGATATCGCCCTGATTGGCTCTTTCTCTGGCATAGTACTGTCTGACCATGGCGTTGAAGTCCATGGGGGAAGACATGCCGGCATAGCTGGTAAAAGTTGTTATCTCGGGGATGTAGGAAAAATACGCTTCAAAATCTCGCAAAACAGCGTCTGTCTGCTCCAGAGTAGAACCTTCAGGCATATTTATTACGACCTGAAATTCATCCTTATTGTCAAACGGGAGCATCTTCAGGGGTACAAATCTGAATATGGCCAGAGAAACAGCTGTCAGAAGCATGACTGCAACCAGGGCGAACAGGGCGCGGCGCAGCCAGGGTGAGTTCAGGAAAGGAAGCATGATTTTTCTGTAGCCGTGCGAAAGCCAGTTTGGAACTCCCTGATGTTCTGATACAGTGCTGCTTACAGGTGTGCTCTTTAAAAAACGGTGGCACAGCCATGGTACTATGGTTACAGCACATAATGTAGAAAATGTAACTGTCAGGGGAACATTGGCAGCCATGGGGGCCATGTAGGGTCCCATCATGCCGGTTATGAAAAAAAGAGGCAGGAAGCAGGCAATAATGGCCAGGGTAGACATGACCACAGGTACAAGCACTTCGCTGACCCCGCTGAGCACAGCGTTTGCCGGATCCTTTCCTCCCATGGCCATATGACGTTTAACATTGTCCACATTGGTAATGGGGTCGTCTACAACGAGTCCGAGAGAGAGGATAAGTGCAAAAAGGGTGACCCGGTTGATGGTGTAGCCAAGCAGGTAGCTGCCAAAAAGGGCCAGTGAAAAACTTACTGGTATGGCCAGTCCCACCACCAGTGCCGGACGCCATCCAAGAGTAAGGCTTAGGACCAGAACTACCGTAGTAACAGCAAAGAACAGGGAGCGAAAAAGATCGCTGACCTTTTCATGGGCAGTCAGGCCATAATTACGGGTGACTTCAGTGTAAACGCCTGAAGGCAAAAAAACTTCTGCCAGTTCATCCAGTTTGTCAAGAATACTGTCTGCCACAGCCACAGCACTGGCTCCCTGTTTTTTGGCCAGGGCCAGGGTGACTGAAGGCATAGACAACGGTAAGTGCTGCATTGAAGCACTTTTCTGATAACTTTCAGATAAACCCAGGCGGGTATAGTACTCAGGTTCGGCTGGGCCGTAGGTAACACGGGCTACATCTTTTAAATATACAGGCAGGCCATCTATGTTCTCGATTACCAGATCAGCTACCTGATCCTCATGGGTAAGCCAGGCATCTCCCAGTACCTGAAAAAGCCTGTTGCCCTGGGGAAAATGCCCCAAAGTCAGAGAGTAATCAGCATTGTCTATGGCCTGATATATCCGGGCTGGTGAAATCCCCCGGCCAGCCATGGCCTGCGGGTCTAACTCCACCAGAACCTGGCCACGCCTGCCGCCGTAAACCCCGGTTCTGGATACGTTTTCAACTTCAGACAGCCTGGCCAGGAGTTCGACACCAAATCGGCGTAGTTCATAATCACTGTATTTATCAGAAAAAAGTGTAATATTTAGAATGGGAACATCATCAATACTTACAGGTTTGATTATCCAGTCCGACACTATGGAAGGGACCTGATCCTTGTGCATGAAGATCTGGTTGTGCAGCCGGACCAGGGATTCTTCCAAGTTCTGGCCCACAAAAAAGCGTACGGTTACAATTGCTC
The DNA here is from genome assembly GCF_000934755.1 of Desulfonatronovibrio magnus. Lineage (NCBI taxonomy): Bacteria > Pseudomonadati > Thermodesulfobacteriota > Desulfovibrionia > Desulfovibrionales > Desulfonatronovibrionaceae > Desulfonatronovibrio > Desulfonatronovibrio magnus. The sequence continues at coordinate 117,615 of NZ_JYNP01000005.1, forward strand.
TGTCTCTTTGTGAACTGGAGTAAACATATTCGACACCGTTTAATTGCCACAAGAGTTTTTCCAGCCTGGTTGCCACGAGTTTTTCCACTTCCCGGGCGCTTGCTCCTGGTACATCCACTATGACATCTGCCATGGGCACCACAATTTGCGGCTCTTCTTCATGCGGAGTAATGTTCATGGCCAGAATGCCGAGAGAAAGGGACAGGAAAAGCAGAATCGGGGCAAGATAGGAAGTGATAAAAGGCTTAAGGAAGGACTGGACGGGAGTGCTGGGCATATTAATTGGAACCTTCCTGTTCAATGACAATTTTTTCACCGACATTTAAACCAGAAAGAATTTCGATCATATTATTGATTTGTCTGCCGGAGCGAATATGTCTGAACTGTGTTTTGTCACCTTCCATGACCATGACTGTCTCCAACTGGCCTAGAAAGCGAACAGCATTTTCCGGTATAAGAATCACGTCTTCATGTTCTAAAGGAAGTAACAGTCTGGCAAGCATTCCAGAATAAAGAACATGCGTGCCAGGCTCAATATCCAGCTTAATGAGAAAACTGCGTACAGCCCTATCAGCCTGGGGCGCAATCTCAACAACCCTGCCCTGGAACTTTGTTTTCATAGAATCAACCCTGACAATATGTTGCTGATCCAAAGCTATACGTGAAATTAGCCTTTCAGGGATAGTGGTCTCCAAGCGTGGGAGGTTTCTGGATTGCATTTCAAGTAAAGCCTTACCTGGCGAAGCCATGTCACCCGGGTGCGTAAACCTTTGTACAACCTGGCCTGAGTTAGCTGCTCTGATCTCAGTATATTGAAGCAAGACGTTCTGTTCTTTAACTTTCTCTCTAACTGCAGCCTCACTATGCAGTGCATTCCGGCCGGCCATAAGCGTGGACTTATGTGCGGCCAAAGCCTGATAATATGTGGAGGCGGTTCTGTCGAGTTCCTGCCTGGAAACAACATTGCGGGCATAAAGATCTTTATGTCGGTCATACTCAAGAGAGGCTTCATCCAAAACAGCCCGGGCCCTGGCAGTTTCCTGTTCAGTCTGTCTTACAGCAGCTCTGGCAGCCTGATACTGCTCTACAGCCTGCTTTTGACGGCTTTTAAACTCTCTGTCGTCCAGACGAATCATAAGTTGACCGGGTTCAACCTCATCACCGGGATTGACCAGTACTTCAAGAACTTCGGCCTGAACCCGGGAGCTGATGGTTGGATTTTCTTTGGGACGAATAGTTCCTATTGCTTCGTAATAATGGGTAATTTGTTTTTTCTGAACCTCCAAATACAATTGATCTGAATCATTTGCATGCACTGAGTTCACTGGAATGAGAAAGCCTGAAAAGAAAAACATAAAAGAGATAAATCTTAGATAGTTCATTTGAAATTACCGGATTTGGCATCTTGATGTTTAAAGGATATGCTTTGTATGTATCTATCAGGATTCAGTATTTTTGCCAAGATTATGTTTGTAGGCGGTTTTCACCCTGAAAAGACTGTTAGCGTTTTGACTATGTTCGGACAAAAGTCCGGCCAGCATTGACTTTTCAAGCTTGCAGATATAGCAACATGCGAAAATGCAAGAGTAAGTTTTTCTCTGGAAATTATTTTCTTTCAAAAACCTCACCATGGGGACCGGGACCACGCCTGCGAGCAACTTTACGGGCCAGTCTGGTTGAAAGGCTGAAGGCTAAATAAAGGCTGAAGGCTGAAGGCTGAAGGCTGAAGGCTGAAGGCTAAAGGCTGAAGGCTGAAGGCTCAAGGCTAAAGGCTAAAGGCTGAAGGCTGAAGGCTGAAGGCTGAAGGCTGAAGGCTGAAGGCTGAAGGCTGAAGGCTAAAGGCTAAAGGCTGAAGGCTAAAGGCTGAAGGCTGAAGGTTGAAGTGTGAAGTGTGAAGGTTGCAGATGCACCACGCAACATGGTGAATAGTTACTTAACATTTTAAATATTGTGTATACAATTTGGAGCAATCAATGATCAATTACTTCAGGAAAACTGCCCTTATTACAGGGGGCGCAGGGTTTATTGGGTCTCATCTTTGCGACAGATTAATTAATGACGGATATTCAGTTCTTTGTGTGGATAACTACTTTACAGGCAGCAGGGACAGTATTGCACACCTTCTGGAAAGTGATCATTTTGAGACCTTGCGTCATGATATTACGTTTCCATTATATGTAGAAGTTGATGAGATTTGGAATCTGGCCTGCCCTGCCTCGCCTATACATTATCAGCGTGATCCTGTTCAAACCACCAAAGTCAGCATAATGGGTGCCATTAATATGCTGGGACTGGCCAAAAGGCTGGGCTGTAAAATTTTCCAGGCTTCCACCAGCGAGGTTTATGGTGATCCAGAAGTGCATCCTCAGGTTGAAAGCTATACAGGCAATGTCAATCCCATAGGGCCGCGCTCCTGCTACGATGAGGGCAAGCGCTGCGCAGAGACGTTGTTTTTTGATTATAAGCGCAAGCATAATCTGGAGATAAGAGTTGCCAGAATTTTTAATACATACGGCCCCCGAATGCATCCCGCAGATGGCAGAGTTGTATCCAACTTTATTATTCAGGCTTTGAAGAATGAGCCTATAACTCTTTATGGTGATGGCATGCAGACCAGGTCCTTTTGTTACATTGATGACCTGGTGGACGGATTTATAAAATTGATGAATAACGATGAAGGCTTCCAGGGACCGTTAAATCTGGGCAATCCCGGAGAATTCACAGTAAGAGAGCTTGCCGAGACCATTGTAGAGCTTACTAACAGTAAGTCAGACCTGGTCCGCAGGCCATTGCCTGAAGATGATCCTCAGAAGAGACGTCCAGACATCAGCCTGGCCAGAGAAAAAATTGGCTGGGAACCTAAAATACCCCTTGAAGAGGGCTTGAAAAAAACCATTGTCTATTTTGAGGAGCTGGTCAGACAAGGCTGTGAAAGATGTTCTTAGTAACTTACTATTTTAATCCTGTAGAAAAAAACAAGCAAGTTTTTTAACCTCGAAAGATCAATAATGCCCAGGAACCTTATTCTTCAGCCTCAGTCTTCAGCCTTCAGTCTGAAAAATACGGTTATCGCCCACAGCTTAACAATCTTTGTTTAAATTGGGTTGTGGGCACAGTCCGCATTAGTTAAGACCTTTCAACACTACAGCGACACTTTTGCCGATCTCAAATCGTAAATCAGCCGTATAATCAGGCTGCAAAAGAGTCAGTCCACTTATAGCTTGAATAAAGTGTTGCTGTAGTGTTAAGTTCTTGGCCTTAATTTTCGCAAGATGCAAAAACTTTCCAGGTTGCGTTGTTGTGCCTGGGAAGTTCAGGGTAAACCTTAAACTATCATAAAAACTTGACTTCCTTGCGGGTATGATTCAATTTCAAAATTTATCCGGATTTTCTGGATCAGGATAAAAATCTATATTCATGCCTCTAATTTTAGAAGCGTCTCACCCGGGCGCGGCCGGGTTCGAACCTGCGAGTAACTGCCTTGATAAGTGGAGACTGCATCCTGCAGGCTATTAAGGCACAGGCGGTTAGAAGCCGCCTCCACATTGACCCCGGATCTGGTCCGGGTTTCCGGTTAAGGCATGTAGTTGCTCTTCTTCGTGATTCAGGCGAAAGCCGGAATCCACTACAGTTCAATAGAAAGGCTGTATGTGGTGAATAGTTACGTGAGTTTTTGCAGTTGAATCTTTCAAGAATAAAGGCGGAGTAAATGACTGATTATAAAAAGACCCTCAATCTTCCCAAAACTTCTTTTCCCATGCGGGCCAACCTGACCCAGAATGAGCCCAAAATGCTGAGCTTCTGGGAGGAAATCAATGCTTACCAGGAGATGGTTAAGGCCAATGTGAATGGTAAGCCCTATGTGCTGCACGATGGTCCTCCTTACGCCAATGGCCATATCCACATGGGCACGGCCATGAACAAGGTGTTAAAAGATATTATTGTCAAATCCAGAAACATGATGGGCTTTTGCGCGCAGTACGTTCCTGGATGGGATTGTCATGGGCTGCCCATTGAGCATAAGGTAGCTCAGGAACTGAAAGCCAAGGGCAAAGTTGTACCTTCCATTGTGATTCGCAAAATCTGCCGTGAGTATGCGTCTAAATTCTTAGATATTCAGCGTAAGGAATTTAAGCGCCTGGGAGTGATGGGAGAATGGGACAATCCATACCAGACCATGCATCCTTCATACGAGGCAGCAACAGCGAGAGAGCTGGGCAATTTCATTAAAAACGGTTCAGTTGTTCGGGGAAAAAAGCCAATTTACTGGTGCATTGACTGCGAGACAGCACTGGCAGAGGCCGAAGTGGAGTATGATGATCACACATCTCCGTCCATTTTTGTGGCTTTTCCCGTCAAAGATCACAAAGTCAAGGATACTTTTCCCCAGGCAGACTTAGATAAAACTTTTGCGGTCATCTGGACCACCACCCCCTGGACCATACCCGGCAACATGGCTGTAGCTGTTCATCCTGAATTTGAGTACAGTCTGGTCAAGGCAGACAATGCTCACTATATTCTCGCAACTGAACTTGTCTCTGACCTGTCTGAAATTTTCGGTTGGAAGGCTTATGAAATTCAGGGCAAGGTGCAGGGTGCTGAGCTTGAAGGTATAAAGGCCGCTCATCCCTTTATTGATCGCGAATCTCCTCTGGTTCTGGCCAGTTATGTAACTCTGGATTCAGGTACGGGTTTAGTGCATACTGCTCCCGGTCATGGTCGTGAAGACTATGAAACAGGCATGAAGTATGGTCTTGAGGTACTTTCTCCACTTGACGATCAGGGCAGATTTCTATCCAGCATTGACTTTCTTGAAGGTAAAAATGTTCATGAAGCCAATCCGCTGGTAATTGAAAAGCTGGAGAATGCTGGTCTGCTATTGAATCAGAATAAGCTTTCACACTCTTATCCCCATTGCTGGCGCTGCAAAAAATCGGTCATATTCAGGGCCACCACCCAGTGGTTTATCTCCATGGAAAAAAATAACTTACGCTCCAGAGCCTTAGACGCCATCATGAATGATGTTCAATGGATTCCAGCCTGGGGAAGGCAGCGTATCTATTCCATGATTGAAAATCGACCTGACTGGTGCATATCCAGACAGAGAAACTGGGGAGTGCCCATCATAGCACTGCTTTGTTCCAAATGCGACCATACCTATATGGATCCGGAATGGATTTTTTCCATTACTGATAAATTTGAAGCTCATGAGCGAGGTTGCGACTACTGGTTTGAGGCTGACCTCCATGAAGTGATGCCTGATGGTCTGACCTGTCCTGGATGCGGATCACAAGACTGGAAAAAAGAGGACGATATTCTTGATGTCTGGTTTGATTCCGGCACCAGTTTTGCTGCAGTGCTTGAAAAACGCAAGGAATGCACATATCCTGCTGATATGTATCTCGAAGGAACGGATCAGCATAGAGGCTGGTTTCACAGCTCTCTGCTTGCATCTGTCGGTACTCGAGGGCAGGCACCCTACAAATCGGTTTTGACGCACGGTTATGTAGTAGATGGGGATGGACGCAAAATGTCCAAATCTCTCGGCAATGTCATTGCTCCCCAGGAAATTATCGACAAGTATGGAGCTGAGATTTTGCGCATATGGGTAGCTGCAGTGGACTATCAGGAAGATGTGCGCATTTCCGATGAAATACTCAATCGCCTGGTTGATGCTTACCGCAGAATCAGAAATACTTCCCGTTACTTTCTGGGTAACCTTTTTGACTTTGATCCTTCAGAAGATATGGTTGCCAATGATGAACTGCTCCCTCTGGATAGATATGCCTTGACCCTGATTCTAAATAAACACAGCACCATGCAAAAGGCTTATGAAAAATTCGAGTTTCACAAAATTTTTCATACTCTGCATAATACTTGTGTTGTGGAGCTTTCTTCATTTTACTTAGATATCATCAAGGACAGATTGTATGTTTATCCTCCCAAAAGCTTAGAAAGAAGGTCCGCCCAGACAGCTCTTTTCCTGATGCTTGAATCCATGCTCAGCAACATGGCGCCAGTGTTGAGCTTTACTGCTGAAGAAATTTACCAGCATCTTCCTCAGAAGCTTAAAAGGTACGGCCGGACTGTTTTTGGATTAAGGCCTGACTTTAAGGACTACCCTGGTTCAGGTCAGGATGAAAAAGATCTGTGGGATATGGTTTACGCAGTGCGCCAGGAAGTAACCAAAGCTATTGAACCCTTGAGAAAATCCAAGGAACTGGGGCACTCCTTAGACAGCATGGTGGTTTTGTATGTAGACGAAGACAAGTTTGATGGTCTTAAGGCCTTGGAAAAGGAACTGGGCTTTATATTTATTGTGTCCAAGGCAGTTGTTAAGCCCATGAATCAGGCCCCGGAAGGCATATTCAAAAGCCAGGAAATGGACGGACTAATGGTGGAAGTAAGCAGGGCACCTGGTGAAAAATGCTCCAGGTGCTGGATTTACAACGAAACCCTGGATTCTGAAATGGCCTGCCCAAGGTGTTCTGGGATCATGAAAGAACTGACATTGGACTAATTTGGGCTGTGCCTGCAACTCAACTTAAACAAGGATCGTTAAGCTGGGGCGATAACCGTTTTTTTCAGGCTGAAGGCTGAAGGTGCAGGATCCAGGTCATTATTGCTCTTGTCAACTTCGAATAGTTTTCCTGTATTATACTGCAGGATTGAAACAGTAAACCACATAAACTCTTAAATATTACAGCAAGACAATGAAACTAAAGCACAAAATTGTATTCATTTTAGCTGGTGTAATTCTGATCATGGATCAGATCACCAAGGTCTGGATTCAAAACACCATTCCGTTGTGGGAGTCCAAAACAGTTATTCCAGGATTCTTTAATCTGGTTCATGTGCTTAATAAGGGTGCTGCCTTTGGTTTTCTGGCAGACCTTGAGGGCAACATGCAGACCTATTTTTTCATCGGTGTTACAGGCCTGGCCGTCGTTTTGATTTTTCATCTGCTAAGGACAGTGGACCGTCATGATCCTTATTTGTTTACTGCCTTAGGTCTTATTCTGGGCGGGGCCCTGGGAAATCTTATTGATCGTATCAGAATTGGCATGGTCATTGATTTTCTGGATATTCATATAGGTGGTCATCACTGGCCAGCTTTCAATGTAGCTGACATGGCTATTTCAACAGGAGCCATTTTGCTGCTGGTTTCATTTTACAAGAAAAAGAGATATGCATCCGGTTCTGATTGAGTTTGGTCATTTTGCTTTTTATTCGTATGGTTTCTTTGTTTCAGCCGCGTTTTTGCTTGGCATGGCCTGGACCATGCGTGAAGCAGAAATAAGGGGCTTGGATCACCGTCTCGTACTTGACGCCGGGTTCTATGTTATCTTAGGCGGTATTCTGTGTTCCCGTCTTGTTTTTGTTGCTGCCAACTTTGAAATGTACAGTGATGATCTTCTGGATATCCTGAGGCTCTGGAAGGGTGGAGTTGTTTTTATGGGCGGGGCGGTGAGCAGCGCCTTGATGCTGATCGTGTTTTTGCACTATAAAAAGCAGCCAGTAGCCAAATGGCTGGATGCTGCTGCCCCTGGTGCCGCTCTGGGGATCGGTGTGGGCTGGCTTGGCTGTCTTGCATCAGGATGTGCTTATGGAAAACCAACTGACTTGTTCTGGAGCATAACTTATACTCATCCAGATGCTGTTGGACCACTTTTTGTGGCCATGCACCCGGTTCAGGCTTATCAGGCCCTTGCAGCTTTTCTGTGTTTTATTTTTCTGGTGCTGGTTCGAAACAAGATTGCAGAACCGGGCAGATTTGCCGGATTGTTTCTCACAATTTATGTGCCGCTCAGAATGGCCATGGACCTGTTTCGAGGTGATCTTCAGCCAGAACTTGGCATAATATCAATTAACCAGGTGCTGGGGATTGCAGTGTTTGTAACCGGGGTCGTACTGCTAAAAAGGTCTGTTTCCAGTTCATAAATCAATGACAGACAATTGCAGGCATCCAGGGTTGTCTGCACTTAGTCATAGAGAGCATTACGCGTTTCTGAAAGCTATAGCTATTTTGGGGTTAAAACCAGATTGTGACAGCTTGGCATGGGGACTGTCCCCAATTGACTTTTCAGAAATGCGTAATGCTCCCGAGTCAGACGCAAGAAGTTAAATTGTTTCTTTGGAGATAATGAATGTATGATGTTTTTTTTGAAAATCCAGTTCTGATAGTATTAGTTTTACTGCCAATTTTGCCAAATCTGTGGGCAATACTGCATGTTTTCAAAAATGATTTTGAAACACCCCAGGAAAAAATGATCTGGATTGCCCTGGCAGTTTTTATTCCTGTTCTCGGGGGACTGGCCTACCTTGTCTTTGGCAGAAGGAGAGTTATCAAAAGTGTTTAAGGTTAAATTTTTGCTTTCAGCTTTATCCTTGGTATTGTTGAGTGCCTGTGTTACTGGTCAGTCTGATGTTGACAGACTTCGTCAGCAGATCATGGCAATTGAAAGAAAACATCAGCAGGATAATCAGGAAATTATTCGGCAGCTGGAAGATTACGGTGCAAAGATTGTAGCTCTCGAAGAAGCCATGTCTGAAGCTGGAGGATCAGTACAGACAACTCAGGCCAACTTATGGGCTGAGATGGAATCCATGAGGGTGCAGATTGCCACCTTGACAGGAACTCTGGATGCCATGGAAAGGCAGATGCTGGAAAACAGGTCGCAAAGCCAGGAAGCGCAGCGTATACTTGGTCAGCTCAGAGTTAAAACAGACGATCTGGATCGCTCAGTACAAATGATGTCCAGCCAGCTGGGCGTTGAAGTTGCTGAAAGAACACCTTTGCCGGATGCTCCTGATCTGGAGACTGAGCGGGTCCGTGTTTCCGACCCTGCTGACGAAGGGGCAGCCAGGGAACTCTATCAACGAGCACTGGATTCATTTTATGACCGCGACTATGATCAGGCTCAAGCCCTGTGGGAGGAGTTTACTGATAACTTTCCAGGTCATGCCCTTGCTTCCAACGCCTTTTTCTGGCAGGGTGAAAGTTTTTTCCAGATGCAGAAATATGCTCAGGCTGTCCTGGCTTATCAGGAGGTTATTACTAACTATCCCGACAGCAGCAAGTTGAGTGCAAGCATGCTCAAGCAGGGTATGTCATTTATGAATCTTGATCGTGAAGAACCCGGAAGGCTGGTTCTAAATGAGCTCATCAATCGTTTTCCTGACAGTGCAGAGGCTCGAAGAGCCAGAGCTTTTCTTTCAGATTGAAAAAAAGCTGCCATGACAGGCTGCGGCCTTACACTTAGAATTTTCCAGCCATTACGCAATCGAGGCAAGTCACTCACTAATAATGCTTTTTAAGGATGACCGGATATGGATTCTTCAAAAAAACAGTACTCAAAAATAATTTCTCTGCATTTTGCATCAGATGTTGTGCGCAGGCCCATGATGTACAATCTGGCCAAACACTTTGATCTGACTTTTAATATTCTTAAAGCCAGGATCAGTCCTCGAGAGGAAGGTCACATGATTCTGGAGCTATCAGGCAAAGAGGATGATTACAAGAAAGGCATTTCTTACCTGCAGGAGCATGGAATAAGTATTCAGGACGTGGCCCGCTCCATCAGTCGGGATGATGAATCCTGCACTCACTGCGGCATGTGTACGGCCCTTTGTCTTGCCAGGGCCCTCTGCATAGAGCAGGAAACGAGAACAATACTTTTTGACGCCAACAAGTGCAATGCATGCGGCATGTGTACCAGAATATGTCCTGTGGGTGCCATGCATACTGAAGCCAATGGAGACTTTTAGTCTGCTGAAAGGGGCTGTGATCACTATACTGTAATTGCTGAACTGATTCATATATTGGTAACAGTTTAGCCGTTTGCATGTGGCACGGCTTCCTGCCCGGAGGCATACAGCCCGGAGGGGGACTGGCTCTCCCAGCCATTGTTTTATTTAGTCTGTGTTTTACATCAACAAAAAACAAGGGCTGGGGTGCCTGTCCCCTGCTTTCCTTAGAAAAGGGCTAAACTATTACATATATTGTGGGGTGCAACATGAGTGTAAAGGATAGAAATTACTCCCGGGTAACCACCAGAATTAAGGCTTATGCCAGAAAGACACCTTTTGCAGATACTAAGCCCATTTTTACGGGCTGTTTTGCATGTGATACAGATGATCAGACTTCCAAAAATCTATATGGTTCACACATACCGAGGGAATTGGTGGCATTTTTAAAAGGTATGGACGAAAAGCTTAATATGATTCTCAGTTTATTAAATCAGGGCAGCATTCAGGATGATTTTCCCATAGCTGCTGAAGTGATTGAGATCAGCGGAGCCGGGTTGCAGTTTGTTTCAGAGACTTCCTTTGAGGTGGATGATAACCTGGAAATGGCTTTAATTTTATCTCAATTTCCTTTAAAGGTTGTGGGGGTTGTAGGCAGGATCCATCGTATGGAAAAGATCAAAAAGATTCCTGTATGGGTTGTTGAGTTCACCAGTGTCAGGGATATTGAGCGGGAAAAAATTGTCCAGTTCGTATTTCAGGAACAAAGAGAACAGATTCGAGGCAGTAAAAGTGAAGCTAACAGATGAAAAATACATGGCTTTGGCTGACTTCTATTACATGGCCGGGCTTGGTCAGATGGTTAACGGTCTGATTCATAATCTGAACAACTACGTTCACATCATGGATATGCAGCTATCCATGCTCAATGCTAAGGCTGAGAGTTCAGCAGCCCAGCCCTTGGGGGATTTTAGAGAAAGACTCGCCAAGTCATCTAACAGTGCCGGCAAGATGGTGCAGTATCTGCAAAAAAGCAGCAGATGCAGCTTTTTTGGTCAAAAGGATAAAGCACAGCTGAATATTAAAGATTTTTTAGAATGGATCATCGAATTCTGGGAAAATGATCTTTTTTTCAAACATAAAATTTTATGTCAGATCAAGCTCGAAAAGTCGGATATTAATCTTTTGATTTCACCTTTTTACTTGACTCTTTGTGTTGATCAGGGGATAAGAAACGCGGTAGAGGCCTGTCAGGAACAAGAGTCGCAGGACAAGCAAACCATCATCATTGATGCAGCAGTGGATGGTCATAACTTGAATATTGAAACTACTTCCTTTACTGTTGTTGCAGATCTTGACCCATGGTTGGCCGGCAGTACATCCAAAGAAGATCATCTTGGAATGGGTTTGCCTGTATGTGCGTTCTTAGCTGGAAGGCAGAACTGGAAAGTGGATATGCACTCTTCTGGTAATGAAACTAAATTTAAACTTGTAATTCCGATAACAGCTCAACAATAAAGCAAAACATTATTTAAGCTGAAAGGGGGACTGGCTCTTTTCCCGCTGGATAGTCCATCTGCTTTGAGGGCGGCAAAAGGGCCCTGTTTCCTGGCTGAAGCCTGGTAACAAGGTTAAGCTGCTTTTCGGTTAGGTCCCGGATGCGGGAGCTGAGCACTTGTTAAGGGCCGAGCTTTTACTTACTTTATCTCTTTATGCCCTTGCTTGATTGATCTTTTTGATTATGTTATGTAATTATATAGTTATGAGGCTTTTTGTATGAATCAGTGCAGGCTCTATTGTGGCGAAAGGTTTATGCAGCTTAAGAAACACTATGACATGTAAGTGGCGGCCTGAGGAGTTTGCTGCAGATGTTTCGCAACAGCCTTAAAGATTAGCTATTTTTATGTGTGACAGGTTTAATTCAGTCCCCCTTTTGAGCAATTCCCGGCCATAGAATGAAGGTGGGACTGAATTTTTTGAAATTTTAATCAAATACAGGAGGATATTGTTTATGACAAAATTTTTAAAAGGGTTTGTAGTAGTTTTGTTGCTGACATTTATAACTGTCTGGAGTTCAGCAAGCTTTGCTCAGCAGACCAGGACCGTGATTGAGCCGAGGGCGGAAAATTTTATCTTTTTGATTGATAATTCAGGTTCAATGGGATTTGATTATCGTGACAAAGGCATGAAAAAATCCGAGCTGGCCAGGGACGTAGTTCTTGCTCTTAACAGTGAGGTGCCTGAACTTGATGCTAACTTTGGCGTGTATTCGTTTGCGCCTTACAAAGAATTCAGATCTGTGTCCGGGTTCAACCGTCAGGCTATAGCTGGTGCTGTACAGTCCGTACCAACCGAATTTGATGTTTTTGGCCGCACCACTCCCATGGGACAGGATCTTATGAAGCTTGACAATTATGTTTCAGGCTTGAGTAATCGCGTTGCTGTCATTGTAGTTACAGATGGCGAATCCAATGTCGGAGTAGAGCCAAAGGCTGTAATGCGCGATATGTACAGCAAGTATGGCAACAGGCTGTGCTTTCACTTTGTAAGCCTTGCCCAGAAGCCTTCTGCCGGTACAGTTACATCTGATGAGCAGGCCTTTATTGACCAGCTTGCCGGCCTTAATGCCTGCACAGTGACCGCAGATGCCGGTGAGCTAGTTGCCAAGGATTTTGTAAGAGCAGACTTTATTCAGAGAGTTTTTTACGAAACCCGCGAAATCGTAATTGCACCTGAACCAAAACCTGAACCCAAGCCTGAGCCTGTTGAAGAAGTCATTGTTTTCAGCAATGTCACCTTTGACTTTGACAGCGCTGTGATTAAGCCAGAATACAGGGAGATTCTCAGGGAAGCTGCCGAAATACTCAAAGCTCGTCCTGGGCAAAAGGTCGTGGTAGAAGGCCATACCTGCAACATTGGACCCGCAGATTACAATATGGGACTGTCCCAGAGAAGGTCCCAGGCTGTTGCTGATTTTCTGGTAGAGCAGGGAGTTGACAGGAATCGTCTGGAAACCAAGGGTTATGGATTAACAAGGCCTCAATTTGACAACAACACCAGGGAGGGCAGATCCCTCAACCGTCGTGTTGAAATGAAACTGCAATAATCAAAAGATCATTATGCCCGGCAACACTCCAGTTGCCGGGCATTTTAAATTGCGGTGGCAGCCATGAAAATCAGATATTTACTTTTCCTGAGCTTAATGTTCAGTATCGCTATTCTGCCTGGAGTGCAAAGCAGTGCAAAGGCCGATTCAGTCATTCTGGATGAGAATCATTCCCTGCACTCTTTGTTTCATGATTTTGCCAAGGCAAGAGTTCAGATTATCAATAAAAATTTTGTGCACACTCCGGAAAATCTCTATGTAGGTCCGTCCGAGACTCTATTTGTTGCCCGCTACCACCAGGTTGATCCAGCTACCATCACAATTCAGGTCAAGAAAACCAACTCTGGAAGGACTCCATATATTGGCATTCTCAGCTATCGTGAAAGTGTGTATGAAAGCAATGGCGGATGCAACGCGAGCGTGGCTCAGGGACCCTTTGCCCCTGTTCGTCATCGCGATGTGACGGAAATATTTCGGTACGTGCAAAACAGGTGGCAATAGCCGTAAACTTTTTCAGGCATAGAACATAGTTCGTGGAGTTTTTTTAATGAGTAAAATTGCTGTGCTCGGTGCTGGCAGTTGGGGAACCACTCTGGCCAATATGCTTTGCACCAAAGGGCTTAAAGTGTCCATGTGGGCCCGGGAAAAAGAGCTTGTCCAGGAAATAAAGAAAAAAGGTGAAAATACCTGGTATCTTCCTGGATACAGCCTTGAATCTCGGCTTGAAGTCAGCCATGAGCCTGATGAGGTTTTACATGGAGTTGACTATTGTCTGGTGGTTATTCCATGTCAGTTCATGCGTAAAGTCTTAGAGGATTTTAAAGATCTTTTTTTAGACAATCCAGTAATAATCTGTGCCAGTAAAGGGATAGAGCTGACAACGCTAAAGCCTCAGTCCAGTGTTATCAGTGAGGCGCTAAGGGGTAAGAACCCCCGATATTCTGTCGTTTCCGGACCCTCCTTTGCCGATGAGGTAAGCAGAAAGCTGCCTACCGCAGTCAGTCTGGGCTGTGAAGACCAGGAACTGGGGGCCAGGCTTCAGGAAATTTTATCCACTGATTTTTTTCGTGTTTATTTTAATGCTGATTACCGAGGTGTTGAACTTGGAGGAGCACTGAAAAATATCATGGCCATTGCAGCCGGGATAGCGGACGGCCTGGAATTCGGGCATGATGCCAGGGCTGCATTGATTACCAGAGGACTGGTGGAGATGAGTCGTTTTGGCGTTGCTTTGGGAGGAAAGGAAAAAACTTTTATGGGTTTGTCAGGCATGGGTGACCTGGTTCTGACCTGTACAGGGGATCTGAGCAGAAACAGGCAGGTGGGCTTAGAACTTGGACGGGGAAAGACGCTTGATGATATTCTCAAGGTGCGTAAAACAGTGGCTGAAGGAGTGAAGACCACTGAGTCTGTATACCGTCTGAGCAAAGACTTGCATGTGGAAATGCCCATTACTGAGCAGGTTTATAATGTACTTTTTGAACAGAAAGATCCCAGGTCAGCAGTGGAAGAACTTATGACCAGGGCTCTAAAAGTTGAGCAATAACCGGACCAGGCCAAGGTGATTCTCCTCAAAAGACTGTTTTCCAAGCTTTTGTGGCTGACTACGGTTCTGCTGGGCATAACCATCTTAAGCTTCTGGATCATACATCTGGCACCCGGCTCACCAACGGATATGCAGACCACCCTCAGCCCTACAGCAGGGGCAGAAGCCAGAGAACGTCTTGAAAAAATATACGGACTTGATCAGCCCATACATATACAGTATATCAACTGGCTGCAAAGGATAGTCAAGCTTGATTTTGGACGTTCTTTAAGCGGTGACAGCCGTCCGGTCTGGGACAGGATTAAAGAACGTATCCCTCTCACGTTAAGTCTTAACATCATTTCTCTGATTCTAATACTTGGCATAAGCATCCCCATAGGCGTTTTTTCTGCTCTTTACCAGGGCGGATGGTTTGACCGGTGCATGACCATTTTTGTATTTATAGGCTTTGCCATGCCGAGTTTCTGGCTTGCCCTGCTGCTTATGATGGCTTTCGGTATCTACTGGCCTGTGTTCCCCATTTCAGGAGTAACATCACTGGATTTTGAATACCTAAGTTTCTGGGGCAAATTTGTGGACCTTGTAAAGCATCTTACCCTGCCAATATTTGTCTTTACCATAACGGGCCTGGCCGGCATGTCCAGATTTGCCAGAACTTCCATGCTGGAAGTGCTGCGCCAGGATTATATTCTGACTGCGCGGGCCAAGGGTCTGCCTACCAGGGTAGTGGTCTTCAAGCATGCCATGCGTAACGCCCTCATGCCGGTTATAACAATTTTGGGGCTTTCTGTGCCTACATTAATCGGTGGAAGTATTATTGTAGAATCTGTATTCTCATTGCCCGGGCTTGGACAATTGTTTTATCAGTCTGTGCTGGCCAGGGACTATCCTCTGATAATGGGCAACCTGGTCCTGGTATCAGTGCTGACCCTGGCAGGCAATCTTCTTGCTGACATAGGCTACGCTCTTGCTGATCCGCGCATCAGGCTCGGAGCGGGGAGGTCGTAAAAAGTGTCTTCCAGGTTTGTGCTGACCCTGTTTTCGTCCAAATATATCCTTTTGACCCTGGGTCTGACCATTGTGGGCGGAATGAGTATTATTGCCTTGCTGGCTCCCTGGATTGCGCCGTATGATCCCACATCCATCAATGTTGATGCCATCCTGCTTCCACCGTCATCTTCGTATCTTCTGGGAACGGACAATCTGGGTCGTGATATCCTTTCCAGGCTGATTTACGGGGCCAGGGTTTCATTGTGGGTCGGGTTTGTTGCTGTTGGCATTTCCATTTTTATCGGGGTGATTCTGGGGCTTGTTGCCGGCTATTTCGGGAAGCTGGTTGATGAGTTAATCATGCGCTTTGTAGATGTGATGCTCTGTTTTCCGTCATTTTTTCTGATTCTCGCAGTTATTGCTTTCCTTGAACCCAGCCTGACCAATATTATGGTTGTAATTGGTCTTACTTCGTGGATGGGAGTTGCCAGACTGGTGCGAGCGGAGACCCTTACCCTGCGCGAAAGAGAATTTGTGCAGGCCGCGAGGCTCAGTGGGGCAGGTACGGCCCGTATACTTTTCAGACATATTCTGCCTAATGCCATGCCGCCCGTACTTGTCTCGGCAACTCTCGGCGTGGCTGCAGCAATTCTGACCGAATCAGCCCTGAGTTTTCTGGGATTGGGCGTTCAGCCACCAACCCCAAGCTGGGGCAATATTCTTATGGAAGGCAAGGATGTGATGGGTATCGCTCCCTGGTTGTCCATCTTTCCCGGGATAAGCATTCTGATAACAGTTCTGGGGTACAATCTGCTTGGAGAAAGCATCAGGGACCTGCTTGACCCACGGTTAAAGCAAAGCTGAATATAATGAAAATTATTGCGATACACCTGGCTCTGGCCAATGAATTGCGCGCAATGGGCCATGATGTGCTTGAGTTGAAGCCACCTCCGGGAATATGCCTGCTTGATCGACATCCAGAAGTAAAAGTCTTTGAACCACAATGTATAATACAGCAGGAAACACTGGGTCCCCGGATTGTGCTTGATGGTCTTGAAAATTTTTCCTGCCATAAAGTTTACTGGTCCATAGACACCCATCTTAATTTTTTCTGGCACAAAGTTTACGCGCGTAATTTTGACCTGGTTCTGACTACTCAAAAATCCTGGGTACAGAAATTTATTAGTAACAGTGGCAAGGAAGCAGGCTGGCTGCCCTGGTTTGGAAGGCCCAGGCCGTGGTATCCATGGTCTCAAAAAGATATTGAAATGGCTTTTGTGGGGCGCATAACCGAGCATAGACAGACCAGATTCTGGATGGCTGAATTTTTGAAAAAAAATTATCAGGCCAGAGTGGAAGAGAATCTCAGTTTTTCTGAGATGCTGGATTTGTATGCCAGAACAAAATATGTCCCCAACGAGTCCATTGCCGGGGAAATCAACTTCAGGCTTTTTGAAGCTGCTTCATGCGGGTCCCTGGTTCTTAGTCAAAAACTGATGGAGGATGTTGCTGAGCTCTATATTCCTGAAAAAGAAGTGGTTTTATTTGAGCACGTTCTTGAACTTCAGGACAAGTTAAATTTCTACAGATGCAACCCAACTCTTGCCAAAAAGATTGCGTTCAAAGGTTGGAACAGGACAAATGCCTGCCATTTACCGAGTAACCGAGCAGCAGATCTGTTAAAAATGATAGCTGAAATTAGACGCTCAGGCAGTTCCAGAGATGAAAGAAAAAATCTTTACCTGAGTATTTTTGAGCTATGGGACAGTTCAAGGTTTTATCTTGGCAAAGAAAAGATCAATGAAATGATTTTTTCCATCCCTTTGGATGAGGAAGTATTGACTGCCATCATCAGGCTGCACAGCAACAGTGCTGCAAAGCTTCTGGATCTGATCATACCTGTTTTACAGCAAAGACAATATGATCATGATCTTATGGTCAATCAGACCTGCTCGGGTGCTGCTCTGCATGCAGGGCATTTTCCTCTGGCTGTGCAATTCTGGAAACGTCACTGTTTGAGGGTGAAGGTACCATATAGAGAGCCAGAATCGCCTTTGCAACTCAAGCTGATTTGGGCTAACGAACTTGCAAGGCAGGGATACAGATTCAGACAGGGCTTTTTATATGATATCAAAAGGCATTTGCCGCAAGCAGCCATGGAGTGGCTTGTAGAGGCTGCGAGGGAGGCTCCGGGGGATAAGGAAATTCTGCTGAAAATCAAAAGAATTGTGCAAGGCCAGGTAGGGCTTGAGTCAACGGTACTTAAGATTTTGTCATACGAAAGCCTTCATGACAGGCGCAACTGGCGCTGGAACCTTGAATTAGCCATGTATCACCTGCGAAGTTTCCGGCTGCATCAAGGGCTGGAGGAGCTCATTCTGGGGCTGGACAATGCCCGTAAAAGTGGTGAAGATGAAATTTTTAAAGATATGCTGGCTGCCAGGGATGGCAAGGGTTATCTTCGCAGGTGTTTAGACTGGGGAACAACAGGAAACTGAAACAATGCTTGAGTTATTAAGAATAAAAAATCTGGCTCTTATTGATGATATGGAGCTGGAATTTCATCCCGGCCTTAATGTTTTGACTGGTGAATCCGGAGCGGGAAAGTCATTTATTCTCCGCGCTCTGGACTTTATTATGGGTGAAAAGATTAAATCTTCCCTAATCAGACCGGAAGCTGAAAAAGCTGTGGTTGAGGCTATGTTCGTACTCGAAGAACAGGAGCTGATTCTGCGCAGGGAGCTAATGGCTGAATCCGGGCGAAGCAGGTTTTTTCTCAATGACAAATTAAGCTCGCAGGAAAAAGTTCAGGGGCTCAGAGAAAAGCTTTTAATTCATACCAGCCAGCATGGTCAGCAGAAGCTGCTTAAGCCAGGTTATCATGGCCAGATTCTGGATACCTTTCTGCCTTCTTCAGCACCCCTTAAACGCAGAGACGAACTGCTGCAGGAATTAAACAGACTGGCAGCGGAAAAAAAATCCCTTCAGGACAGACTGGACAAAGTTTCTGAGAAGCGCGAGTATCTTGACTTCCAGAGTGAGCAGATAGAAAAGGTCGCCCCGGAGCAGGGTGAAGAAGACAGCCTGCTGCAGAAACGTCACGATATCCGGGTCAAAGCACAGCTTGCAGAGACTGTGCAAAAGGCTTTGGATACTCTTCACAGTCCGGAGTATAACCTGAAAGATACTTTTTTTCAGCTTAAAAAGAGTCTGCACATTATTGCCGAACATAATAGCGAATTTGCCAGTTATGCCCAGGAAGCAGAAAATTTCCAGGCCTGGCTGGATGATGTGGATTCAGGGCTTAGAAGCACCAGCGCTCATGCAGACACAGCCGAGCTTGAAGCTGTGGAGGCAAGGCTGTGGAAGCTTTCTCAACTCAAAAGAAAGCTTAACAGAAGTCTGGAAGAAATACTGAGCTTTCAGCAGGAGATTGATGAAACCATCTCATTTCTGGATGAGGGAGGGCTGAAACTTAAACAACTGCAAAAACAGGAAAAAAAGCTTAAAGATGAGCTGCTCAAAGTTGTGGATGAGTTAGATGCTCTTCGTCAGGACCATGCGCGGCAATTACAGGTCAAGTTAGAGAAGGAACTTAGTAATCTTGGTTTTTCTCAGCATGTATCCATTAAATTTGAATTTTCGCCTGAAGAAATATATCCGGATATATTAGAGAACAGGCTGCGCCTTTTATGGGTGCCAAACCCGGGGCAACCACCTCAGCCCCTGGATATGATTGCGTCAGGTGGGGAATTGTCAAGGTTTTTGCTTGCTCTGGTGGGGCTTAGATCTGAGCAGAATCTGCCGACACTTCTATTTGATGAGGTTGATGCCGGAATCGGTGGAACCATTTTAAACCAGGTGGGGAAACGTATCCAGGACCTTGCTAAGGACAGGCAGATCATCCTTATAACCCACTGGGCCCAACTGGCCTGTCTGGCGCAGCGGCATTTTGTGGTACTCAAAAGTGTAGTTGATGAGCAGACCTTTACTTTATGCCACAGTCTCAGTCCTCAGGAATCAAGGCAGGAACTGGCCAGAATGGTGGGAGGCGACAAAGGACTGGAATTAGCGGCGGAGTTACAAAAATGAACGAGTTACAACCTGAAAGTATAAATCCTTCTTGTCTGACCATGAACGTTCAGGCCATAACCTGTGCTGGCAGCCCTGATTTTGTGAATCTTTTTCTGGATCCATTGCCGGGAAGTTACAAGCCGGGGCAGTTTGTCATGATCCGGCCTGAAGACTGGGGCAATGATCCAGTCTGGCCCAGGCCTTTTTCCATTTGTGAATCCAACAGGGATTATCTGCGTCTGTTTATTCAGGTAGTGGGCAGAGGAACCAGAAGGATAAGGCAACTTGGAACTGGAGCAAAAGTTCAGGTCTGGGGTCCGCTGGGCAACGGGTTCAGGGTGGAAAGCAACAAGCAAGTCATGATTCTTGCTGGAGGCATGGGGATTGCCCCTTTTGTGGGCTTTTGTAAAACTCATCCCCGTCCTGAACAGCTACTGATGCTGTTTGGTCATCGGGCTGATCTTCATCGCTACCCTTGGGAGGAGTTGCCGGAGGTTATGGAAAAAAAGGCCATGCAACAAAAGACAGATGAAGCTATTGTGCAATTTCAAAAGGAATTAAAAGAACACATAGTCAGATACGCTCTCCATAGGGCTGTTATGGCCTGCGGTCCTTCACCTTTTCTCAAATACGTTCAAGAATGCGCGTTGCAGTCAGGTGCAGAAGTTCAGATTTCATTAGAGAACAAGATGGCTTGCGGGGTTGGAGCCTGTCTGGGATGTGTTGCCAGAACACCTGAGGGTGAATATTTGCAAAGCTGCACCAGAGGGCCTGTATTCATGGCAGACCAGGTGCTTTTGGATTATGAATGCTGACCAAAAAAATCACAAGCTGTGTGAGAGACACATGAACTTAAATGTAAATATAGCCGGTCTTGAGCTTAAAAATCCCATTATGAGTGCTTCTGGCACATTTGGCTATGGACTGGAATTTATACCTTATGGTAACCTGGAAGATCTCGGGGCCATTGTAGTGAAAGGGCTTTCCATCAAGCCCAGATCCGGCAACCCCATGCCCAGAATTGCCGAAACACCCTGTGGAATGCTCAATGCCATAGGTCTGCAAAACATAGGTGTGGAAAGGTTTATTCAGGACAAGCTGCCTCTTCTTCCCTGGGACAGGACTCCTGTAATAGTCAATCTGTATGCACAAAGCGCAGGTGAATTTGCGCAACTTGCTGAAATACTCAGTTCTGAGCCTGGTGTGGCTGCCCTTGAGGTCAATATTTCATGCCCCAATGTCAAGGAAGGCGGCGTGCAGTTCGGTCAGGATCCTCTTGCTGCTGCGGAGGTGGTGCGCAAGGTGCGCGCAAAGGCAGGAAAAAAAATTGTTATTGTCAAGCTCAGCCCCAATGTAACTGACATTAAGGTAATTGCCAGAGCGGTGGAGTCTGCCGGGGCGGATTGTATTTCACTTATCAATACCCTGAGTGGTATGGCTGTAGATGTCAGGACCAGAAAACCTTGTCTCGCCAACGTATTTGGGGGTCTGTCCGGTCCGGCAATCAAACCGGTGGCTCTGAGGATGGTTTATGAGGTATGCAGCAGTGTGAGGATTCCGGTAATCGGCATGGGGGGCATCAGCAGTGCTCTGGATGTTCTTGAATTTATGTTAGTTGGTGCGTGCGCTGTCCAGGTGGGCACAGCCACGTTTACCAGGCCTGATCGGCTGTTTTCTCTTGTGAATGAACTGAGGGAACTCACTCGGGAACTGGGTATTGATTCTTTTGAAGAGTTCAGGGGCAGTTTGAAAAAATGAATAACAGGAATTTTCAGGCTGAAGGCTGAAGACTGAAGACTGAAGACTGAAGACTGAAGACTGAAGACTGAAGGTTGAAGGCTGAAGGCTGAAGACTGAAGGCTGAAGGTTGAAGGCTGAAGGCTGAAGACTGAAGGTTGAAGGTTGAAGGCTGAAGGTTTATGGTTGGAGGTTTATGGTTGAAGGTTAAAGAATTGGAATTTTAGACATTTTTTGCTCTTGTCAAGGTTTTCTGTTTTTTGATGCAGGATTGAGGCGGTAGGTCTAAAGTATTGTTACCAAATAAAAAAATGCCCCTTGTCAAGACTTGAGGAAAATTTTTTTTCCATATATTTGTGACCATTCACCAGGCTTTACCAAGTAAAAAATTACCCGTTTAAAAATCCGCTGCTGCGGAACCAAGGAGAGAAGAATGCCACAGCCCATTAAGGATGCTGCCGCCCTCTGCAAGACCATAATGCGTAACGGGTATGACGCATACGTCATAAATGCACCGCTGCAGAAAAGAGCAATGGCTGAAAATGACCTTGAAGTCGATATCTGCACTGATCTTGACGCAGATGAGCTTTCCAGACTTTTCCCCAACCTGGAATCATCCGGTTCAGCTGAGTTAACCGGAACTCTTAGACAGGGAGATGCAATTTTTAATTTTTACCCTGCAGATGTTATTGAAAGTTCATACACCGATGGCACCATAGCAAGACTGACTCCAAGGCTTGTCAGAAAGCTTGAGTCTGTGGGCGATCTTCCTCTTTCCTGGGCCTGCCCGTACATACCCAAAGCCCACGATGTTTATGATGGTTTTGAAAAGCTTGATACCGGTCATATCTGCTTTGAAGGCATTCCTGATGAAACTTTGAAGAAAGACTATTTACGGGCCATAAAGGCCCTGCGCTTTTCAGCAAACTATCATTTGCCCATTGAAGGCAATACCTGGCTGGCCATAGTCAGGGCCTGCCGAAGAGTGCTTGACTATGTCTCAGTGACAGATTTTATGGATGAATGGCGCAAGGTTGAGGCTGAAAATATGCATATCTTTGCCCAGCTTCTTTTTGACAGCATGATTCTGCATGGTCTTGTGCCGGAACTGGCTTCTCTTAGCCGGGTCAGGCAGGTCAAGAATGCTGAAGAAGGAGAAGAGAATGTATGGGATCATACTGTGCAGGTCATGCGGAGGTATCCAGAAGAGTTGCCCTATGACTGGTACGGTACCATGGCCTGCCAATTTCATGATGTGGGCAAGCTGTTTGCCAGTGAGTATTTTGATGGCAAAATGACCTTTTATCAGCACCATCGCATTGGATCCAAGGTAACCAGAAAAATCCTCAAAAGGCTCAGGTTCAATACTGATGAAGTTGACTTGATCTGCCATCTTGTGCGGCATCATATGCGCTTTCATTTCATGCTCACAGACAAAGGGATTAGAAGATTCAAGGCTTTGGATGAGTATCCCAGACTGATTGAAATGGCCAGAGCCGATATTAAGGCTAGAAACGGAAGCTATAAAGAATTCAATCATAATATGAAAATGCTTGAGCGGGCAGAGTTGTCTGAAGAGATGCTGGAACCGCTGCTTAATGGACATGAAATAATGGATTTCACCGATATCAAGCCAGGGCCGGCTGTGGGTCTGATTCGAGAAGCGCTTTTGCAGGCACAGATTGCAGGAGATGTAACATCTGTCCCTGAAGCTATTGATTTTATTATGCGCTATCAGGAGAAGGAGAAAATTCAATAAAGAATTTGCTTGATCTTGACAAGAAAGGTTTGGAGCAGGTTCTGCAGGCCATGGATGAGCCTTTGTACAGGGCGTCTCAGATTATGAAGTGGATATGGGGGAAAAATTGTAATGATTTCTCGTCCATGACTAATGTTTCCAAGAAGCTGCGCTTGAGGCTGGATCAGGAATATACCATAGAGCCACCAGGGGTTGCTCGTGCTGCCAGAAGTTCTGACGGCACAATTAAGCTGCTGCTCTTGCTGAAAGATGGCAAGTCAGTGGAAAGTGTACTCATACCTGCAGGCGATCATTATACTCAATGTTTATCCACGCAGGTCGGGTGTGCTCTTGGGTGCCAGTTCTGCAGTACAGGCACCATGGGTTTTGAGCGTCAGATGAGCGCAGGTGAGATAGCAGGGCAGGTTCTTGCTGCTCGCAGATATCTGCTGGGTTCAGGTAATTTGATGCCTGTGAATAATTTAGTCTTGATGGGAATGGGTGAGCCTCTTCTTAATTGGAAACAGGTCCATCAGGCTCTGCAAATTTTCAGGTGTCCGGACGCACTTAACTTTTCTCGCAGAAAGATTACCTTGTCCACTGCAGGAGTTTCAGGCGGGCTGAATAAATTAGGTCAGTCCCAATTGTGCTACCTTGCAGTATCTCTGCATGCACCTGATCAAACAACCCGTCAAGCCATCATGCCTGGAGCATCAGCACATCACCTGGATAATTTAATTAAGGACATGGAAACTTATCCATTAGCTCCGAGGGAAAGAATTACTATTGAGTATATGCTTCTCAGAGGGGTTAATGATTCATTACGTCAGGCAGGGGAATTATGCAAAATTTTATCTAAGGTGAAATGCAAAATTAATCTGCTGCGTTTTAATCCAGGGGTTGACAGTAGTTTTCAGTCATCAACTGAAGAAAGTGTTGAAGCTTTTCAGGATTTTTTGAGATCTAAAGGTTTCACAGTGATGCTGCGCAAAAGTATGGGGGCGGATATACAGGCTGCATGTGGTCAACTTAAGGCGGATGTCATAAGAAGTTGAATGACGCAAAAAATTAATAAAGGTAATTGTTCAGCCATTTGCATGTGGCATGGGGACTGGCTCTTCCCGCACTTATTATTAAAATCCTGTCAATCATCCTTTAGAATAATAAGTGCGGGGGGGCCTCTCCCCTGCTTTCCTTAAAAAAGGCTAAACTGTTACCAATAAAGGAGATTTGTTTTGAAACCGGATTTTGCCAAGGGAAACGGCCTGCTGCCAGCCATTGTGCAGGAACATGCTACAGGGGAAGTGCTAATGCTGGCCTATGTCAATGAAGATGCCTGGGATAAAACCCTGGAAAGCAAAGAAGCACATTATTACAGCCGCAGCAGGAACTGCATCTGGCATAAAGGAGGAACCTCCGGCCATGTGCAGAAAATTAAAGAAATCAGGGTGGATTGCGACTTAGATACAATTCTATATAAAGTGGAACAGGTCGGGGGCGCTGCCTGTCATAAGGGTTATAAGAGCTGTTTCTTTACCAAAGCCGGCATTTCGGGCTTTGAAGTCTGCGAAAGCATGGTTTTTGATCCCAAGGAGGTATATAAGTAAATGATAGATGATAATGTTTTGAAGCTGGGGATTCCCAAAGGTTCGCTTCAGGAAGCGACCATGCGCCTTTTTGCCAGGGCTGGCTGGAAAATCAAGCCTCATCATCGCAATTATTTTCCTGAAGTCAATGATAATGAACTGGTCTGTTCTCTTTGCAGGGCCCAGGAAATTTCCAGGTATGTTGAAAATGCAACCATGGACGCAGGCCTTACCGGCAAAGACTGGATTATGGAGAATAACTCTGATGTGGTGGTGGTATCAGATCTGGTTTATTCCAAGGTCAGCAACAGACCGGCCAGGTGGGTTCTGGCTGTGGCCGGCGATTCTCCCTACAAAAGACCTGAGGATCTCGGAGGAAAAAAAATTGCCACCGAACTCAAAAATTTTACCTTCAATTATTTTAAAAACGCAGGCATTGATGTGGAAGTTGAGTTTTCCTGGGGTGCCACCGAGGCCAAGGTTGTGGAAGGCCTGGCTGATGCCATTGTTGAAGTAACTGAAACCGGGACCACAATTAAGGCTCACGGATTGAGAATTATTGCAGAACTCCTTCAAACCAATACCCAGTTCATAGCCAATAAAAAGGCCTGGGATGATCCCTGGAAGAGAAAAAAGATTGAAACCATCAATACCCTTTTGCATGGAGCCTTGAGGGCTGATCGTCTGGTTGGGCTGAAAATGAACGTGCCTCAAAATGGTATGGATGACATTATGGACCTTCTTCCCAGCATGACCGCTCCTACTGTAGCCAATTTATATAATACCGACTGGTTGTCTGTGGAGATTGTAGTCGAGGAGAATCAGGTTCGCGACCTGGTGCCTCAGTTGCAGGCCAGGGGAGCAGAGGCCATTATAGAGTATTCCCTGAATAAGGTCATCTGAGGCGTGTTTTATCCACAACCCAAAAGTAGGTATGATCGTAAAAAGGTGCTAAGCACAAAATTAAACCTCGGATTAGTTTTCATTTTACTTTTAATGTTTATATATGGGTGTGCTCATACTGGTGAACGAGTGCAGGCTGTTTCAAGTGGGCAGGTTGAAATTCGTCTGGATCTGGCGGAAAGATATCTGTTAGAATCAGAGCCAAGAATGGCTCTGGATCAATTGCGGACTGTACAGGGCATTGCCCCGGACAATCCGCGCCTGCACTTTAACCTGGGTATGACTTACAGTGTCCTGGATGATTTTTCAAGATCTGCAGCATCATTTGAGCGTGCTGTGGAATTAGATCCCGACTATGGAGAAGCCTGGAACAATTTAGGGCAGGTGCGGCAGTCCATGCGCGATTTTGCTGGAGCAGCTTACGCATATGAACAGGCCTTGAGTGTCAGTGAGTATATGACTCCTGAATTTGCCGCATATAATTTAGGTTCTCTTAATATTGAAATGAAAAAGTATGATGAGGCTTTATCATGGTCCGTGCTGGGCATTGAAAAGAACAGACGTTATATTCCACTCTATGTACAGACTGCCCAATTGCTGCAGAAGGCTGAAAGGTATGCTGAAGCTGTTGAGGTCCTTGAAGCTGGAGTAACTTCTCGTCCCGACAGTGCACAGCTTCGACTGATGCTGGCTGAGCTGCTGCTTGGACTCAGTCGGGATCGTGAAGCAATGAGGTGGTTTGAAAGTATTATACAACAAAGTCCAGACAGTAATGAGGCCTCTACCGCACAAGATTACCTGGAAGTGCTCAGGTGATTCAAAAGCCTTGAAGATTCTCGGGGTCAACCCGTGGATTTATGATTTTGCGGCATTCAATGTCTGGTCCAGACCTGCAGGATTGTTGTGCTGTCTTGACATGCTGCACAGGGCAGGTGCAGATACAGCTCTGGTTGACTTCATGGCTCGTGAGATGTTTCCCGGATCCTGGCCGGAACCGCAAAGAACAGGGCGGGGCCGATACCCGAAACTTCCACTTCCCAAGCCCTGGGCCCTGCAAAATGTGCCGAGACAGTTCAGCCGCTACGGAGCTTCACGGCAGGATGTTGTTGATGCAATGGCTGATCTGGAGCCTGGACCTGATCTGATCCTAATTACCTCACTGATGACTTACTGGTATCCTGGTGTCATGGCTGCCATCAGGCTTATCAAGGAGCTGTTTCCCTTTACGCCTGTATGTCTTGGCGGTATTTACGCCACATTATGTCCTGATCATGCCATGGGCACAGGAGCGGACTTTGTCTTTTCAGGTCCTCTTGAGCGTTCAGACAACTGGAATCGGCTCTGGAGCATCTCTGGACGCAAAACACCGCAGTTGCCTGTTGATGCCGGCATGAGGGCTGATGTTTCCTTTTATCCCGCCCCTGACTTTTCAATCTTAATGACCACGAGAGGTTGTCCTTTCAACTGTCCCTATTGTGCAGCGTCGGTGATTTATCCGGGATTCAGCAGATCTACCCCTGAAACTCTTATCAGGCACTTAAATCAGGAATATCAAAGAGGGGTCAGGGATTTTGCCTTTTATGATGATGCCCTGCTTGTGCATGCGCCGGGTATTCTACATCCTGTTCTAAGCTATGTCATTGATAACAAATTAGAAATTGGGCTGCATGCTCCCAATGCCCTGCATATAAGATACCTGACTCCCAGAACATGCCGGATGTTGAGGCAGGCAGGACTTGGCACTGTAAAGCTGGGGCTGGAGACTGCCAATTTCAGCAGAAGGCAGGATACCAAGCTTCAGCTAAGAGAGTTTGAACAAGGCATCGCCAATCTGGAGCAGGCAGGATTTGTCAAGGACGATATAGTTGTTTATATTCTCGGAGGATTGCCGGGGCAAAGTGATAAGGATCTGGAAGCGACAATCATCAGTTGTCATGCACTCGGGCTTAAGCCGGAAATAAATTTTTACTCGCCAGTTCCGGGTACACCCTTTTTTGATAAGGCATGCGCTTATTCCAGATTCTCACTCTCTGACCCCCTGGTGCACAACAACTCTATATGGCCGTGTTCGAAACATGGGTTTTCCTGGGAAGAGCATAAGAAGTGGAAGGACATGGTCAGAGGGAAGATTTAATTTAGAATATGAAAATACTCCACAAACAGATACTTAAGGAGGTCAGCCTCATATTTGTGATCACCCTGACCTCCATGATATCGCTTATAGTCATCGGTCGGATGATTGATCTTAAAGATGTGTTTGTGGGGCAGAATATTGCTATACTGGATGTGCTCAAGGCTTTTTTCTATCTGAGTCCATCCTTTATGAGCCTGGTAATTCCCATAGCCTGCATGCTGAGTATTTTTCTGTGCTTTTTGCGCATGGCTTCGGACCGTGAGTTAACAGCTCTGCAAGCCAGCGGCATATCAATACGCAATCTGTTTTTTGCACCGCTAATATTTTCATTTGCTGCCTTTGGCATCACATTGTTTGTGTCCATGGAACTTGTTTCCTGGGGAGCGGACAATTTTAGAAAGACAGCCCTGGAAATGATCCGTGACCAGACAGAGGTGTCAGTGCAACCTGGTATTTTTAATCAGCATTTGCCGGGACTGGCCATTTATGCCCAGCAGACTGATCTGGACACCAGTGAACTTAAGGGGGTGTTCATCAGGGATGATACTCGCGGGGATGTTCCTTTGACCATAGTTGCACCAACTGGAAAAATTGTTTCTGACGCTGAGCAGGGGGAAATACTGTTTATTTTACAAGATGGAAGGATTTACGGCCTTGACAGGAATGAGGTGTCAGTGGTCACTTTTGGCGAGTACACAGTCCGTTTAGATTTGAAAGGTCTTATAGGCAGCGTGGAGTTAAGTGACAAGGACCCTGAAGAAATGTCCTGGTCTGAATTGAGTACTGCCCGTTTGGAAGCAGAGGGAGGATCTGCTCATTATCGCTCTGTCATATTAGAACAACACAAAAGATTTGCCTTGCCTATGGCTTGTCTTGTTTTGGGCTTTTTTGCCCTCCCATTAGGGATGTCTCTGCAGGGAGTGGGGCGTAATTGGGGGCTTTTCCTGGCCATAGTATGTTTTCTGGCGTACTATAGTCTTTTTACCATGGGCTACAGCCTGGGGGAAATGGGCCTGATTCCACTTGCACTTGCCTTGTGGATTCCAAATTTGCTTTTTGCGGGCATAGCAGCAACAGGATTTTATTTTTTTGGCAAGGGCAGACAGTTTAACCTTAAAGCAATGTCAGAAAAGCTGCTGGGAAAAGAAGACAATGCTGACCATCCTGCATAAATATCTGCTACGGCAAAATTTCATTCTTATGTCCATCATCCTGATTTCAGGGATTGCC
Source organism: Desulfonatronovibrio magnus (assembly GCF_000934755.1). Taxonomy (NCBI): domain Bacteria; kingdom Pseudomonadati; phylum Thermodesulfobacteriota; class Desulfovibrionia; order Desulfovibrionales; family Desulfonatronovibrionaceae; genus Desulfonatronovibrio; species Desulfonatronovibrio magnus. The sequence continues at coordinate 146,406 of NZ_JYNP01000005.1, forward strand.
ATTTACTTGATTGTGGACTTTGTGACAAGAATGAACGCAGTGGTGGAATCCGGCATTCATGTCACAACGGCTCTCAGATATTTTGGTTACAAAATTCCTCTCATTGTAACGCAGATCATGCCTGCCATTTTCATGCTTGCGGTTATTATTCAGCTGGCGCTTATGTATCGCAACCATGAAATGACTGCTCTGGGAACCAGCGCCATTTCCTTTGTTCGGCCTGCCATGTTCTTTATTGCCTACTCTTTTATCATGTTTTTTATTTTGCTGCTTTTTGCTGAAACCATCGGAATCAGGGGTTATCAGGAAACCAAGATTATCTGGGACTCGGACATCAGGCAGCGTCAGATTGAGGGCAGGGGTATTGAAAATTTGTGGTTCAAGGAAGATGAGACTATTGTTTTTATCAGGCAGGTCTGGCCTGACAGCAATATGGGCAGTGAAATTATTGTGCATCGACTCAAGGGGCAGGATACCATCCAGGAGATAATCAGGGCGCCAGGTTTTCAGGTGGAGAAAGGCGTATGGAAGCTCATGCAGCCAGTTATCACTGATGTCCATGGTTATAAAGTCACATTTCAGGAAGAATTTCAAATGACTTTGAGAACCGACCTTTCTTCATTTTCGGCCATTGCTTCCAGGCTGCCTTACGAGTCGCTGTCAATATTTACCCTAAGCACAGTGATCACTCAGTTGCGTGACAGTGGCTCTAACGTTGAAAGGCTTGCTACTGCCTGGCACAGTAAAATCGCCTATGCCTTTGCCCTGGTTGTTATGACCATTCTGGGTCTGGCCATGATTACCCTGATAAAGAATGTTTACGCCTTAGTTACCCTTGGGCTTGTTGTTGTATTTTTGTATTATACGGTTTATGTTTTTGGAGTGAGCTATGCTGAAGAAGGTCTCATCCCGCCATTCTGGGGTGCATGGCTTGCCAACGTCCTTTTTGGAACGCTGGGGTTGGGCCAGATTATCTGGTCGCGCCGGGAATGAGCCTGGGGCTGATCATGGGGTTGCTGACTCGATTATCAATTCCCATAGTTTGTCACGGCCTGCACCTGTTTTGGCGGAAAAGACCACTGGCGGACAGTTTAGGCCGAGGATTTTTGACCAGGTTCTGGAAATTGCGGTCAACTGCTTTTGCTTGCACTTATCTGACTTGGTCAGTACGGGTAGTATCGGAATATTCAAAGATTGTACGTAGTGGCTCAGTTCCAGATCCAGGGCCTGGGGTTCAAGCCTGGAGTCCAGCAGGTGCACTACAGCTTTGAGCTGAAAGTTGTCCTGGATGTAAGCTTCAATGAGTCTGCTCCACTTTTCCCGCTCAGTCTTGGAGCATTTGGCGTATCCATACCCGGGAAGATCTACCAGGCTAAATCCGGAAGGTTGCACCATGTAAAAATTGATGCTCCTTGTCTTGCCCGGCGAAGAACTGGTTCTGGCCAGTTTTTTGCTGCCTCCAAGAGTATTGATGAGGGATGATTTGCCTACATTGGATCTGCCGGCCAGTGCTATCTGGGGAATATCAATGCCGGAAAGCTGGGCTGGAGTGTAAGCTGTTTTTTCGAGTATCAGTTTGTACATGTTTTATGGGTCCAAGGTCCAAGGTCTAAGGTCTAAGGTCCAAGGTCCAAGGTCTAAGGTCCAAGGTTTATGGATATAGGTCTTCAGCCTTCAGCCTACAGCCTTAAACCATAAACCTTTCGCTTGGGTTGTGGGTTAAGCCGAATTCAACATATGTTATGTACATTTTATTGTAAACAGTCAGTTTCGCTGGAGAAAATACTATGAAAGCTGTGATCTGGTTTCTGTTTATCATTATGTCTCTTGTATCCTGCCGGAAAAATGTAGAGGATACTTATTTTGATTCCCTGGGATCCTATGGCCATATGGAAGAAACAGTTTCCTACAGTATTACCTTGCCAGGAAACGTCCTCAAACATGGTGATGGCATGGAAGCCATGTTTATGAATGAAGCAGGCAAAGAGTGTTTCAGGTTAACATCCAGGAAAGTGCTTAATCTCCAGCCTCTTGTGCAAGGCAGTCAGGACGGTTATACAGGCCGTGCGCGCCAGTTTCTAAGCTTACAAGGGGAGATTAAGCCGGAAATAGCACCTTTGACAAATGATATGACTCAGGAGTTTACGTGTTCGCTGGTTGCCTTTCCCGATTACAGCCTGGCAGGAGAAATAATCGGCCTGGAAGAAGAAAGAACCATTGTGGGCAGGAAGGATAGAGTGGTTGTTAGATTGTTTGAAGACTATCCATCAACCCTCCCGGCCTTTTTTCTGGTAGGAAGAGGGATAAGGGAGCACGGCAGAGACTTGGTCAGTATTTTCGGTTCTGGTGAAATTGTCCAGATTGTGGATGCTCCGGGCCGCTCGCAAGGGGCCGGAAAAGGGGCATTAGCTCAGGCCGAAATTATGGAAACCAACCATGAGGTTAACTACAATGACCTGATTTTTCTGGCTATGCTTAGAGTGCAGGCTGTGCAAAGAGATACCGATGACTCAGAGGAAGATGTTTCGGGTGTGCAGGAGATCTGGATAACACCTGAGATAAGGCCTGGGACAATGAAACATGAGGAGGATACAGTTGAACAATAAAAAAAAATATTCTATTTTAACAGTTAATGGTCCCAACTTAAAGTATCTTGGCAAAAGAAATGTTGATATTTATGGTTCAAAATCCATGGATGATCTCCCAAGTCTACTGGATAAGCATGGTCAGAATGTATTGCAAAAGGCTGAATTAGATTTTTTTCAGGCCAACAGTGAGGGAGATATCATAGACAGGATAGAACTAGCCTGGCAGGATAAGATTTCCGGTATTGTCATAAATCCCGGAGCCTACACACATACCAGTCTGGCCCTGGCAGACTGTCTGGCCTGGATAAATATTCCATATGTGGAGGTTCACCTGAGCAATATCTGGAGCAGAGATAAAATCAGACAGCACAGCCTTACTGCGAGACACAGTATGGGGGTAGTTGCCGGTTTTGGCATAATGAGCTATGTTTATGGCTTGCAGGCTGTTGTGGACTATTTGGATATAAACATTTCTCTGGAGGGAAAATAATGCTTTCGACAACCGACTTTCGTAAAGGTTTGAAAATTGAAATCGACAATACCCCTTATGAAATTGTTGATTTTTTGCACGTAAAGCCAGGCAAGGGTGGTGCTTTTGTGCGGACCAAACTCAAAAACATGCTCACTGGCGGTGCTGTAGACCAGACTTTCAGGTCTGGAGAAAAAGTGGGCAAGCCTGATATGGAAACCAGGGACATGCAGTATCTTTATCATGACGGCAGCGGATATGTTTTTATGGATATGGGAACATATGAGCAAATTACCATTCCGGATGAAAGTATGGTGGACAAGGGAGGTTTTCTGAAAGACGGACAGACAGTCAAAACTCTGTTCTACAATGGCCAGCCATTAGATATTGATTTGCCGGCAGCAGTTGTGCTGGCAGTGAAAGAAACAGAGCCAGGCATGAAAGGCGATACAGTATCAGGGGCATCAAAACCTGCAACTTTAGAAACCGGTCTTGTGGTCAACGTACCTCTATTTATCAATGAAGGGGATATGGTCAAAATTGATACTCGCTCCAAAGATTATCTCGGAAGAGAGTCCTAATTCATCAGGAGCATTTTTTTATGGATGGCAACAGACTGCTCAGAGAAATTCCAGCTCTGATTCTCTTTTTTGCGGCAATTTTTCTGTTCATCAGTATCATTGGATACTCACCACATGATCCCTCTTTGAACCACCAGCCAGGTGCAGAGCATATTGTCCAGAATGTAGCTGGCAAGGCTGGAGCGTATACTGCCGGAACATTTATAGAGTTTTTCGGGCTGGGGGCCCTGATCTGGCCATTTGTCCTGTGTTATTTTGCGCTGCTGTTGTTCAGGCCTTATTTTCATTCCAGGTGGTGGCGCTGGCCGGGTGTCATTCTGCTTTACATAGCTTTTCTCATCTGGTTTGAATTTCCAGCCCTTAAAGAAAATATTTCGCTTCTCAATATCAGGGGTTCGGGTTTTGCTGGCGGGTTGATGTTTGCCTATGTCTATTCGCTTCTGAATTTTTGGGGGAGTTTTCTTTTTATTCTTCTTATTACTCTGCTGGGGCTGCAAACAGCTACAGGTTTTTCCTGGGCTTTTATATTCCACAGGCTCAGAGACGCTGCCATGAATGTCGATGAATCAGAACAGGATGAAGAAAACATAAAAAAAAACATTCAAAAAAAGGTAAAAAATAAGACATCAGGCAACAAGAGTTTCAAGTCTGTAAGTGCAACTCAGGCCAAAGAATCCGGGGGGGCAATCGATCCTGGCAAGCTGAGTAAGTTCGCCTTGCCCCCTTTAGATCTTTTAACAGAAGCTGACACAAGCGGTCCGGATATTGATAAAGACAGAATCAAAGAAATGGCTGGGGCCCTTAAGTCCTGTCTTGAAGATTTTTCTGTGCAGGGAGAAGTCCAACATGTCCAGCCTGGTCCAGTAGTGACCATGTTTGAATATAAGCCTGCTCCCGGAATCAAGATCAGTCGTATTGCCAATCTTGGTGATGATCTGGCGCTGGCCCTTAAAGCCACAGCTGTACGCATAGTTGCTCCTATTCCAGGCAAAGACACCATTGGCGTGGAAATACCCAATGAAAACCGGCAAATGGTTTATCTGAGAGAAATTTTTGAAAATCCGTCTTTTGGTAGATCAAAGCTAAAAATACCTCTGGCTCTTGGTAAAGATATTCAAGGACAGGCCAAGGTTGAGGATCTGGCTCGCATGCCTCATCTGCTGGTAGCTGGTGCAACCGGGGCTGGTAAAAGCGTTTGTTTGAACTCCCTTATTTTGAGTATGATTTTTCGTTTCAGTCCAGATGAGCTGAAAATGCTGTTAATTGATCCTAAACGAATTGAGCTCGCTGTTTATAATGATCTGCCTCATCTTGTGCATCCCGTGGTCACGGATATGAATCTTGCCAAGAATGCTCTGGACTGGGCAGTGCACGAGATGGAAAATCGGTATGATCTAATGGCCAGGCTGGGCGTGCGCAATATTGAAGGGTATAACCAGAAGCTGGCTGCCATGGGACTGGATCGGCCCGAGGGCATGGAAGACCTGCATGCTATGCCTTACCTTGTTCTGATTATTGATGAAATGGCTGATCTCATGCTTACTGCGGCCAAAGAGGTGGAAGTTGCCATAGTTCGACTGGCTCAGCTGGCCAGGGCATCGGGCATTCATATCATACTGGCCACGCAAAGGCCCTCGGTTGATGTAGTCACGGGTATCATCAAGGCTAACTTTCCTTCACGCATTGCCTTTCAGGTCAGTTCAAAACATGACTCCAGGACCATCCTTGACTCCATTGGGGCTGAATATCTGCTGGGTCATGGAGACATGCTTTTTAAAACCAGTGGTGGTCAGCTCCAGAGGACTCATGGCGCTTTTGTGGATGAGGATGAAATATCCAGGGTGGTTGAATTCTGGAAGAACAAGGCCGATCCTGAGTTTGAACTGGATTTTGCTGAATGGAAACAGAACGAGGGCAGTGAATCTTCAGGATCAGCAGGAGAATCAGATCCCATTATTGATGATCCCAAGTATGCTCAGGCTGTTGAATTTATCATGGATCAGGGCAAGGGCTCCATCTCATTAATTCAGCGCAGGTTTCGCATAGGTTACAACAAGGCTGCCCTGTTTATCGAGCAGATGGAAAAAGATGGCATCCTGGGTCCGCAGGAAGGCAGTAAGCCAAGGCAGGTTTTGAAAAAATAGCTACAGGCCAGGAAGAAAGGGATAGGTTGGGTGTAAAAACTTTTTATATGGTTAAAGATCAAATTACAGGAATTGCCAAACAATTCGCTCTAAATCTTGTCCAGGAGATAAGCCCACGAAAGGTGATTCTGTATGGCTCGTGGGTCAGCGGTCACCCTGGTGAAGATAGCGATATAGATGTTGCTGTGATAGTTGACAGGATTGATGTGGACTACCTGGATCTTTTGACCAGGATTTATCAGATTGCTAATAATGTAGACACAAGAATTGAACCTGTTCTAATTGAGGAGAATCATGACCCAAGCGGATTTTTGCGCCATATAACTGATCACGGTGAGATAATATTCTCCAGTTTGCCTGAAGCATTTATACCCTAACTCCAAATCTTTCAATAAAACGCTATAAGGTTAAATTTTTCGTAACAGTTCACCCTCTTTGCGTGTGGCACGGGCATTGGCTCTTCCAGGACCACTTGCTCAAATTTTTTGAAGTACATTGCGTCATTTTTCAGATTCATATCTGCCCCAGGGGATTCTGCCCTGGCAAAAACTGGTCATTGCCTATGGGCTGGGCATATGGGCCCTGAAGTATCCATGGCCTGCAGCGACGTGCGTGTTTTTGCTGCTGTTGTTTGCCCCTTTTAAATCTCTTCGCTTTAATCTGCTTATCCCTTGTGTATTTATCCTCAGCATGGCACTGGCTTTTGTCAGGCTTCCTGATCTGCCGGAAGAAATACCTGAAGATATCAGTTCCGGACAGCGAGTAGTTGTTCAGGGGCAGGTGGAAGAAGTTGCTTTTCTGCCTGGTCAAAGAATGAGAGTTATTCTGGGTAATCTCTTTCTCGGCAGGGGTGAACAGGCGCAACCCCTGCCAGGGCGACTGGTCTGGACCTGGCAGGATACGCCGGACCAACTCTTTCCAGGGCAAGATGTTCAAGCCCACCTCAACGTGCGTCCAATACATGGCATGGCAAATTTTGGGGTCTGGAACAGCGAGTTTTTCTGGCGTACGCAGAGTGTTTTATGGAGAAGTTACACCCGGGGCGAACATTTCTGGCACAGAATAGAAGGTTCTAAGGGATCCTCCTCTTCAGCCAGGCAGCATCTAAAAGATCAGGCTCAGAGCGGTTTTGAGCTTGACAGCCTCTCTGCACATAGACAGCAGCAGGTTCAAGGGCTGGGTCTGGCCCTTCTTTTTGGAGACAGGTATCTTGTTGATCAGAATCTCATTGATTCTATTCGTCTGGCCTCGCTGGCTCATAGTCTGGCCCTTTCAGGGCTGCACCTTGGCATTATGGCAGGGATGGGTTTTATTCTGGCCGGTTTGCTGGGATTTTTTTATCCAAAAATCTATCTGTACCTGCCTTATCTGAAACTGGGGGTACTGCTGGCCACCCCTTTGTGCCTGCTTTATCTATGGATGGGACAGGCACCTCCAACACTTATCCGTTCCGCAATTATGTTTGCCAGTTGGGGCGTTTTCCTTTTTCTGAATAAAAGACGGGTTCTGCTGGATGGTCTGTTTCTCGCTGCCGGAATCATTACCATTCTGGACCCATGGGCTGTGTTTGACCTGCGTTTGCAGCTTTCATTGACTGCGGTTGCCGGGATTGCATTAATATTGCCTGTTCTGGAATCAGCCTGGAGAAAAATTAAACAAATCAGTGATTTCAGAATTCTAAAGTACTTTCTTGGGCTTGCAGGTGTGACCATTGCCGCCAATGCAGCTCTGCTCCCTGTTCAGGCCTGGACTTTTAATTATTTGAGTCCTCATTTATATCTGAATTTGTTCTGGCTTCCGGTTCTGGGCTTTATCATTTTGCCAGCGGGCTTTGCAGGTCTTTTTATTTCACTCATGCCTGGAATGGGATGGCTGGGCAGCGTGCTGATGTCCATCTCGGCGTATTGCCTCAACTATTTTATTGTTTTCCTGGAATACCTGCAGCACAAAGACCTGCTTCATCCCATAGTGACATATCGACCACCCTGGCAGCATTTAATGGCCTATTGGGTGATTTTAATCTTGATAATTTATATCCGCAAACTGGATTTCCGGAGTATCAGGCTTATTATCGGGACCGGTGTTGTGGCGATCCTGGCATTTTTGCCCTTTTTTGCGGGTGATGACAATAAAGTGGTGCTGCGAATACTGGATGTGGGGCAGGGTCAGGGGATTGTTCTGGAACACCCGGGAGGCAGTCCGGTAATGGTGGATGGAGGAGGAAGCTGGAACCCTGATTTTGACTTGGGCAAGCAGGTAGTGGTTCCTTCTCTGACCTGGAGAAAATGGCCTCATAATCTAAGCATGGTTGTTCTGAGCCACGCCCATGTGGATCATTATGGTGGTCTTATTTATCCCCTGAAATATCTTGGCGCAGATAAGTATGTGCATAATGGGATCTGGCCTGGTGAGGTGGATACATGGCGCATAAATGAGGCACTTGAGAGGCAGGATATTCCCAGTCGGGTATCGGTGCGTGGCGAAAACCTGGATCTAAGTAAAGGACTGGTGCTGGAAGTGCTTCATCCATCTGATCCGGAAAAATTCGACAAATTAAATGATACCTCTCTTGTACTCAGGCTTATCTGGAACGGCCATCCCTTAGCTCTTATACCCGGGGATCTCGAGGCCCGGGGGATCGATACTCTTCTCGAGACAGGCCAGGATATTTCAGCACAAGTTATCATTGTGCCACATCATGGCAGTCGCACCAGCGCCAGTCCCGAACTTTACGCCCGGACAGGTGCTGACACTGCAGTTGTGGCCAGAGGATTTATGAACAGGTTTGGTGTGCCTCATGATGAGGTACTTGAAATAATCAATCAAAATGAAATTAATCTGTTGGATACTGCTAAGCATGGTGAGGTCAGGCTTACCTGGAAGTGCCCGGAAAGCAGGCCGGAGATAACCCGGGCAAGGTCTAAGCTTGGTCCCAAAGGCATTCCCTGGTGGTATTAATGTGGGCTGTGCCCACAACCCAATTTAAGCAATGATCGTTAAGTTGGGGCGATAAACGTGCTTTTCAGACTGAAGACTGAAGGCTGAAGAATAAGGTTCCTGGGCGTTATTGCTCTTTCAAGGTTAAAAAACTTTCTTGTTATTTTTTACAGGATTGAAACGGTAAGTTGCTAATCAGCAATCCTGATTAAAGCTCTTCGCCTGTGAGGATAGGGGCATGTGCGCCCAGATCATAAAAGCCGTGTACCTGAAAGTCTAAAGAGTAGTTGGGGATGAGTTCAAAACGAATACGCCCGAAATTTTCGTTTTCAGGCATCATGGAAAGCGGCATGAGACCTGCTGGAACAGGAAAAGACAGGAAGGCGCTGTTTATCAGGGTCAAGCGATCCTGATACCTTTCCTTGAGATAGTCTATCAGCTGGTCACGCTCAGCTTCGGTAAAGGATTCCAGTATAACCTGCCGTGACTTGTCAACTTTGTCTTTTGTCTGAGAAGGAGGCTGAACCAGGAGCCTGTCCCATGGGTATGACTGTTCCTCTGCTTTATCCCATTGAGGTCTGTAAAGGTGTACCTCTACATTTTTCCTGCCCTTAAAAGATTTAATTACAATATTAACAATAAATGCCCTGTGGATGGGCAGCGTTTGATCCGGAGTGGTGATGCTGAGTTCCATTATGCCTCCGCTTGTTTGTGCTTGAATTTGTCCGGCCCTGCTGGAATCGCCAATTGCTGGTTTCACAAAGGCGACAAAAGCAGGGCCGGGAAGTCAGAACATGCTATCCTGTTCTGGACTGCTCATCCTGAAAAGCTTTAATCTAACTGCTTCAGAAGGGTGTCCTTGATGTCGTTGATGCTGCCCTCTCCATCAAGTTCAATGTACTTGAAGCCTTCCTTGCCGGCCAGGTCTCTATAAAAATATGCTGCCGCAAGTGTACCTGTGTCTTTGTCATAGTAGATATTGTGTCTTTTATCAATGGCATCTTCATCCTGGTCATCAGACCTGGACTTTAGTTCTCCTCCGCAGACACGACATTTATCACCGTCGGGCTTGATGGCGTCTATGAAGATATTATTAGGGTGGTTGGGATCATTAACGCAAAGTCTGCGTCCCATGATTCTGTTTTTTGCTACTTCTCTGGGCAAGAGGATTTCAATAACAAAATTTAGTTTCATTCCAGCAGCACTAAGTGCATCCCAGAGTTTTTGGGCCTGAACAATATTTCTTGGAAATCCGTCCAGCAGCCATCCGCCAGCTCCTTTTTCCTTCAGTGTTTCCAGGACCATGGGAATAGTGATGTCATCAGGAACCAACTCTCCCTTATCGATGAATTCCTTGGCTTTTTTGCCCAGCTCTGTTCCCTGGCCAATGTGCTGTCTGAAAATTGCGCCGGACTCAATGTGAGCCAGGTCGTATTTGTCTTTAACCAGTGAGCCCTGTGTACCTTTGCCGCTTCCGTTGGGACCAAAAATAAGAATATTCAATGTAAACCTCCTTAAAAAATTTACAGCAAGATAACCGCTGTCTGACTGCCTGTCAATAAAGGCCGAAATTTAGCTCTTGATTAAGAGCTTGGCAAGAGAGCCACATTACGCTAATAGGTTTGGCTTTGTGCTTTGCTTGAATCTTTTGTAATCGTTTCACCCGGGGGCACGGGACCGAACTTGTGAGTAAATGCCTTTAAAGTGGAGCCTGCATCCTGCAGGCTATTTAACTCCAGGCGGCTGGAAGCCGCCTCCACCTTGAAGAACAGTCCCATATTTGGAAATTGGGACAGTCCCCGCGAGGTACTATAAAAAAGATTCATGCTGCATTGGTTCGTTGTAGAAATTTGCTTAAAAGAAAAAATTTACACAGCGAGGGACAGTCCCTGTGCCAGGCGTAAAGCTCTCATCTTTGACGGAACTTTTCAGGCAAATGTGCATCAATCATGAGCAAAAATCGTAAAAATATAAAAATTGTAAACGTCTGATTTTATTAGCAAAACGATTCCAGTTACTTGTAAGCTGAGCCCATATCTGCTTCAAGTGTTCAAAATTTATGTTTAATAAAGCTGACTGAACTTTCAGTTCTACAGGTGGATAAGATTTATGAAAACAAAGTTTATTTTTGTTACCGGGGGCGTGCTTTCATCCCTTGGTAAAGGGCTGGCTGCAGCATCCATTGGAGCCTTGCTCAAGGCCAGGGGGCTTAAGGTCAACATTCAGAAATTAGACCCGTACATTAATGTTGATCCAGGTACTATGAATCCATTCCAGCACGGTGAAGTCTATGTGACAGATGATGGCGCAGAAACAGATCTGGATCTTGGACACTATGAAAGATATCTTGATCAGCCCATGGCCCAGATCAACAATTTTACTTCAGGGCGCATCTATCATTCTGTTATTACCAAGGAGCGGCGCGGTGACTACCTTGGAGGCACGGTGCAGGTGATACCACACATAACTGATGAGATAAAAAATGCCATCAAAAGTGTTGCCCAAAACGATGAAGATGTGGCCATCATAGAGATTGGTGGAACCGTTGGCGATATAGAGGGGCTCCCATTTCTGGAAGCCATCAGGCAATTGCGAGGAGAGCTGGGTAAGGATCAGGTGTTGTATATTCACTTGACCCTTGTGCCCTATATGAAGGCTGCTGGGGAACTCAAAACCAAGCCTACCCAGCACAGCGTCAAGGAGCTCAGAAGTATAGGCATTCAGGCAGATATTATACTCTGTCGTTCTGAAGTTGATCTGGATCAGGATATCAAATCCAAAATAGCTTTATTTTGTAATGTTGACCCTGATGCTGTCTTTACGGCCAAGGATGTAAGGAGTATTTACGAGGTTCCCATGGCTTTGTATGAAGAAGGCCTGGATCAGAAAATTGCCATTATGCTTAAGCTTCCAGCTAAAAATCCCAACCTTCAAAGCTGGGAAAACCTGGTTCATCGGCTCCATCATCCAGGCCCCAAGATTAATATTGCCATAGTGGGTAAATATGTTGATTTGCGGGAATCATATAAAAGCCTGCATGAAGCTCTGGTGCATGCAGGTTTAGAAAGTGAAAGGGAAGTAGAACTGAGATATGTTAACTCAGACAGCCTCATACCTGGTGGTAATGTGCAGCAACAGATGAGCGGTCTCCATGGGATTCTGGTGCCCGGAGGATTTGGTTCCCGGGGAATAGAAGGCAAAATAGCAGCCATCAGCTACGCTCGTTCACAAAATATTCCTTTTTTCGGCATTTGCCTTGGTATGCAGTGTGCTGTGATTGAATTTGCAAGAAATGTCCTGGGGCTCAGAGATGCTGACTCTCAGGAGTTTTCGCCTGACACTGAGCACCCGGTGATTTATTTAATGAAGGAGTGGTTTGACTTTAGAAATAATACTGTGCAGAAAAGATGTCAGGAAAGCAACAAGGGCGGAACCATGAGGCTTGGTGCTTACCCCTGCGTCATTACAGAAGGCACCAAGGCTTATGAAGCCTACCAGACCCGGGAGATAATGGAAAGACATCGCCACAGGTATGAATTCAACAAAAAGTATGCGCAGCAATTTGAAGCTGAGGGTATGATTTTCAGTGGTCTTTCCCCGGATAAGAGCCTGGTGGAAATTGTTGAATTAGAAAATCACCCCTGGTTTCTGGGGTGTCAGTTTCATCCGGAATTCAAATCCAACCCAATGCGTGCTCATCCTCTGTTTAGAGAGTTTGTCAGAGCGGCAGGGCTTGCAGGATAGAATTGTGCAAACAGATCCAAAAAATACCGATTGCTCTGTTTCAACCCACGGCAGGCAGAGCGGGAATCAATTATTTTTTATCCTTGGACCTTGTGTTTTAGAAGGGGCTGATTTTGCCTCAGATATTGCTCATAAAATCTTAGAGGTGGCCCAGGAGCTGAAAATTCAGGTTTTTTTTAAAAGCTCATTTGACAAGGCCAACCGTACTTCTGCAGAAAGTTTTCGTGGTCCGGGCTTAGGACAGGGGTTGGAATGGCTGCAGCGGGTTAAAGAAATGACCGGCCTGCCTGTCCTGACGGACATTCATCATCCAGAGCAGGCTGCATCAATTGCAGAAGTGGCGGATGTTATCCAGATTCCGGCTTTTCTCTGCAGGCAGACTGATCTTTTACTGGCAGCTGCTGATACCGGGAGAATCGTTAATATTAAAAAGGGACAGTTTCTTGCTCCCTGGGATATGCATCAGGCTGTCTCCAAAATCAGACAGCGCAGCAGCAGCGCCAGAATATGGATTACTGAAAGAGGCACTTCTTTTGGCTACAACAACCTTGTGGTTGACTTCCGGTCTTTGCCTGTTATGAAGGAGTTGGGGCATCCGGTAATTTTTGATGCTACGCATTCTGTGCAGCTTCCCGGAGGGAAGGGCACGTCTTCGGGGGGGCAGCGGGAATTTGTGCCTTTGATGGCCAGGGCGGCAGTGGCTGCCGGAGCTGACGGCATTTTCATGGAAGTTCACCCAGACCCTGAAAGGGCATTGTGTGACGGACCAAATTCATGGCCTCTGGACCAGCTCAAACCCCTTGTACAAACTCTTCTGAAAATCAGGAAGGCTGTTAATGAATGATGCTCTCAAACTTGCTTTTTCCCGGATTAGAATGCTGATCCTTGACGTTGACGGAGTCATGACAGATGGTGGGTTGTATTACGACAGCCAGGGCCGTATCATGAAGAGATTTAATGTTCAGGATGGCCTGGGAATAAAGGCAGCCCAGGCAGCAGGGCTTGAAATAGCAGTTATAACCGGACTTTCATCCGCGGCTGTTGAGTCCAGAGTAACTGAGCTGGGCATCACTCACTATTTTCACGGTCATATAAATAAAGTGCCCCTCTTAAAGAGGCTTGCCGAAGATTCCGGGTATGGTCTTGATGAAATGGCCTATCTCGGGGATGACTGGGTGGACGCCGGACCCATGCTCAAGGTAGGCGTGCCCATGGCAGTGGCCAATGCGCAACCGGAGATCAAGAATATTGCCCGCATGGTAACTGAAAAGTCTGGCGGATATGGTGCTGTGCGTGAGGCAATTATGCTGATTCTGGAGGCTCGTGGACTGAGAGAGGAGCAATGGCAGAAGTGGCAGTTTGATGATTAAAAAATTTGCTCCATTATTTTTCAGTGCGGCTGTTTTATCTTTTCTGTTCATTACCTTCTGGCATACAAGCCCTGGACCGGGTTTAACCGACCTGAATGTTGAAATGGAAGTAGATATGAATATCCGTGATTTTACTATGACCAAGGGCAGGGATGGCCGCCAGACATGGAAAGTGATTTCTGACAATGCAGGCTTTGTGCGTGAGGATGATCTTTTTGTCCTTTATAATCCAGTCATTACCTATTACACTGAAGAAGACTCTGCTCCTGTAGTGATCACAGCTTCCCATGGCCAGGCTTTGCAAACAGAAAATATGGTGCATTTATGGCCTGATGTCAGAGCGGATTATGGTGGTTTGATAATTGAGTCCGGCAGAGCGTCATACATGGGAGAGGAGGATTTTATTCTTCTCCGTGAAGGCGTGACTTTTGTGGGCAATGGAATGGCCCTCAACAGCCCGGAAGCCAGATTTTATTTAAATGAGGACAGATTAGAGGCCCTTGGGGGTGTAAAAACCCTGCTTCAAAACAGGACAGTGAATTGATGAAAATCCTGACAATTATTTTTTGTTCGTTATTGTGGGCGTTTGCTCCTGCTCTTGCTGAAAACAGGCTTCAGGATCAGATTACAGATATTACGTCTGACAAGATGACTTATACCGGACACGATAATATTGTAATCTTTTCCGGCAATGTTCATGTTATCAGGGCAGAGCTTGAGCTTTGGTCTGATCAGCTGCATGTACATATAAAGCCGCAGAATGCAGAGCAGGATGAGGCTGATCAGCAGGATAAAATTGAAAAAATAATTGCCAGGGGCAATGTGCGCATCAAGAGCATGAACAGAGAGGGTAAAGGTGAGTTGCTCACATATAATCCTGACACTGGCCAGGCAACCTTAGAAGGAAACCCAGTCCTTATGGAGGACAAGAATCGGGTTGAGGGTGAGATTGTTCTTATCAACATGCTGGAAAATACTTCCGAGGTCCTGGGCGGACCCGATAGAAGAGTCAGAGTAATTTTTTATTCAGAAAGCGAGCAGCAGGAATAAACCAGGGGTGAACAGCTTTAAAGCCATTGACGTTTATAAGCGATACGGTAAAAAGCTTGTGGTCAAGGGTATATCCTTAGATATCAGGCAGGGAGAGGTGGCTGGGCTGCTTGGGCCCAACGGTGCCGGCAAGACCACGACCTTTTACATGCTGGTGGGCATTATAACGCCAACCAAAGGTGGCGTATCTCTCGACAAGCAGGATATTACCGGGTTGTCGCTGCCCAGTAGAGCTGGTCTGGGCATCAGTTATCTGCCCCAGGAAAGTTCAATTTTCAAAAATCTGACAGTTTTTGAAAATCTGATGCTTATCCTGGAATATACACATAAAAGCAAAAAGCACAGACTGCAAAAAGCTGATCAGCTTATGGATGAGCTTGGCATATCCAAGCTGGCTCACCAGAAAGCATCCTTTCTGTCCGGGGGGGAGCGCAGACGTCTGGAGATTGCCAGAGCCCTGATCAAGGATCCGAGATTTATACTGCTTGACGAGCCTTTTGCCGGTATTGATCCTATTGCTGTGGATGATATTCAGAAAATCATTCTCAAGCTCAGGGAAAAAGAAATAGGAGTGCTGATATCAGATCATAACGTGCGGGAAACCCTGCGGATCTGTGATAGAGCCTCCATTGTATATGACGGACAAGTTATACTCGATGGGACGCCTCAGGAGATTATCAATGACACCAGGGCAAGGGCAGTCTACCTTGGTGAATCTTTTTGCTTGTAAGTTTGTCATGTTTTCCCGTATGGTAAGCTGATTCGCTGCTTTCAGGCATTTTTCAAATCCTTTGAAAATGTAACAGTTTAGGATTTTTTTTTTTTGTATCTGTTTAGCGCTTTGGATGTGGCAAGGCTTCCTGCCCGGAGGCATACAGCCCGGTGGGGGGCTGGCTCTTCCAGGACCCACTTGTCCCAAAAATGAGTCATTTTGAGCACAAATTGATGCTCAAGTGGGTCCTGGAGTGCCTGTCCCCTGCTTTCCTTAAAAGCGCTAAACAGATACCCTTTTTATAAGAAAGCAGTGGGCAGGCACCCAGTCCCTGTTTTTTGTTGATATATAAAATCAGACTGTAACTATTCACCATGCTGAGAGGTGAGCCTGCATCCTGATTTGTTTTCTTTTGCTGCAAACTCCCAGCATTAGCCCGTAAGTCAAAACCATTAATTGTTTCAAACAATCCAGAGGTTTTCCCTGTTCATGGTTTTGACTAACGGGCTCAGGGCTGGTCAAACAAACTGCAATGGCCAAAACAAATCAGGATGCAGGCTTTATCTGAAAGTAGAGTAATGTGGTGTGAACAGATACCTAATTATGGATAACAGACTTAACGGAATAATACTATGTCCCTGGAACTGAGACAGAATCTTAAACTGACCCAGCAGCTGGTGATGACTCCCCAACTGCAGCAGGCCATTAAATTGTTGCAGATGTCCAGGCTGGAGCTTCTTGAGGTGGTCCAGCAGGAACTTCTTGAAAATCCGCTTCTTGAAGAGCTGCAGCCTGCCGCTGATGAGGATCGCGAAAGAGAGGCCCGTGACAGAAAAGAAGTAAAAGAAAAGTTGACAGCCGAAGAAAAGGAAATGATCAACAATGCTGACTGGGAAGATTATCTCGGACATTTTTCAAGCACATCAAAACAGGCTGGTTCCAGGGAGTGGGAAGTTCCCGAGGAGATGCAGAGTTTTGAAGCCAGGTATTCTTCCAAGCCATCCTTGGAAGGTCATCTTACCTGGCAGCTTTATCTGCAGAATTTGACTGCAGAAGAAATCAGGATAGGCGAAGAGATTATTGGAAACATCGATTCAAAGGGTTACCTGAAGACCGATACAGCTGAACTGGCCCAGTCGCTGAATCTGACAGAAGACAAGGTTGAATCAGTTTTGAGCAAGGTTCAGAATTTTGACCCTGTGGGCATTGCCTCCAGAACGTTGCGCGAGTGCCTGTTGACTCAACTCAGGGCCCTTAATGAAACAGGACCAATTATAACTGAGCTGGTCACGGAACACCTTGAAGATATTGAAAAAAATCGTTTTGTTCCTCTTCTAAAGAAGTTTAAGATAAGCAAGGACTACCTCAAGGAATGTATAGAAATTTTGCAAAGCCTTGATCCTTACCCGGGGGCAAGCTACGGAAGTGAGGACATTGTCTATGTTAGCCCGGATATCTATGTTTACAAGTATGAAGAGGATTTTGCCATCGTGCTCAATGAAGATGGAATTCCCCCCATTCAACTGAGCACACTTTATCAGGATTCGCTGGAAAAAACCGATAAGAATAAAAAGGATAACGAGTACATTCAGGAAAAAACCCGTTCTGCCATATGGCTGATGAAAAGCCTGCATCAGAGACAACGAACATTGTACAAGGTAATGGAGAGCATCCTCAAGTTTCAAAGAGAGTTTTTTGAACTTGGCGTTGCCAGGCTCAAGCCGCTTATTTTGCGTGAAGTGGCAGAAGATATTAATATGCACGAGTCAACAGTCAGTCGGATTACCACCAATAAATTTGTCTCAACGCCCTTTGGTGTTTTTGAGCTCAAGTTTTTTTTCAACAGCTCTTTAAGCATGGACAGTGGTGGTGTGGTAGGGTCTGAAAGTGTCAAAGCGGCCATAAAAAAGATGGTCGCCGAAGAAGACCCCAAAAAACCTTTAAGTGACGACGTGATTGCCAATGCGTTAAAAGAACAGCTTGAGGTCAATATTGCCAGGAGAACTGTGGCCAAGTACAGGGCTGCATTGAAGATACCTTCGTCCTCCAAAAGAAAAAAATTTTTCTGATCATTTACTGATATATGTGAATTGAGACGGAGTTCACCTTTTTCTAATGCGGGCTTTGCCCGCAACACAAAAAAAGATTTTTGTAACAGTTTAGCCATTTGCATGTGGCACGTGGACTGGCTCTCCCAGCCCTTGTTTTATTAAGTCTGTGTTTTACATCAACAAAAAACAAGGGTTGGGGTGCCTGTCCCCTGCTTTCCTTAGAAAAGGGCTAAACTATTACAGATTTTTTAACCGCCCGTTCGCCCCTGTTGAATGGCTGAGCCTACACTTTGTGTATTCAACTGGGTAAAAAGACTCACTCAAGACGCCCAGTTAAACCCTGCTGCGCAGGAACGCTTTCAGCGATGTTTAACCGGGCAGGCAAAGGGCGCAAAGGAAAAAAAGATGTTTTTTCATTTGCCGGGGAACCCAGTTAAACCCGTCTGCGACGGAGACTACGTCTGCTTAACAAGGCAGGCGGCAAATTAATAGGCAGCCTTTTTGAGAACCGATGCCTGGTTTTTAAAAAAATGTCTTCTTTATTGTCTTTAACTGGACTTTTCAGGCTGAAGGCGGAATATTCAGGAATCTGGACATTCCTGCTCAAGTGGGGCCCGGAGTGCCTGCCCCCTGCCTCCATACAAAAGGCTGAACGATTACCAAATCATAATAACTGATACAACCAATACACAACTTGATATCTCAAAGGAGGATCAGCATGCAGATCAAATTCAACTTCAAAAACTTTGAGCCTTCTGAACATCTCAAAAAGTATGCTCAGGAGAGATATGAAAAGCTTTCAAAATATCTTAATGAAAACGATGCTGCAGAACTTCAGGTTAATCTGGAGGTGGAAAAATTTCGTCACATAGCTGAGGTCATTCTAACTGGCAAGGACATGCATATATCAGCTACAGAAGAAACTGAGGACATGTATTCAACGGTGGATTTAAGTCTGGACAAGGTGGAAGCCCAGCTTAGAAAACAGCGGGAAAAAGTAAAGGACAAAAAGAAAAAAGCCAGGGAAAAACAGGTCAGGATGGACATCATCAATTTCGGGCCTGTTGACAGTGGTAAACGCGAGCCAAGAATTGTGGCCACTGACCATTATGAACCCAAGCCTATGGATCTCGAAGAGGCTGCCATGCAGTTGGAAAGCTTAAATTATGATTTTCTTGTATTTCTCAATGCTGAAACTGAACGTATCAATGTCGTCTATAGAAGAAAGAATGGAGACTTCGGGTTTATTGATCCGGGCATGTAACTTATGAACCTTACTGAGTATTTAGATAAAGACCAGATTATTGCCGACCTGGCTTCAGCAACCAAAACCGAAGTTCTGGCTGAGCTTATCAGCCCCTTAACGGCAGCTTACCCCTTTCTGGATAAGCAGAAGATTTTTGAGGTTTTGCTGTTTCGAGAAAATCTTGGTACCACCGGTATTGGAGATGCAGTAGCCATACCCCATGGAAAGCTTGACAACCTGGACAAAGTGCTTCTTGTGGTGGGCAGAAGTTTGCAAGGGGTTGATTTTGCTTCCCTTGATCACAAGCTGGTCAATATTTTTTTTCTGGTACTTGCTCCGGAGAAAAGTGCAGGCAAGCACCTGAAGATACTTGCCTATATTTCCAGGCTTCTTCAGGATCAGTCTTTTAAGGAGTCATTTATGAGTGCCTCAGACAGGGATGATTTATGGAATCTGATAACCAGACGTTGAGATCTCAGACAGCAGAATCAGCGGGTAGTGGTTGCTACCCGCTGATTATTGTCACAGGGCTTTCCGGTGCAGGCAAAAGTACAGCTCTTAATGTGTTTGAGGATCTGGGTTTTTTTACTGTTGACGGCTTGCCCGTCAGTCTTGTGCCTTCTGTTCTGAACCTTTTTGCCGGTGAGAACCCTAAAAACTATCGTGGTCTGGCCCTGGGCATGGATTTGCGGCAGCCTGATTTTGCTGAGGAATGGATAAAGGTCAGGGAGCGGCTTTCAGGTGTAAATTTATGTACGCAGATAATTTTCCTTGAAGCCTCGGAGGATATTCTGGTGCGCAGATATGCCACCACGAGGCGCCCCCATCCCTTAGAATCAGGCAGTTACGGCCTTGATCAGGCTTTGGAGATGGAAAAGGCAATTCTAAATGCCATTCGCGGTGATGCCCATCTTGTGGTGGATACTTCCGGATTTTCAATTCATGATCTCAGAAGAACTATTCAGGAAAAATGGGAGTACTTTGATCAATCCTTTGCAGGTATGCGCATTCACTTGATTTCTTTTGGATTCAAATACGGGGTACCTTCTGAAGCAGACATGGTCTTTGACCTCAGGTTTTTACCCAATCCCTATTTTGATACTGACCTCCGGCCCTTGTCCGGAAAGGACAAGGTCATAGCCGATTATGTTCTAAGTCAAGGTGCTGGTGCACGATTTATATTGAGAACTACAGACTACCTGTCCTTTCTCGTACCCATGTTTGTGGATGAAGGCCGCTATCGTCTGACCATGGCCTTCGGATGCACCGGAGGACGTCACAGGTCGGTTGCAGTAGTCGAACGGATAGCAGCTTTTTTAAAAGATCAGGGGTACCTGATTTCAACAGAACATCGACACTTTAATCTGGGATGAACGCGACAGTTCAGATAATGGTCTGAACGCAGGGTTATATATGATTGGAATTATTGTTGTTACTCATGGGGATTTCGGCCAGAGTCTCTTGAACGCGGCTTCCATGATCATGGGAGATGATGACAATTGTCATTTTCTGGGAGTGGATGTCACCCGTCCAATGAATGAAATCATTGAAGAGCTCAAGTCCAGGGTGGCTGAGATGGATCAGGGGCAAGGCGTTTTGATTCTGACAGATATGTTTGGTGGGACTCCCACTAACATAAGTCTTTCCCTTTTAAATCCCGGCAGTATTGAAGTCATAACCGGGGTCAACCTGCCAATGCTTTTAAAGGCTCTCGGCGGCAGGACAAAGAAAATTGAAGATCTGGCTCAGGAAATAAAAGGTGCAGGCAAGCAGGGCATTCTCGTTGCAGGAGAAGTGCTGAAACGAAAAATTCCTGACACGCAGAAAAAGGCATAAAATTTATGTTCTGGGTAAGAGTTGATAATCGCCTGATTCATGGTCAGGTTATTGAAACCTGGCTTCCTTTTGCAGGCAGCAAGAACCTGCTGGTTGTCAACGATGAACTGGCCTCGGATGTTATCAGACAGGAAATCATGGGACTGGCTGTGCCAAGTGGCATTGAAATTTTTTTCAGTCCTGTTAATGAGTGTGTAGAGGTGGTGCGTAAAAAGTTTAAAAACAGGCTTTCATCTGTTTTTGTGCTTTTTGCCAGATGTTCCGATGCCAGGCAGGCCTTTGAAAAGGGTCTTGTGTTTGATTCTTTGAATATTGGAAATATCCACTATGGTCCAGGCAAAAAACAGGTGTGTGCACACATTGCTCTCAGTAAGGATGATTGTTCCTGTTTGAATTTTTTTTCCAGAAAAGGCGTGGGCTTAGATTTTCGTTGTGTGCCACATAAGCATATTCAGGTAGATCAATGGTAGATGTTCAGGCAGTCAGCATTCATTGGGTCATCATGGCTGGCAGTTTTTTTTTGCCCTGCTTTCCCTGACCAGGCTCAGTCTGTATCTTGGTTTGCTGGACAGGCCGCTGGTGGCTGGTTTCCTGATTTCCATCCTTACTGGTGATATCTTTCCGGCCATGTACATCGCTGTTTTTTTCGAGCTCCTCTGGCTGGACAGAATTCCAACCGGCACTTTTATCCCTCCCAACTCCCTGTTTTGTACTGTCTCAACTATCCTCATGGTTCAAACCTTTGGTCTTAGCCACACTTCACAGATTTTTCCCATCATGGTCATTACTATTCCTGTAGCATATTTTTGTTCATGGTTGGAAAGCGCGCATAGAATAACCCAGAATAGAAACTATAATATCATTTTGCAGCAGAGCAGGAAAACTGCGGCACGCTATAAGCCTGGCATCATGATCGGCAAGGCTCTGCTTCAAATGTTCTGCCTTTATCTTTTGGTCGGCATCACAGGCATGTACGTAATGTTCCTGATTATTGACAGAGGGATCGCACTTTTACCCATGGATGAAGCTCTGGCCTGGCCACACCTGATACTTCTGGCAGCTATCAGCGCTCTTGCTGCCTTGCGGGTAAAAAAAGCCTATATTTCACTGGTAATTGTCATTACGGGAGTTACGACCTGGTTTTTCTGGCAGACTATGGTATAGTCTGGGACATATATCTGCATGCAAAGAACAAAATATTACTGATGAACAGATGATTAGTCCGCCCAACTCAAGATCTGACACTGGAACATGTATTGATGCATGAAGCTAAATACCTATGAACATTTAATAAAATCGCATAATTCAGCAAAAAAATTTTTGTTGAAATTTTGCTGGAAAAACCACCAGAGATATTGCCCCAGATGCTCCTGTCGAAAGGTTTACAGTTTGGAGTCTGGCAGACGACGCTGTTCCAAGTGCGGATACACTTTTCACGACTTCAGTCGCAGATTTTTGAATTTTGCCAGGCTCTCCCCAAGACAATGGCTCAGATTTATCAAGCTGTTTGAGCTTGAAGTGGATCCTGAGATGATGTCTTCTCAGCTGAACTTGAGCTATAACTCCATCCGCAAAACACTCAATATCTCACGACTTTCTCTTCTCGCAGGATCCTTGGATGGTCCGCTCATCATCCGTAACTTTAATCTTGTGTCCCTTCTTCGCGGAGAGTCCTCTCCAGCCATCCCTTCTCCGGTTCTGGGTATCCTGCCCCTGCAGGACAAGGTATATATAGATTTTCTCTGGGATATCGATCTTGAGACACTGCTGCATTTCAAGCTGAACTTTCACTTGCAGACAAGGCATATGGGGCGCATTGTCTATACTGCTCCCTACAAGAAGTATTTAAGCTTGGTAGCCTGGGATGACGGGTTGATGGCAAGGCATAAAAAAGGGAAACTATCGGACAAGCTACCCATTGAAACAGACCGATGGTTCTGGGCCTATTCCAAGCCCAAGCTTGAAAGGTTCAGGACGGTCAACCCCTTGAGGTTTCTGCTTTACCTGAAAGAGCTTGAGTTCAGATTCAATCATCGCACTCTGGATATGTTTCCTGTGCTGTGTGCCCATCTATGTGAGTTTGTGCCAGATCTTGAATAAAAAAAATATTTTGACATTTCCCCCCAGCTCACTCATCAGTTACAATAAGAGACAGGCAGGAAGGCTTGAAGGCAAGTTTTCCGTTATATTGCCTCAAGGTATTTTAAACGTTGAACATGGCCTGGTCTGGTTTTGTAAAACCATCACCCAAACGCATAAGGTTATTACTATGCACAACCCATTACTGCCTTTTTTCGGACTTGGCTTTGATATGACCCCGGCAGTTCTGACCGCTGGGCAGATAAGTCTGGTTCGAGTAGCCGTCGAGAACAAGGCACACTTAGAAATGGAGTTTTCCCCCTGGGGTTTTGATCTGCTCATGCACCTCAGCAGGGAAACCAACGGAACTTAATTTTTATCAACTTGCAGGAGGAAGTATGAAATTAGGCCGAAGAGAATTCATCCAACTGTCGGCTACAGCCACTGCTGTAACCGCATTTGGCGGACTGGGCTTCAATCTTAAGCCCATGGAAGCCGAAGCTCAATTGCTGCCCATAAGCTGGGCCAAGGAAAGCACCACCATCTGCTGCTACTGTTCAGTGGGTTGTGGGCTTATAGTACACACCGCAAAAGAAGGTCCAGGACGCATCATCAATACAGAAGGTGACCCGGACCATCCCATCAATGAAGGCACGCTCTGCGCCAAAGGTGCATCAGTTTATCAATTGGCAGAAAATGACCAGCGCGTAACCACAGTCCTTTACAGAGCTCCCAAAAGCGCTAAATGGGAAGAAAAATCCTGGGACTGGGCTCTTGACCGCATTGCCAGAAAAATCAAAGACACCCGCGACCAGACTTTTACTGAGAAAAATGATCAGGGCCAGGAAGTTAATCGCTGTAACGGCATCGCTTCAGCTGGATCTGCAGCCTTGGATAACGAAGAATTGTGGCCATACCAGGCCATGCTCAGATCTCTTGGTCTAATTTATATTGAGCACCAGGCGCGGATTTGACACAGCGCAACAGTTGCGGCTCTGGCAGAGTCGTTCGGACGCGGTGCAATGACCAATCACTGGATTGACTTAAAAAACAGTGACTGTATTTTAATGATGGGCAGTAATCCTGCTGAAAATCATCCTGTATCTTTCAAGTGGGTGCTCAAGGCCAAAGACAAGGGTGCAAAGCTGATCCATGTGGATCCAAGGTATACCAGGACTACAACTCAGTCACATCTGTATGTACCTCTAAGATCAGGCTCCGACCTGGCCTTCTTGGGGGGCATGGTTAAGTATATCTTAGATAATGATCACTACTTCAAAGATTATGTTGTCAATTATACTAACGCATCTTTTCTTGTAGGCCGAAAATTCAGCTTTAATGATGGACTGTTTTCAGGTTTTGATCCCAGAACATCTACTTACGACAAGTCATACTGGGCTTTTGACACCGACAGCAAGGGTGTGCCAAAAAGAGACAACTCTCTTAAAAATGAGCGATGTGTTTTTAATCTTCTGAAAAAACATTTTGAGCGTTATGATCTGGAGACTGTCTCCCAGGTAACAGGCACTTCAAAAGAAGAACTGCTTAGCGTGTATCAGGCCTATACTGAAACCAGACAGCCTGACAAGGCCGGAACCATCATGTACGCCATGGGCTGGACCCAGCATACTACAGGCGTGCAGATTATCAGGACCATGAGTATTGTGCAGCTTCTGCTGGGCAACATGGGCGTAGCTGGAGGCGGGGTCAATGCCTTGCGCGGTGAGTCCAATGTACAGGGCTCTACAGATCAGGCCCTGCTGTATCATATCATCCCAGGCTATAATCCTGCTCCCCGGGCAAATATGCCCACTCTAAGCGATTACAACAAGGCGACCACACCTCAAAGCAATGATCCCAAAAGTGCCAATTGGTGGCAGAACAGGCCTAAATACATAGCCAGCCTGCTCAAGGCCATGTATCCAGAGACTGAT
This sequence comes from Desulfonatronovibrio magnus, assembly GCF_000934755.1. Lineage (NCBI taxonomy): Bacteria > Pseudomonadati > Thermodesulfobacteriota > Desulfovibrionia > Desulfovibrionales > Desulfonatronovibrionaceae > Desulfonatronovibrio > Desulfonatronovibrio magnus. Next base: position 171,147 of record NZ_JYNP01000005.1, read on the forward strand.
CTTGCTCAGGCGTACAGATTCATGCCCAAACTGGATGTTGGTCAGGACGCATCATTTCTGGTGATGTTTGATGAAATGCTTAAGGGTAACCTTAAAGGCTTTCTGTGCTGGGGCCAGAATCTTGCCGGATGCTTGTCTGATTCCAATAAAAACCGGGAAGCCATGACCAAGCTGGACTGGATGGTTGTTGTCAATATATTCCACAATGAAACATCATCATTCTGGAAAGGACCAGGTATGAACCCTGAGGAAATTGACACTGAAGTCTTTTTCCTGCCGTGTGCTGTATTTATGGAAAAGGAAGGTTCCATTACCAATTCAGGACGCTGGATGCAATGGAGATATGAAGCTGCAAAACCGCTGGGCAACACTTGGCATGATGGAGATATCATGTATGCCCTGGCGGAAAGGCTGAAAACTTTGTACCGCAGGGATGGAGGCCAGTATCCGGAACCACTGTTAAGTCTTAATACCAAACAATGGGTTGATGACACCGGACACTTTGATCCACATAAAGTTGCCAAGCTCATCAATGGTTACTTTCTGAAGGATACCACCATAGGCAATACTGTATACAAAGCAGGTACTCAGGTGCCAAGTTTTGCCATGCTGCAGGACGATGGGTCCACCTGTTCCGGCAACTGGATATACTGCGGTTCCTATACAGAGCAGGGCAATATGGCTGCCAGACGCGATAAAACACAGACAGACATGCAGGCTAACATTGGACTGTTTCCCAATTGGTCATGGGCCTGGCCTGTTAATCGAAGAATCATTTATAACCGTGCATCGTGTGACCCAACTGGTAAGCCCTATGCTCCTGAGAAAGCAGTTGTATCCTGGGATGGTTCAGCGTGGCAGGGTGATGTCCCTGACGGTGGATGGAAACCAGGTGAAAAACATCCTTTTATCATGCGCCCTCAAGGACTTGGGCAGATATTCGGACCCGGCCTTAATGATGGTCCTTTTCCGGAATATTATGAGCCGCTGGAATGTCCTTTTGAAGAGCATCCTTTTTCCAGTGTGCTGCATAATCCCACTGCGCTTACTTTTGAGATGGATAAAATTGCAAGTTGCGATCCGAGATATCCATTTGTCTGCTCAACATACCGGGTAACAGAACACTGGCAGACTGGATTGATGACCCGCTGGACACCCTGGCTGCTTGAGGCTGAGCCGCAGAACTTTGTAGAGTTGAGTCCGGAACTGGCAGTGCTGCGGGGTATTGAAAACGGTGATATGTGTATTGTGGAAACTGTACGTGGCCAGATAGAGGCTGTGGCCATAGTCACAAAAAGGGTTAAACCCTTCCAGGTAATGGGACAGACCATTCATCAGATAGGAGTGCCTTTTCATTATGGATGGGTGCATCCAAAGTACGGAGGTGACTCAGCCAACCTGCTTACACCTTCTGTTGGTGATCCCAATACCAGTATTCCCCAGACCAAGGCCTTCATGGCAAATGTGCGAAAAAAGTAAGGAGGAGTGAAACATGGATGGAAAAGGATTTTTTATAGATCTTACGAAATGCACAGCCTGCCGTGGATGTCAGGTTGCATGCAAGCAGTGGCATAAGCTGCCGGCTGAGGAAACCCGCAACTGGGGCTCACACCAGAATCCCAGAGATCTGTCCTTCATAACCTATAAGCTGGTATTCATGAAGGAAATCGAAGAAAACGATAAACTGAAAAACTGGCTGTTTTTTCCTGACCAGTGCAGGCATTGCCTTAGCCCTCCATGTAAAATGGTGGGTGACATGGATGATGAAAAGGCTATTTTGGAAGACTGGAATACAGGGGCAATTCTGTTTACTCAGCGTACTCAGAATCTATTCTTTGACGAGATTCGCAACTCATGTCCTTATGATATTCCCAGGGAAAATGAAGAAAGCCTGATTATGTCCAAGTGCGATATGTGCAATGACCGTGTGATGAATGGATTAGTACCTGCCTGTGTTAAGAGTTGTCCTACCGGCACCATGAACTTTGGTGACCTTGACGACATGAAAGAGCTGGCAGAAGAAAGGCTGGCAGAGGTTAAAAAGGTTTACCCCAATGCAGTGCTGGGCGACCCCAATGCAGTGCGAGTGATTTACCTCTTCCACGAACAGCCAAGGCAGTTTCATCCCAGGGCTGTGGCAGACGCCGGGCCAAGACGCTATACCCGTAAGCAGGCATTGGCCAGATTGTTCAGGCCTGCAGGTAGAGTGAGCTAACTGACTGACCCTCCTCCCGGTCCGGAATGAGTATATCAATTCCGGGCAGGTTCTCCACTTCCGGAAGCGCTGGGTGGCGCTTCCGGAGTGGAGTTAAAATTTTTCTAAAATTCTCGCCCCGTTGCTGAGCACGGTCTCAAGTTCTTTTGAAGACAGGCAGGCCTTAGTGTTGAGCAGTTCTATTTCCTTTCCGGGATCAAAAAGCGGATAATCACTTCCAAAAAGTATCCTTTCCAAAGAATGTTTTTTAAGTATTTTCATTAGCAACTCTCGAGAGATGAAAGGCAGACTGCTGGAAGTATCTAAGAATACATCAGTTCCTGCTAAAAAGTGCAAGGCATGATCCCAATGCAGATATCCGCCAAGATGAGCGGCAACTATTACCAGGTCAGGAAAGTTTTTTCGGATGACAGCAAGTTTTCCTGGGCTGGATGGATTTTGATCCGGAGGAAGTCTGTCTCCCACATGAAACATAAGAATGAATCTGTTTCCGACAGCTTCGAATATAGGACTCAATAAAGGATCAGCAAGATCATAGCCTTGGAAGTCAGGATGAAATTTAAGGCCGATAATGCTGTTTTGCTCTAAGCGCTCCAATTCATTTTCCCAGTCTTTGAATCCAGGGTGAAGAGTACCAAAAGCTTGCAGCTGAGTGTAGGTTTTATTCAGGTGCATGGACCAGTTGTTGGCTGGGATGACCTGGTCAGGAGTTGTTGCGGCAGTAAGAACAACAGCCCTTTTAATCCCGGACATATCTAAACGCATCAGCAGATCATCAGTAAGTCCTGTGCCAACGGGCTGAATTCCATAGTGCAGTTGGAGATGGTCCAGCACCTTGTCAGCGATTTTGGGATGAAAAATATGAGTATGAAAATCTGTATACATATACGGGACTTCACCAAGTTTAAATTTATTATCACATTTTCTGCTGTCAGTAGCATACAGTTCGCACAGAGTGCAAGGCTGGTTCAGTTATCCTGATACAAAGTTCCAGCCAGCTTGACATAGTTGTAAAGTTTAGTATGCTATAAGATATGATTTCCAAAAGCAATATTATTCCTGCTGTGCTGGAACGGCTCGCAAGTATGCCCGTTGGGCACTACTTAGACGTACGAACCTACAAACGCAACCGATATGTATTTTTTGTCAAAAAAGATGAGGATAGCTATCTAATTATTGAAAACGGCTTTTTTCACGAACGGTTTGACAATGTACCTTTCAAGAAAATTAAGAAATTATTCAAAACTTTGCTGAAAAAAGAATTTCCCCGCAGCACCAAGGTAAGGGTATACAATATGGGAGAATATCACGAAGAAGCGGCGGAGAATATCGAGCGTAAGGTGCTCTAAGCCAGGTGAGCTATTATTAGTGTCCTGCTACTTCACTACCAGCAGAGCAGCGCTTGAGATATTCTGATGAAAGTCTTCAGTACAGCGAAGCTCATGGATTTCTTCACTTTCCATTCCCAGATTCTGCAGAAGATACACCTTTTTTTTGCGCATTGTCATTTCCAGTAATGGAGCGAGTTCACTTAGATTATTTCCCAGCATAATAAATAGTGGATTATTGCTGTTGATTTTTGAGGCAATTGTGGAAACAGGCCTGCCATGAACACTTAAGACCTGCGATCTACTCCAGTCTAAGCAAAGCCTGGCCGCTGCCAGCTGAACTGAGCTGATGCCTGGAATGACCCTGCATCTTTCCGGACCAAGTCGTTCTGTAATTATCCTGCTCAAGCTGAAGCATCCGGGGTCTCCACTGACCAGGACGGTTGTACGTTTTTTATTGTGAAGCTGCTGTTCAATGTCCTTCAGGGTGTCAGCAATGTTTTGGGCCGGGTAAATGACCTGTCCGTTAATTTCAGCAAACAGACGGACCAGCCTGGGAGGTCCAATAACTACTTCTGCCATGCGGACTTCCTGTTGGGCCTGATAAGTAAGATATTCTTCAGAACCAGGTCCACATCCGACAATGACTACTTTTTTCTGCTGCAAACTCTCACACAAATTTGTTTTAAAAAAAACTTCGGCCTGAGATTTCAATTACTGTCAAAGCTCCTCATAACCACCTCATGGGTCATGGTGGATGTTGCGCCAGTGCCCCGGATATTTCCGCTAACCGGCATAGTTTGTTCAGGCCATGGTGAAGCTGCCAGAGCAATGTGCCGGTCTGCCACAGCCAGGCCGTAAGTTGGGTCGTATCCTCGCCAGCCAATGGCAGGCAGGTAAACCTCTGCCCAGGCATGGAGTTCTGCCTGAGGCAGGTCAGGGTCACCTTCCTGGTATCCGCTGACAAATCTGGCCGGGATTCCGGCACTGCGACATATTTCAATAAACAAAACCGATAAGTCTCTGCATGAGCCTGTTCTGGAGTTCAAAAGTGTGCAGGGAGCAATAATACCGGGAGCTTGCCTTTCCTCTCTTTGAAACTCGGAGAATATCCAGGAATTGAGGTTGAGCAGGAACTCAGCAACACTCTCCCGGCTATCTTCAATAAATTGTCTGCTTAGCTTCTGCAGTTCATTTAAGTGATCAACGTGGTCTGGATACAAGGTTTGCAAACATGACTTGAGGTCAAGTTTTTCTAATGGGCTAAGCTGAACAGGTATGGTTCTGGCATTTACTGGAAGAAAATAGTCAAAAGGATTTTGCCGCTGGGTCTTAACCCGGCAAATGGAAACTATCTTCAAAGAGTGATGCAGATCATTGAACCATACTTGAGCATATGAGTTTCCCCACAGATCAAGAGCTTTGGACATGCCGGCAGGTTCAGGGTTAATCTTAAGCCTGTGTTCCAGAATACTCTGGGCTGGATCAGAGCGGGGAAAAAGCCTCAAGGTGTGAGGTTCAAGGAAAACATTTTTGGAATATTGATAAAAGGTGGTATGGTTAACAGTAAATATCAAATGACTCTGCCTTGATTTTTGGCTTGCAGGATTTGTGATTTTTGTACTTTTGTCAGCTTTGCGGCAATGTTATCAATCCATTCTGAAGGTAGTTCATGAACAAGTGAGCGCAGTTTTTCCTGCCACCAGGTGGATATTTCAGCAAGGTCTGATTTTTCAAAGCGATGCTCCACAAGCTGGTTGCTGTCCTTATAGTATAAAACAACATCTACAGGAAAATCTACGTCAGAAGCACTGATACGTGTGGAATCAAATGCCAGACATCCAACTTTCAGTGCAAAACCGATATTGTCAGTGAACTTAAGAGTTCGATCCAGCACAGGTTTGCCGTATCCGCTTTCGCCAATTATATGAAAAGGAGTGCCATGGGTAATAATGACCCAGTTGCCTTCAGGGTATATTAGATACAGCTGATGTTCAGCATCGTTTTTGAGTTGTCCTCCTATGAGGACATGGATGTTGAAGTTCAGGCCGCTACGCTCCAGGTACTCCCGGTCTTCCCCGGCCACCTTTCTGATCTGCTCCGACACAGCATTAGCTGCCTTGTACATTCGGTCATAGGGCTCGTCAGCCATGGAAATGGCCTCATCAAGATAGGTCATCACCTTGTCCCGGACAGACCTCAGACCTGAAGTCATCATAAAGAATGCACCGTAGCCGTTCTCAAAGCTGTAACAGGAAACTTTTGGGGCTGTAGTCAGCTCGTTTCCGGACATGATCCTGGTATCTGCAATTCCGACCAGTCCGTCGCTGACAGTAATTCCGAGGCAAAAGGTCATGGTGATTTCTCCATTTAAGTAAGCTTCTAATAACTAAAGCCAAATTAGTAATAAATTCAAAGCATTATGATTGTACCATACAGATTGCTTCGGTCGCTTAGGCTCACTTGTGGGTGATGGGTGACAGGTTTTCAGCAACCACTTCCCTGACATCTCAGGTGTCATTGCGAGCGAGTCTTCGAGCGCGGCAATCTCTAACGTGCTAAGGCTGATTTTTAGTTACTCACAAGTTCGGTCCCGGGCCGCCCGGGGGAGGAGCTTCTAACTAAAATAATGTGTCGCTGAAGTGTTACAAAAGAATATATTGACTTTTCAGCAACGCGTAATGCTTCCTCAGGCCACCGGTGCTGGAAATCAGTATTTTTTGGGGTTTAACAGGTTATTGCTGCTGGTTAGTCTCAATGGCTGGCAGCCTTGAAAAAAAAGTTTCAAAAATTGCCTTGCCAAGTACGTTGAGCCTCATTTGCAGATCATCAATAAACTCATGCAGACCCTGTTCGAATATTTCATCAATGGTATGGTAGGAAAGCCCGGCACATATCTGACCAAGTTGCAGTTCGGCAGGGTTAGTGAAGTAACCAATGCGGGTACCGGTGATATCATGAAGGCAGTGCTGGGCTTCTGTCAGGCAGTACAGGACGGAGCGGGGAAATTCGTGGTCCAGAATCATAAACTCAGCTACCTTTTCTGGCAAGATCCGGCCATGCGTATGGCGAAACGCCTGAAATCCGCCGATGGCCTTGAGCAGGGCCGTCCATTGGACAGTATCTAATGTTGTTCCCACATGGTTGATGGTGGGCAGCAGCATGAAATACTTTACATCAAGTATTCTGGATGTTTTGTCTGCCCGCTCTAACAGTCTGCCCATACGAAAAAAGCGCCATGCTTCATCATGGCCCATTATGTCCGAGGCTATGCCTCCAATGGTCAGGTTGCGCCATTTGACTTCGGCACAAAAAGTGTCAGGCTGCTTAAGGATCAGCTTGGGATCTCTACAGGCATCCTGAACATAATGATAGAAAACATTAATTGCTTCCCACATTTCTGTGGGAATAATATCCCTGATGCACATTGCGTTATGTCTGGCCATTCTGAGGCAGGAGAGGATTGAGTTGGGATTATTATCATCTGCAGTCAGAAAGTAGATGACATTTTCCTTGTTTTCATCAGCATACCTGGTTTCGAAAAAGTTTTTATCTCCAGTAGTGATGACCAGTGGTTTCCATTGTTCTCCGTATTGACCAGGTACATCAAGAGTCATATGCCAGTTGACGTCCAGAAATCTTGCGATATTTCCTGTTCTTTCAAGGTATCTGCTCATCCAGAACACAGCATCAGCATCAGTGCTTAACATAAAGACTTGTCCTTTTTTGGAAAATTATTGACTTAAAACCCATGTATCTTTGCTCCCGCCACCCTGGGATGAGTTGACAACGAGAGATCCTTTTTTCAGGGCTACTCTGGTCAAGCCGCCCGGAATAACCTCAATATCCTGCCCATAAAGAACATAGGGCCTGAAATCTACATGTCTGCCCTCGAAATGGTCTTCAACAATCACCGGACACCGAGACAGGGATATGGTGGGCTGGGCAATGTAATTACGCGGATCAGAGCGGATTTTGGAGGCAAATTCCTGCTGTTCCTTTTTTGTGGAGGCCGGGCCGACTAACATGCCATACCCTCCGGATTCGTTGGCAGCTTTGACTACCAGCTTGTCTAAATTTTCAAGAACATGATCAAGCTGGCTTTTTTCTCTGCAGATATAGGTTGGTATATTGGGAATTATGGGGTCTTCACCAAGGTAATATTTTATGATGTCCGGAACATAGGCATACACTGCCTTATCGTCAGCTACACCTGTACCCGGAGCGTTAGCCAGTGCCACATTGCCCTTTTTGTACACTTCCATAATCCCTGGCACGCCAAGCAGGGAATCCTTGCGAAAAACTTTTGGGTCTAGAAAGTCTTCACCAATACGCCGATAAATTACATCTACTCTGATGAGTCCCTTAGTGGTGCGCATATAAACCAGGCCATCATTCACTACAAGGTCTTTGCCTTCAACCAGTGTTGCTCCTGTCTGCTGAGCCAGGTATGAGTGTTCGTAATAGGCAGAGTTGAATACCCCTGGTGTAAGTAAAACAACATTGGGTGCAGGATTTGCCTGTGGAGCAATGGCATGGAGCATGTCCAGCAAAAGAGAAGGATAGTTGTCTACTGACTTGACATTTGACTCGCTAAAGGCCTGGGAAAAGGTTTTTTTCAGGATCTGCCGGTTGGCAAGTACATAAGACACCCCGGAAGGCGACCTAAGATTATCTTCCAGAACATGAAACAGGCCGTGCTCATCGCGAACCAGGTCAGTTCCAGTGATGTGCGACCATACGCCACGCGGCGGGTTAAGGCCCATGCATTCGGGAAAATAAGCAGCTGATGAATCAATAATATCAGCAGGAACTGCCTTGTCCCTGATTATTTTCCGGTCATGATAGATATCATCAAGGAAAAGATTCAGAGCATAGATTCTCTGTTTAAGGCCATTTTCCAAGACTTGCCATTCATCGCTTCCAATTACCCTGGGAATAATATCAAAAGGAAATATTTTTTCTGTCCCTTGAGTGTCTCCGTAAACAGCAAAGGTGATGCCGAGGTCAAAAAATGCCTTTTCAGCAGCGGCCTGTCTGGCAAGAATATCCTGTTTAGACAGAGTTGAAAGCTTGTCCAGCAGAAGAGTTGTGCCAGGCCTGGGCTGCCCTGAAGCCTGGAACATTTCGTCGTAAAACGGTCCGATATCATAATCATCAATATTAAAACTGGAACTCATAAAAATCCTTGGCTAAAAGTTATATTCTCGGGAACTCTCCAGATAAAAGTTCTCAAGCAAATCTTGTATTTACCGAAACTTTCCAGGGTCTTGAATGCCCCTCACACTGGAAAGAACTGATTAAAATAGTATTATAAGAACCCGAACAGTTAAATATCCGGGTTCTTTGGAGAAGGATGACTATTTGAATCTCTGCCTTGCAGATTGCATTGCCTCGTTCATGGCGTCAAAAGCCATTTCAGCTCCAGCCTTGAAGTCTTCCCATGCGCCTTCACCGGCTTTCTGCAGCTTATCCAGTTTTTTTCGGGCATCATCCCGGTATGACTTCAAAGATGCTATCTCATCTTCATACTCCATTCGGGCTTCTGCTTCAGCCTGCTCAGCCTTTGCGCTTAAGCGATCAATCTCAGCATTCCATTCATCAATTTTGCCTTTGACCTTCTGGACAAAGGCATCCCTTTTCTCACTCATTCATAACCTCCTGAATTTTCTTGTCAGATTCCTGGAAACAGTCCGACAGCTGAATTTATAGCCACTACCCCAAAAAAACTCAACTAATAATTACATATAATCAGAACATAGCTGTTGCGTATTGGCTGACAGATATGTATTGTGAAAGTTATATCACAATACATCAACTGTCTTATTTGCCATCAATTTTGTTTTACTTACATAGAAGCTCCCCACCTGGGCGGACCGGGACCGACCCTGGGAGTAGCTAAGAATCAGCCTTAGCGCGTTAGGGATTGCCGCGCTCGAAGACTCGCTCGCAATGACACCTGAGCTGTCAGGGATGTGGTTGCTGTAAATCTGTCACCCACGAGGGTGCCTAAGCGACTGAAGCAATCTGTATGGCTAAACCATAGTGCCCTGATTTTACTACATATACGATTGTAGCTACCTGTAAATTTTTGTCAAAAAAAATAGATCAAAGATAAATCAGAGACCAAGAAAATATCGATAATATACTATGAAATTATGAATCGCTCAGTTCTGGAGATTATAAATGCTTGCAAGATTGTTTAGAGTTACTCTTTTCTATATATTTGTCTCCCTTGCACCAGGTCACATCCTTGCAGGGTTGGAGTTAACCCCGCAGGAAAGACAGTATTTAAATGATCTCGGTGAGGTGACCATGTGCGTTGATCCGGACTGGGAACCTTATGAGCGTATGGATGCAGATGGTAATTTTACTGGCATTGCTGCTGATCTTGTTTACCTGGTTGCAGATCGCCTGAATATTCCCTTTACTATCGTACCAACGGAAGACTGGCCTGAAACTCTGATGGTTTCCAGGCAGGGCGGCTGCATGCTTTTACCCTTCCTGAATCAGACTGCAGAGCGAGAAGAATGGCTGATTTTTACAGAGCCTCTTTTTGTTGACCCCAATGTTTTTGTAACCAGAAATGAACATCCTTATATCTCCGATCCAGCTGAGCTTGTTGACCGGACAGTAGTTCTGCCACATGGAACCTCCATGGAGGAATTTTTGCGCAGGGACTACCCCAACCTGAATATTATCACTGTAGAAACTGAAGCCGAATGTTATCAGATGGTCTCCTCTGGAGAAGCTGACATGACCCTTCGTTCCCTGACCATAGCAGCTTACACCATTCGCAGGGATGGATGGTTTAACCTGAAAATTGCAGGTCAGCCTCCCGGGGAGCACTATATCAATCGTCTGCGCATGGGGGTGCTCAAACATAAAACAGAGCTCAGGGATATTCTGAGCAAGGCCATTGTCACCATAACCCCCCGGGAGAGGGACAGAATAGTCAATGAACATGTAAACATTACTGTGGAAACACCTTTTGACTATACAGTTCTGTATAAATATGCTTTCGGTGCTTTTCTGCTGCTAATCTTTGGAATAGCATGGAATCTGCGCTTGAAGAAACTGAATCAGGAAAAAAAGATACTGCTTGATAATATTCAGATTCAGATCTGGCATCTGACCAATGAGCATACTTATGGTGCTGTCAACAAGGCGCATGCTGATTTTTACGGTCTTGACTCCAAAGCGCTTGCTTACAAGAATATGTATGATGTTATCCCTGAAGATGTGGTGAGCAAGGTTTTAGAAACCAACAGAAAAGTTTTTGAGACTGGTGAGCCCGTACATGCGGAAGAATGGTTCAAGGATCAGTATGGCCGTACAAGATATTTTTCCGTTTATAAAGCTCCCATCAAACGCAAGGATGGAGAGGTGGACTATGTGGTCTGCTCGGCTCAAGATATTACTGAAAGAAGAGAGTTTGAACAGGCCCTGCAGGAGTCGGAAGAAAAGCTTCGCTCTTTTTTTGCAGCCATGCAGGATGTTATTCTGGTTATAAATAATGAGGGCAGGTATGTAGAGGTCGCCCCCACCGGTCTGAACCTTCTCTATCTGCCCAAGGAAGAGTTGCTTGGTAAAACTTTCAGCGATGTTCTGCCTGCAGAGGCAGCGGTTGAGTTCTATAATATAGTAAGATCGGTTCTTGCAGATGGCAATCCGCAAACTCTTGATTACAACATGGAAATAGAGGGGAAATTACACTGGTTTGCAGCCAAAGTCTTTAAGTATAAACACGATCAGGTACTCTGGGTGGCCCATGACATCACCGAGCGTAAACTCATGGAAGAAAGCCTCAGAAAAGCTGAAGAACATTACAGGATCCTGATAGATAACAGCCAGAGTATTATTTATGCCTTATCATTGGACGGAGTAGTCAATTTTGTTTCACCCAGCTGGAAAACACTTTTGGGACATGATCCTGAAGAGATACTGCACAAAGACTTTAAGAACCTGATTCATCCTGATGATCTGGACAAGTGTCAAAAACACATGCAGAAGACTTTAACCATGAAAAAGGCTGTTGATGGTCAGGAATACCGGGTTTTTCACAAAGACGGATCCATTCGCTGGCATCGTTCCGTAATTACCCCTGTATTTGATGATGCCCGAAAACTTTTATACTTTGTAGGCAATGCAGTTGATTTTACTGAGCGTAAAACAGCAGAAAAGGAGCTGATTAAAAGTAATGAAGAGTTGAGAAAGGCCACCAGGCTTGCTAATGAAATGGCTCATGCTGCAGATGTGGCTACCCAGGCCAAAAGTGCCTTTCTCGCCAATATGAGCCATGAAATCAGAACGCCCATGAACGCGATAATCGGCATGACTCATCTTGTACTGAAGACCGACCTGAGCCCAAAGCAGCGTGATTTCGTGGCAAAGATAGACATGGCTTCCAGGTCATTAATCGGCATAATTAATGATATTTTAGATTTTTCCAAGATTGAGGCAGGTCATCTGGAGCTTGAAGAGGTACCTTTCCGACTTCAGGATGTTCTTGACAATGTGCAGTCCATCATGTCCATCAATACTAAGGAAAAGGGTCTTAAACTGACAGTGGAATTAAGCCCGGACCTGCCTGCCGCTTTTGAGGGAGATCCTCTTCGTCTGGGCCAGGTGCTTATCAATCTTGCAGGTAATGCAGTCAAGTTTACCCATGAGGGAACAATTTCCATAAAGGTTGAGTTGGACCAAACCAGCAAGCAGATGTCAAAAAAGACTGACTTCAAAACAGGAGATCCTGTAACAATCAGGATTTCTGTCCAGGATACTGGTATAGGCATGAGTTCCGACAAGTTGAGCCTTCTTTACTCCCCATTCTGGCAGGAGGACAGTTCCACGACCAGAAAATATGGCGGAACCGGACTGGGGCTGTCCATTACCAAGCAGCTGGTGGAAATGATGGGCGGGGATGTGTATGTGCAAAGCGAGCCAGGAAAAGGCAGCACCTTTACTTTCACAGTTTTATTAAAGGTTGCAGACCAGGCCAGTGTTTTTGCTGGGTTAAACTACGGGTTCAGCCGGGAATTGCCTGCAGACGTTGACCTGTCGGGTCTTAAAGGTAAAAAGGTGCTGGTGGTTGATGATAATTTTATGAACAGGGATATTATATATGAGCTTTTGAAGGATCTAAGCATAAAGACCGAATTTGCCCATAATGGCCGGGAGGCTGTGACCAAGGCCATGGATGGCAGCTTTGATCTTGTGCTTATGGATATTTCAATGCCGGTCATGGATGGATATGATGCCACCAGGGAGATTAGAAGGATTGAAGCTCAAAGACAAAGGGCTTTAGTTGCAGATCAGGATGCTGAACAGCCTGAAGTGCCGCGACTGCCAATCCTGGCCATGACAGCCCATGCCCTGGCAGACGATAAGGAAAGAACACTTAAAGCAGGTATGGATGAACATCTGACCAAGCCCATTGCACCGACAGCGCTGAAAATAGCACTGATGCGCTGGATCCTGAATATAAACCTTCCAGATATCATGGCAGGTGCTCAATACGGTACAGAAAAAGATCACGACAGCCTGTGCCTGCATGCTGACTGTCCTGTACTGAATATCGAATTCGCCGTTAGAACCGCAGGTGATAAGCCTTTGCTGGTAAAAAATCTTTTGCAGAATTTTATCAATGAGTACCAGGAAGTTGTTTCTGAGCTGCAGACCATGGCTGCGAGCAGAGACTTTGAAAGTGCACGGATGAGGGTTCACTCTTTAAAAGGCATTGCATCTTCACTGGGCGCTGAAAAGCTGGCCGGGATTGCATCCAGGCTGGAAAAAGAGTTCAACACCGGGGGAATGGGGTATGATGTATTGATTAAAGAACTTGACCAGAAGCTTCAGGATGTTTTTGAAGCTGCCCCGAAGCATATTGCAGAGTTGGGCAGGCATGAATCAGACCAGGGGACAGAGGAAACACTATTGTCTGATGAGGAATACAGCGCAAAGCTATACAGGCTGACACAAGGTTTGCGCCATAACAGCATGAACTCCAAAAAGCTTTTTGCTGAGTTAAAAAAAATAATTTCAGCACAGCTGGGTGAAGAAAAGACCAGTCTGATGGAAGCCCTCCTTGAAGGCTTGCAGTATCAGGAGGCCCTCAACATTTTGCAGGAACTGGACGGGCTGAAAGACCATGACAAAAAGTAATCAGGAGAAAAAGATAATTTACTGGTTAGACAAAGATATGCGCATTACTGCTGTAAGTGGTCCCTGGGATGAGTTTGCCATTGAGAATAATGGACGCAACGTAGTGGAGCCGGATGTTAAGGGCAGGCCTATCTGGCATTTTATCAAAGGCAATACCACCAGAATGTGGGTGGACACATTGATCAAGCTCGCCATGGTTACCGGTAAAGTTGTGGAAAGGCCTTATCGCTGTGATTCTCCTGAAATGAAAAGGTATATGTCCATGAAGATTGTACCAGAAGAAAGCGGGGCATTCAGGATGGAACATACCGTATTGTTTACAGAAAAGCGCAGCCATAATGTTCACTTTAACTATTCTGAAAATCAGACTCTGCAATTGAAGCAAAGGTGCAGTTCCTGTGGACGGCTAAGGACTCAGGACAGCTGGGAAGAGGCTGAGTATCTGAGCCCTCCGGGTGAGGGAACATTAGAAAAGACTTACACAGTGATTTATACCATGTGTCCGGATTGTCTGGAAAATATATCCAAAAGGAGATTTTATGGACAGGCAGCAGATAAAGCAGATATTTGAAGATTTTTTTCAAAAGTACAAAAAAACAGAAGGAGATGACAATACTTATACCGCTTTCTGGTCAGACAGGTCTTCCAATGGATCTGCAGAAATAGCCATGGTGCGTTGCCCTGCTGACACCACTTTTAAATTTTTCGTCAATGGTAAAAAGGTTAATGAAGTTAAGGAGTGGGAGAGCTTTTTCCCTGCATTAAAAAATTTTGCAGCTGATCACAGCGATGTTTTTGACAAAGAACATTTTTTTGCAGGCATGCAGGAAATGATCTGAAGGACACTACCGGGTCAATAGTAAGGTAATATCAACGCGCTGTGGATTGTCCACTCTTTTATTGATATTGCCCGATACTAACTCCAGGCCAGCCTGGTTCTGGAAGCTGTCAAACAAAGAGATCATTTGAGGCAGATTGAGGTTCTCAACGAGTATGCGAACCCCTTCACGCCCTCCTGGAGTTGAAGCCGGGCGGACAGAAGTCAGGTTGGGCTCAAGGTTGATGTCTCTGACAGCCTGCTGGACTGCTGCAAAAGGAGATACGTTACGATAGCGGTCTGTGGATCTGTCTCCGGACAACTGGGCCTCTAACCCGGCTGTCAGAGGAAGAGCTCTGTTGTATTGATAGACTACCTGTTCTTTACGTTCCTGGCTGCTTTGAGATGCTGAGTCAATCCATGACCAGATCAACAGAGGTAAAAGGAATGACAGGCCCATCAACATCCAGGCAGCCCTTTTCTGCTGGGCAGGGGACATGACGCGGCTGAAATTCATATTGTTCAGCAGGCTGGTAATTTTGATCATTTTTTCCTGTCTTGTAGCGCTACAGCGATATTTTGTTTAAATAATTGCCTCGTCCATGGGGGCACGCACTTTTGCCGACCTTAAGCAGAAAAAATAGCCAGTCCCCTCCCAACATAAATAAATCGTTGCTGCAGTGGTAATAATTTAGCACTATGAATGCGGCATGCTTACACTCATCACCGCGTTTATTCTTCCCTCTACTGAATCAGCCTGATCTAACGTAAACCGGTAGACAGAACTATCTGCAAGATCTTCCAGAAGTTTTTCCATTTGCTGATAATTATCCATGTTAACGGTAATGGTGGCGGTATCCGTGCTCATGGAGATATTTTCAATGTTCATACCCTGAGGGGCGTGCTGGCTGATGAGTCCCAGTAACTGAATAAAATTTACACCTTGAGATTTGTTTTGCGTCTGGTTGGCTCTGAATAAAAGGAGCCCGTAAGGGTCACTTCCATGGTCAGGCCCAAGAGCTCTGACATATAATGACTGGAGTTCCTGTTCCCATGCTTTCTGTTCAGTCTGGACGGCGCGGAGCTGAAAAAACTGGCCTGCGCAAAAAAGAAGCCCAGTTGTCAGTATTATCAATGCTGCTTTCAGCACTGTGCCTGTCAGATTGTTGTCCTTTTCAAAATGAGGCAGGCTCAGTTGCAGTCCTGTCCATGGCCTGCCAGATACGGAAAGCTGGCTGATCAAATCATTGAGAGTTGTTTTTTCAAGCCTATATTCATGGGAAAGCATATTTACGCGCTGATCAATTTCGCGCTGATCTCCGGAAAAATACTGTAATGTGTTATGGTTTATCAGGGTAACTGGTTGTCCCGGAGTGCTCAAAAGCCAGGAAGTATCGCTGTCTAAAGGCAGCATTTCTAAGGCCAGAAGCAATCCGGTGGTTATGCCGTGGGCATTGGCAAAGTAGTGGCTGTGTTTTTTGAGCAAGGAATTCAGTTCTAAAGATGGATAACACCCTAAAATGTATTTACCGGTATCAATAATTACAGGTCGTTCATCTGTCCGGGGTTCTGGAAAAAGATTGCCAATCTGTAATTGTGCTGCCTGGCGCAGAGCCTTGCGTTTTGAGCCCTGCAGGTGGGGCATAAAATGAAAGAAAAAATAATGGTCCGGAATAATGATCAGGATGGGAAGTCTGCGTTTTAGTTGGGAAGCCTCGACTCTAATGCCTGCGCCTTCTTTCCAGTGATGGACAAGAGACTCCTGGTTCTCAAAAGTAATGGCGTAAAATTCCCTGAATTTTCTAAGTATGGGTAAAATCATATCTTTCCTGCCTCCAGCACATCCCTCGCTACTATTTCCGGTGCTGTGTCATGATCCATGAGATGGGCTTTGAGGATAATCCTGTGCTTTTCCATCCAGGCCCCCTGACGTACTTCCACGGTCATTTCAAAGTATTCAGGCTGAAATGAAATATATGGCAGCACAGTAGTGTAGGTGGCCATATCCAAGCCGACTCTGTTGAGAAGTTCGTTGGGATGAGTAATGCTTTGGCTCTGGCGCAGGCGGCTGATCTGGTCCCAATAATGTTCAAGCTCCGGTAAAACGGCCAGAACAATGGTTTGAGACGCCGTATTGATGTCTATGGCATGGTACGCACTCCAGACAGTTAATTTGCTGCTAATCCAGCTTGCAGAAATATTTTCCAAACCTGGCACAAGTTTGAGTTCTTCAGGACGGTCTGGAATACGTTCCGGAGGTTGAAAGGGCAGTGCATCCGACAGTTGCAATACAGAAAAATCATTATGTGGCCCCATTGGCTCTGAAGCACCTATCCAGTACAAAAGGCTGTTCATTTCATTTAGAGAAAGGCCTTGTGTTGTAAGAAGATTGTAAATGGCTTGCCTGAATCGTTCTCCCACTGCTTGAGTCTCAGTGGCAGCTCCAATATTGATTTTGGAAGCGCAGGGGATTATGGAGATGTACAGTCCCTGATCAGACCAGACAATGGGCTGAAAACCCAGTTCCTCAGCTTGCTCCTGATGCATGGCAAACAGGTTCAGGCCGGTTTTGATTCCTTCCCGAGCCATGACGGATGCTTTGTATTCAAGAAGCAGCATGGACATTTCCCGTGAGGTAACTGCTGTTTTTTCGCCTGCCCGCAAAACAACAACTGACAGGCTCAACAGTCCGGCAAGGACTAATATCAGGGCTGCTCCCTTTTCTCTTGTGCTGCTCAGGCTATTGTATTTTCCGGGCATTTTCAATAATTGCAAAAGGTTTTTGATCTTTAAACTGTATTCGCAGGCGTAAACCCACAGGTTCCCCTCTCTCAGCAATTAAAAGCCAGTTGTCTAAACTGATCCACCTGTCTTGAGTCATACAGAAGAAATCCAGCTCATAGCTGTTTAAATCTTGATGAATAATCTGTTCAGCACTGTAGAGTAGCTCTTCATTTTCCTCAGACCTGACTATTTTGCCATTGGAAAAATTCCAGTTCACTGTGACAGGCAAAGGATTTGAAGTTAGAATATTGTGAGAAGTTATCAGGCTGAATCCTGAGGTTTCAGGTTTGATGGAAGTTCTTACTTCCATGTTTTTAATATCCCGGTGTATAATTCTGCGCAGCGCTGCTTTGTGAATGCTGCTGTCTCGCTCTTCAAGCAAAGCCTGGCTTGTCTGAATTCCCTGGTTTATAACTGAAGCCAGAATAGCGGACAGGATGCCGGCAATGATTAGCCCTGCCAGAACTTCTACCAGGGTAAAGCCTTTGATGTTCAATTTACCGAAGGCCATGACCATCGAAATACTGTTTCGTCGATCCTGGTTTCCAGACCAACCCATTCAGTCATATGACTGTCCCGGGAGATGTGAATGGTCCTCCATGCAATCTGAGATTGATATTGGTCTTGTGTCCATATGCCTGTAGGACGGGCAAGCTCATCCATGTCTTTCCTGACGGAAATATCCTGAAAGAAGTTGATGTTTTCCCACACAGCATTGTCTCTACTATACAGATCTAAGCTGTAACCCTGAATTCT
Organism: Desulfonatronovibrio magnus; assembly: GCF_000934755.1. NCBI lineage: Bacteria > Pseudomonadati > Thermodesulfobacteriota > Desulfovibrionia > Desulfovibrionales > Desulfonatronovibrionaceae > Desulfonatronovibrio > Desulfonatronovibrio magnus. Next base: position 189,211 of record NZ_JYNP01000005.1, read on the forward strand.
GAATAAGGCAGATATGAGTATAGTGCCGACCAGCAGGGCCACAATGATTTCCACCAGGGAAAAACCTTCCTGATTGACCATTTGTAACTGTTCACCACATTTTTTCATTTTATGTAAAGCCTGCATCCTGATTGGTTTTCGCCATTGCTGCCTGTTTGACCAGCCGTGAGCCCGTAAGTAACTTACTCCTGAAACTATGACATAAAAAAACAAGAATATTTAAACCGCAAAGGCGCCCCGGTTGAATGCCCTTCGGGCTTGCTCTTCGAGCAATTCAACTGGGCAGGCAAAGGACTCAAAGTTAAAGATAATAAAGAAAATATTTTTTTGGAAACCGGGCATCGGTTTTCAAAAAGGCTGTCTTTTCATTTGCCGTTCCCCGGCAAATGAAAAAACTTCTTTCTTCCTTTGCGCCCTTTGCGTCTTGAGTGAGTCTTCGAACGGGCGGTTCAAATATCTTTTTTGGAGTTGCTGGTAAAGCCCGCGTTAGTCAAAATCATGGATATGAAGACGGACTCTCAGCTACGTGAATAAGTTACTGGTTTTGACTTACGGGCTCACGGCTGGGAGTTTGCAGCAACAGAAAACAAACCAGGATGCAGGCTGTCCTCAAAGCATGGTGAATAGATACGTTCATTTAATATTTTACTCTGATTGAATCATCAGACATGACAGAGGCTCAGAGCGCATTGATTCACCAGTGCTTAGAACCAGTAATACTTCATCCATGTGGCCTGTCGGGTAGATAAAAAAGTTTGAAGGACCGGACAATGCCTGCTGGCTGTTAACCATAATCCTTGAAACAGGCGCGGAAAGTCTGAGCCTTTCATCCTGCCACTGGAAATAGTCCTGACCAGGAGCAAAACTGATTTTTTGACGCACGCCGCTTTCAATGGCTGCCTGACGGATGGCAGTCAGGTGAGAGTTCAGTGTCTGCCAGGAATCCGGGGTTGCCCGGGTCAAGTCAAGACGGGGCAATAAAGCGAACCAGCCGAGGCTGAATATTAAAAGAACTATGAGCAGTTCCACAAGAGTGAGTCCCCTATTCAAGGATCCATCTCCCAGTTTCTTATTTCGCTGTTAAATCCTGACCCTCCTTCCCTTCCGTCAGCACCGAGGCTGATGATTTCAAAGTCGCGTCCCTGAGCGCCTGGAGAACGGTATATATAGTCGTTACTCCAGGGATCTTTTGGTACGGTTGAGGTTTCAAGGTATCCGCCTTGCCGCCAGTTGCGCGGCTCAGGTCCTCTCTCAGGCTGCTGGATCAGGGCCTGCAGTCCCTGTTCCGTGGTGGGATACATTCCGTTGTCTAAGCGATAGAAGCGCAGGGCTGATTCCAGAACCCTGATATCCATTTTAGCCTTGGTGACTCTGGCTTCATCGGGACGGTCCATGATTCTGGGCACCAGCAGACCAGCCAGAAGTCCCAGAATGACCACAACAATCATAAGTTCTATGAGGCTGAAACCGTGTGTCTGATGTTTACGCATGTTTACCTGGTCAAGCGCGCTTAGATGTGACGCTTTTAGCTATAAAGATGTTAATAAATATTTTCCCAGTGCGGAGGAATGTCTTTTCGAATATTATCGCGCTGGGGAAGCTTTTGGGGAAAATTCATTTTATCTAATCCGGGATTAGGAGTCCACCACAGGTAATATCCGCGGCCTTCAACATATCTTGCCCAGAGTGCATGCTGATCTGTGATCATGACCGGGTCTGCAAGGATATATTCAGCGCCTGCCCATGTAAATCCACCGTAAATGTCAACACTGATTTCTTCAGGATCAGTCAGAGTTTGATGCTGGGATAAGTTTCCGTCAGCCGCCCTGTAAAATGTTTCCCGGCCTGCAATTTCCACCACCTTGATGGTCATTGTATCCTGGTCAGCTACGACTGTAAACTCAGGTTTGCCCATGAAGGTTTTTTTGATATACTGAAAATCAGGGTACATATAATAAAGAAGTCGGTCGTCAAGGACAAAGCTGCCATAGAGTTCTGAGAAGCTGGCTTTGGAGGCTGATGGAATATCCCAGGCAGTCTGGGAGGGCAGATTGTTGTCCAGGACAAGTGTTGCACCAATAAAATCAGCCTGCTGGAATATGCCTCCTGGAATAAGAACCTGTTCAAGAATTTCATAGTCGTCCACAGTCCATAAAGTAAGCCAGCCTGCAGCATCCACCAGCACCAGAACTCCAGAGCCAGGAGAAAAAACCATCTGCAGCGGATCATAGCGCAGCGTTGCAAGGTGTTCAAGTTCATTTCCTGTTTTGCCGACCCATAGTCTTCTGCCTTCATCCACGATGGCGATATGGTTTCCGAAACGAGACAGGGCAGTTAGAAATACCGGCCCAGGCGCTGAGATTTCATGTATTCCGGCGCACCTGTCTAAGTCAAACAGTGTCAGCTTTGATTTATCCTCGCCTGCTGCAGCCAGGTATGGTCCATACCCGTCCCACCAGACGCCACGGACATTTTCCCGGGCAGGAAGCACAACTCCGGAGCAGGATTGCCGGCCTAAAATGCGGATGCTCCCGTCCGTATAACCGGTTGCAAGGTAGTCAGGCCCTCCTTGAAAAGAGGTAACATTATTGTCCAGAATAAGAACCGGACGTTCTCTGACAATGAGATATAAAGCTTCAGGTTCTCCGTTGTCCATAGGTGTAAACAGGGTCTCAACAGGCGAGTGCTGCCTGTTTAAAGCTGTATTGATGAAAGCTTCAAAGCTCTGGGGGGGGCCAAAAGGAGCTTCAGGGGTGATAATCGGCTCTGCTCTTTCCTGGGTGTGAACAGATTTTGGAGCACATGCTGATAAAGCAAGCAGGATTACAAGTATGAGTGTAAGACCAGGCATCTGCTTAATGACGGAAAAAAGATGATGTAAGTTGAGTATCTGCATAATGGTTTGTTTTTAAAAAACAGGAAATAATTCAGGCCTTTGGAAGTTGCACAGGGACTTGCTCGTAAATTTACTCAAAGGCTCTGTCCTGGGCCGCCCGGGTGAGGAGCTTCTAAGTAACTAAAACCAAATAAGTAATAAATTCAAAGTAATATGGTTTTGCCATACAGATTACTTCGGTCGCTTAGGCTCCCTCGTGGGTGACAAGTTTTCAGCAACTACATCCCTGACAGCTCAGCTGTCATTGCGAGCGAGTCTTCGAGCGCGGCAATCTCTAACGTGTTAAGGTTGATTTTTTAGTTACTCACAAGTTCGGTCCCGGACCGCCCGGGTGAGGAGCTTACAAGTAACTATAATCGTTTTGCTTATAAAATCAGATGTTTACAGTTTTCACATTTTTACGATTTTTGCTTATGGTTGATGCACATTTGCCAGAAAAGTTCCGTCAAAGATGGAAACTTTGCGCCTGGCACAGCTTCCTGCCCGGAGGGGGACTGTCCCTCGCTGTGTAAATTTTTTCATTAAGGCAAATTTCTTCCAGGAACCAATGCAACATCAATCATTTTTTATAATCCCTCGCGGGGACTGTTCCAATTTACAGAAAAGTGACAGAGTCGTAAAGTTACTCTCACGTTCGGTCCCGGGCCGCCCGGGTGGGGAGCTTACAAGTAACTACAATCGTATATGTAATAAATTCAGAGCATTATGGTTTTACCATGCAGATTGCTTCGGTCGCTTAGGCTCCCTCGTGGGCGACAGGTTTTGAGCAACCACATCCCTGACATCTCAGGTTTCATTGCGAACCGTAACTTTTAACTTTCAAGTTTTCATTGAATTTGCACCAGAATATATATAGATCTGAGTCTTATCAGCATTTTAATCAACATGTCGTGGCGACTATAGAAATCATGCTAATTTAAAAACCGGAGAAACAGGAGATTACTTTATGAAATGTGATTATGATTCTTCCTGGAGCTCAGCTTCAGGGATTGCAACGCTGGCTTTGTTTGTTTTTTCCGTACTTTTTTTTCTGCCTGCTGCACCGGTTGCAGCCTGCACCACCATCCTCATTGGGCCGGAGGCCACTGAGGACGGATCCCTTATCATTGCCCGTAATGAAGACAATGCCGGAGCATCAGATGCTCAAAATATCATCCGGCATGCTCCACGCAGCGATGCGCAAGTATTTTTTGCCAATGATAATGATTTTACCTGGCCTATGCCTCCCAATGCCTTAGGATATGTTGCTTTTCCCAAATGGCAGTCCCAGGGCAAAACAAACCTTTCTTTTGAAGAAACCGGGGTTAACGACTATGGCGTATCCATTTCAGCCACTGAAACCATTTTCAACAGCGAATCCATTCTGGCCATAGATCCCTATGTGCAGGGAACTGGTATTACGGAAGACTCCATCACTTCGGTTGTTCTGCCCTACGCAACGTCTGCCCGGGAAGGCATTCGCCTTTTGGGGCATATGATTGAAAATGCAGGAGTAAGCGATGATGGTTTTGGAGTAGCACTCAGCGACCGTAATGAGATTTGGTACCTGGAAACAGCATCCGGCCATCACTGGGTAGCTCAGCGACTGCCTGCAGACACTTTTTTTGTGTCTGCCAATCAGGGCCGTTTTCAGGAGCTGGATTTTCAGGATCCCATGAATGTCATGACCTCTCAAGGATTTGAAGAATTTCTGATTCAAAACCATCTTTACAGCCCGGAAAAAGAGGCTTTCAATTTTTTCAAATGCTGCATCAGCAACAGCAAGGACGATCATACCTACAATTATCCACGAGTGCGTGAATTGCTGCGTCTTTTCTCCGGCATTGAGTATGAGTATCAGGACGGCCTCTTTCCGGTTTTTGTCCAGCCGAAACGTAAACTAACTGTACAGGACGTTGCCGAGGGCCTGCGCAACCGCTACCAGGGAACACCACACGATCCCTATATGAATGAGAACCCCAAAGAAGTTTACCGACCTATTAGCGTCATGCGCGCATCCCTTTCCCATATTACCCAGACGCGTCCTGATTTACCCCGTGATATTGCGGTTATCAACTACATAGCCCTGGGTATGCCCGATCTTGGAGTTTATATGCCTTTTTATAAGGGATTGATAGATTTGCCTTCTGCTTATCAGGGAGCTACCGGGCAGATAGATGATCACTCCATGTTCTGGCGCTCTCGCAAGATGCAGGCTTTGGTTCTGCAGGACTATCCGCTACTGGCCTCCACGGCTCATCAAGCCATTGCAGAGTTTGAAGCGGATCTCGCAGTAAGACAGTCCTCCATGGAAACAGAGTATCTTGCGCTTTGGCAGCAAGATAGGAATGCGGCTCAAAAAGTGATTCAGGAATTTACCGACCAGGCCGTGGCAGACCTGGAACGAATGTTAGATGAGCTTATTAATCGCTTTGCCAGTGAACTTGAAATGGGAATTCTGACCGATGACCAATTCTTTGAGCTGATTATGGATATAGAGAAGAAATTTCATTTTCACGGAGCTTGAGGCTTGCTTTCAACATCTTTTTGTCTTGTGAGTTATCAGTTAAGTGTTAACAGTTTAAAAAATAAGCTCCATAATTTCAAACGCTTATAATTTAGGCACGTTAGGATGTCTAATGTAGGCTATGCCCACAACCCACATTAAACAAGAATCGTCAAGTTGTGGCTAAAACTGGACTTTTCATGCTGAAGGCTGAAGACTAAAGGTTTGGCTTACAAAGGCTCAAAAAAGCCGCCTGCTCCAGTTAAGGAATAGGCGGCCAGGGAAAGTGAGAGGAATTAATGAAAAGCTGTTTAGTTGAGAACTTTGTTTACCAGTTGATCAAACTCTTCCACTGAGTTGACACGAAGTGTTTTTTTGAACAGCATATTAAGGATATCTAAAGACTGAATGGATTTAATCTTTTCAGATAATGATTGTCCAACCACATCAAATCTTTCAGTTAGATTTTCAATGATATACTGTTGAGATTTTTTGATTTCACCTTGCTGCTCCCAGTAAGGTTTTTCTTTTGCAATAGCTTCGCTGATTATTTCTTGTGCTGCTACACCGTACATTTTTTCACCCCCTGCAAAGTATTTTACAGAATGGACAAGTCGTTTCTGAGAAACTTTCCCTATGGAAAGAATATATCTGATGGATATTTCCAGATAATCTCTGGCTTCGTCTCCATCCGGCAATTTCGCTATCAGGCTGTATATTTCATCAACTTTTGACTCAAGCTCATCATAATGGATGTATTTGAGCAGTAAATGAAATATCTCCATTACTATGCTTGTCTTAAAAGCTGCATCATCCATCCGGCCGATATCATGATGAATGTGGCGGAATTTAGGTACGAAATCTAAAAAATGTTCTGATGGCAGTTCAAAGTAATCCTCAAAATGAGTGCTGAACTTCCATTTGTCTTTGCCATTATAAATAAGCACCGGAATAATCACAGGCAAGTGTGAGCTTAGTTGATCACTGGTTTTTAACTCAATCCATTTTTGAATTTCATAGTTGAGCATTTGCACTCTGGCAAACCAGTCAGGATAACTTTTATGCTCATATAAAAAATAGAGGCGCAGAGAATTAGCACTGCCAATGATATCGAGTGTGGCCATGACATCTGAGAAATACTCTTTCATTTCTCTGGATATAAATCCAGTCATAGATATGTGCAGACTGTTCAGGTCAACATGTCTTCGTATCTCGTATGGAATATAATACCTGATATAGTCAGCAACTACGTTCTTTCTTTTGAAGAAACCTTTAAAGCATTTATCATGTGCCCGGCGAATGATTTCGTTTTCCATAAGGGTAATATTAACTCAGAAATTTTTGGCTTGCAAGCACTATCGGTAGCATTACGTGTTTCTTAACAGCTCCTCCCCTGGGGGGCCCGGGACCGAACCTGTGAGTAACTTTCTTTAAAGTGGAGCCTGCATCCTGCAGGCTATTAAATTCCATGCGGCTGGAAGCCGCCTCCACCTCGAAGAACTGTCACTTTTCTGGAAATTGGGACAGTCCCCGCGAGGTACAATAAAAAAGATTGATGCTGCATTGGTTCCTGGTAGAGATTTGTTTTAATGGAAAAATTTACACAGCGAGGGACAGTCCCCCTCCGGGCTGTAAGCCTCCGGGCAGGAAGCTGTGCCAAGCGCAAAGCTTCCATCTTTGAGGGAACTTTTCTGGCAAATGTGCATTAATCATGAGCAAAAATCGTAAAAACTTGAAACAGCCTTAACACGAGATTGCTTCGCTTCGCTCGCAACAAGGATTGCCGCGCTCGAAGACTCGCTCGCAATGACACCTGAGCTGTCAGGGATGTAGTTGCTCAAAACCTGTCATTGCTATGATGTCAAGCAGACAGCTGTGAAGCAGAGCTCA
>NZ_JYNP01000015.1 GCF_000934755.1 Desulfonatronovibrio magnus
AGGCTGAAGGCTGAAGGCTCAAGGCTGAAGGCTGAAGGCTGAAGGCTGAAGGCTGAAGAATTCGGATTGTGGACCTTATTGGTCTTGTCAATAAATAAAATTTTCTTGTTTTTTTCTATAGGATTGAAGCGGTAAGTTACTAATAAGCTCCTCACCCGGGCGGCCCGGGACCGAACCTGCGAGCAACTGAAAATGAGTCTCTTCTATGGACATTGGGACAGTCCCCGCAAGGAAACGTTAAAAAGTTTGATACTGCATTGGTTTCTGGCAAAAATCGGTTTTAATGAAAAAATTTACATAGCGAGGGACAGTCCCTGTGCCAAGCGCAAAGTTCCCATCTTTGACGGAAATTTCCTGGTAATTGTAAGTGAATCTTAAGGAAAAATCGTAAAAAACTGAAAATCATAACGGTTTGAAATAATTGACATAAAAATGCAGTTACTAATGAGGAAACAAGGTGCTTATATGCATACGGATAATCAACAAGCCAATGTGTTAATTGTTGAAGACGACAAAGAACTGGGCACGCTTCTTATGGAAGAAGTGCGCGACTATGGTATGGATTGCCAGTGGACAGGAAACGCTGAAGAGGCCCTGTCCATCATGTCCACAACAATCCCGGACATGGTGATTACAGACTTGAGATTGCCCGGCATGGACGGACTGGATCTGCTGCAGGTTGCTCAGCGTGATTTCGCGGACAATCTTCCTGATTTTTTAATCATAACTGCTTTTGGCACCATATCCAAAGCTGTGGAATGCCTCAAGGCAGGAGCTGAAGACTTTCTGACCAAGCCCTTAGATCTGGATCACTTCATAATCACTGTCAACCGCATTATGCGTCATCGAAACTTGAAAGCCCAGGTCAGCATGATCAAAAACATGCTTGATGATGACGGATTTCATGGCATTTTCGGCAAAAGCAGGAGTATGCGTCTTCTTTTTGATCAAATAAAGAGAGTGGCTGGTGCAGAAGGTCCGGTTCTGATAGTTGGAGAGTCAGGAACCGGCAAAGAGCTGGTTGCCAGGGCACTGCATAAGGAGAGTAATTTCAGCTCAGGTCCTTTCCTCGCAGTAAATTGTGCTGGTGTTCCTGAACACCTTCTGGAAAGCGAATTTTTTGGTCACCAGGCAGGAGCTTTTACCGGTGCCAACAAATCCAGATCCGGACTTTTTGCAGAAGCTCAAAACGGAACCCTGCTTCTGGATGAAATCTCTGAAATGCCCATTGTTTTACAGGCCAAGCTTTTGCGCACCCTGCAGGATGGCAAGATTCGCCCTGTAGGTGCAAACCAGGAACAAGAAACCAATGTTCGCATTCTTGCTGCCACCAACCGCGACCTGGAAAAAGAAATTGAAGAAGGCAAGTTCAGAGAGGATCTTTTCTTTCGTCTGGAGACCTTTACCCTGCGAGTCCCGCCTTTACGTGAGCGCGGCGAAGATCTTGCACTGCTTGCGGGCAAATTTCTGCAGACGTTTCAGGTCAAAACAGGCAAAAGTATAAAAGGTTTTGATGAAAAAGCTTTGAGTATGCTTGAAAAATACAACTACCCGGGTAATGTTCGGGAATTAAAAAATGCGGTGGAACGATCTGTAACTTTTTGTGACGGTCACATGATCAAGCCGGAACATTTGCCTGCCAGAATCAGGGAAGCCCATGTCCAGGCCAGCACATCACTACCGCAGCACGGCTTTATTCCGGTAAGTGAAGACGCCCCCCTGATGACTCTGGATCAAGTAGAACGACAATACATTGAACATGTGCTGAGCAGTGTGGACGGCAACAAACGCAAAGCCGCATCAATCCTCGGCATCGGCCGTCGTACACTCTACCGCAAGCTGGAGCAGACATAGGAATCAGAGGGAAGAAGTTAGAAGTCAGTGGACTCAATTACTAATCATTCACAAAAAACCTTAGCCGCAATATCCTCAGCAAGAGAGATCACTTCAAACGGTTTGTAGTTTTTCACCATTTCAACGGTTTTTGGGCAGGAGTCAGTCATCCAGAATTTAGTAAATCCATGATCAACAAATCTTTTCCATGACTGCTGCGGAAAAACACCATGGGTAACAAAAGCACTTACCTCTGAAGCTCCGGCCTTTTTCAGTGCTTCCTGACATCTCAGCAATGTGCCTCCGGTCATGACAAGGTCATCAACTATAATCACATGTTTACCGCGCGGATCACCCTCTTTAATGACTACCTTGCGGCAATCTTTATCCCTGATTTTCAAAGCCGTGATAATCGGATAGTTTTCAAACATTTTACCGAATCGTTTCAAAGATCCATCATCAGGAAATGCAATGGCTACATTTTTCAGAGCTCTGATTCTTTTCAGAAGCAGAGGAATTGCAGTTACCAGCCTGGGTATAACCTGGTCTGAAAAATAAAATCTTTCCTGGAGGGCATGAATATCATAAATCAATATCTCCACTGGCCCGGACATGGTGCCCGGAATTATGGACAGCATTCTGGCCAGTGTGGCTGCAGTGGCCACCTCTCCCTCCTCATCCACACGTTCCATGGTGCCGGTGGGAAAATAGGGCAGGACGACCTTGAGAGATTTAACTGCCAGCCTTGGCAGTTCATAAATGACTGACAATTGCCGGAAAATTTCATCAGAGCTCTCCAGACATGCAAGAAATACCACATGCCGGTTAGTTAGATTCAGGGCATCATTTATTTTCAGGTCTGGAAAACCATCTCTAAATCTGAGCCAGGATATATCACCCCGCAGAAATGAAGGGTTTGCCAGGCAAATGCTTCGAGCCAGATCATGGGAACATGGACTGGAAAATAATGTAATCATCGCATCTCCTTCATAAATAATGTTGACAACTCTCTTCATAACTATATATATAAGTTCATCTTTAACATCAAACACAAAAAACTATGCAGGAAGCAAGAGAAAAATTTTTTGATTATCTGGCCAGAAAAAAGCTGAAATCAACCACTCAGCGTGGAACTATCTTTGATGTTTTCTGGAGCGTTGAAGATCATGTCTCACCTGAAGAACTTTACGGCCTGGTCAAGAAAAAAGATCCTTCCATTGGGCAGGCCACAGTATACCGCACCCTGAAACTGCTGTCTGAATCAAAAATTGCTCGCGAGGTAGATTTTGGAGATGGTGTTACCAGGTATGAACCCTATTACGGGCAAAGCCATCATGACCATATTATCTGTCAAACATGTGACAAACGCCTCGAGGTTGTGGATGAACGTATAGAACAACTGCAGGAAGAACTGGCCAAAAAACATGACTTCACCCTGAACAGTCACAGTATGTATCTTTTCGGGCAATGCCGGGAGTGCAGGGAAAGTAAGCAGGCATAATAAAATAATTCTTGACATTTCCCTGCTTAAAGTGGTTGAAGGATTTCCTCTTCGTTTTTTTTTATGAGTGTCGACACGTTCGACATTTTTTTATGAGTCAATGTTGATATTGAAATTCAAAGCTCTAATCGCCAGGAAGGGAAAAATGAGTTGGATTCCACCAGTAATTGCAGCCTGGGAAAAATTAAGCAGTACATCTAAAACACTCACCTGGATGTACTCCAGGCCTTACAGAAAAGTCATTGAAAACGAGATCCATCTTGCTCGCATCACTGAGGAAGATGTGGTGCTCAATGTAGGCTGCGGAGCTGTACCATTTACAGCTCTATATATTGCCACAATCACAGGAGCCCGCGTTTATGCTATGGATATAGATAAAAAGGCAGTAAAGCTTGCTGAAAAGTGTGTCTCCAAAACAGACCTGTCCCATAAAGTGGATGTCTTACATGGAGACGGAGCCACGGGTTTTCAAGAGGATTTTTCAGTGGCAGTTATAGCTTTGCAGGCGGCTCCCAAAAATAATATTCTGGAGGCCATGATTTCATCAGGACAAGATGTCCGTCTGGTATTCAGGCTTCCAAGCCCTGCATACAGGGATCATTACGATAATCTTATAACAGATCACTATATTCAGGCTGCTACTTTGCAGCCCATGACCACATTTGATCGCTCTGTCCTGCTTGAAAGCAGTGAAGGGACCATCCAGCCACCTCATGTTCGGCCCGGGCACAGTCCTGTCATGGACAGGCCGGTTTCTTCCCGGCCATTGATTGCAGCTGAGATTTAAGAGAAAGAGAGAGCGAGAGATGTACAAGTTACTTTTATTTTCCGCAGGGATTATGGGCGTTACTGGACTGGCAGCTTTCTTCGGGCTTGACCAGGTAACTGATGCCCTGGGTTCACTGTCAATTATGGAGGTGGCCTTTCTGTTCAGCCTGCAGATTGTGACACTGCTTGCAGGGGCATGGATATGGCACTTCTTACTAAACAGAACAGGAGCGATAAATTTTGGCTCAGTGTTTCTGATTAACCAGTCTGCAAGTCTCATTGAGAGCCTTACACCTTCGGTCAAGTTCGGAGGAGAGGCTGCCAAAATATTTCTTTTCAGAAAATATACAGGAAGTTCTTACCACAAGCTTACCGGCATTATGATGGTGCAAAAGTTTTTGACCATGGCCCCCTTTATGTTGCTGTGCATAGTGCTGATACTCCCGGCACCAAACTACTTCCAACTGCCTGTCTACCTGTATTACGCTCTGGCGCTGCTTATCCTGTTTTGTATCCTGCTGGCGTACTTTTGCTGTTTAAAACCAGGTGCTGCCCTGAAAAGTAACTGCCCTGCCGGCACAGGTGCTGAAGACATTGACAAAAAATGCCCCGGGGTCAAAGACAACAGCTACTTAACCAGATCTCTGGACTTTTTCCGCAATGCCCGAACTTCAGCAGCCCAACTGCTTACCTGGAAGCAGATCACCTCAATATTTACAGTTTCACTTGGCATCTGGATTTTCTATCCAGTAAAAGTCTATTTTGCCTGTATGTTTCTCGGTTTTGATGTCCACCCGGTACTCATAGGACTTGCCACACTTTTTGCCTATATGCTCAGCATGGCCCCACTTTTGCCTGGCGGACTCGGCACTTACGAAGGCGGCATGGCCCTGTTTTTTACACTGGGCGGTCTGACTCCTGCAGAGGGGCTGGCCATAGCGCTTGTATCAAGACTTACAACTTTCTGGTTCCCCCTGATGCTGTCCGCAGGCTCCTGTATTCTGCTCATGCGCAGAAAAAACTTCCTGTTCGCCCAGACTGCATCACCTTAAATTAGATCAGATTAGACGAGAGTAAAAATGAAAACCGAAGCAAAAATTTCAAGCATGACTGACTGTTCAAAGAGCTATAGACCTTCCTCAACCAACTATAATTTTCAGCAATTTTTTTTATGGTCTGTACAGAAATTGGAGCTAATTGGTGCAAAAATACCAGTTTTTGGAAAAATTTATGCCTGGCTTTTCTACAAGTCCATGCTCTGCAAAGAAGCAAGACAGGCAGAACTTATGCCTGGCCAGAAAGTATTGCACATAGGCTGCGGGCCTTTGCCAATGACTGCGCTGTTTCTTGCAGATCTTGGGGCCAGAGTGGTTGCCATGGATATAGACCGTCATTCAGTCCAGCAGGCTAAGCTGGTAGTAAAAAAATTCGGACTGGAAAGAAACATAAACGTCTTGTGCGGCTCAGGTACGAAAGTTGACTGCTCTGGGTTTAATGCTGTCTGGATCTCACTGCATGTTCATCCCTTAGACAAAACCCTGATGCAGACATTTCAAACCATGGATCCGGGCTGCAGACTTATTTTTCGAACTGCAAGAGGCAACCTTGCCAGGTTTTATGAGGCACCAGGATATCACACAGTGGGCAACATTAACAGATACGAACTTATTCAGCCTCTTGGCAAAAAAAGTATTATTCTGCACAAAACTGATGCTGGCACTCCCCGCAGCAAAACTGAATTATGACGACTTGCACAGTGACTGCTCCCAACTGAATTTTCAGAAACGCGTAATGCTCCCTGCGGCTATCAATCTTAGACGCGTCCCGACGTAGCACTTCAGACAAGTCACTTGTAAAAAAAGACTTGACATTTCATCCAGGATATACTTTGATAACCACATTCAATGTCAAGCTAACCCCTTGGCTTTTTTTAAAACCAAACAGTGAAACTGAAAATCAATACTTCATTACATTAATCTGTTAGAACCCTTGAAAACCAATGGTCAAAACCCATACAGCATTCATAGAGCTGAACAGATAATATCATAATTAAGGAGCAGTAATAATGTTTAAACAGTGGTTTGGAAAAGGCAGCCCTGCAGAGTTGGACAAAACCGACCTTCTGGATAATCATCCCGTCAGAACACTTGACTGCCTGAACCCTGAAGAATTCGGCGAAATAGATCAGGTGCCCGGCGAGACTATGTTGGAGGCACTTGGCTTCAGACCTGGCAAAAGGGTATGCATGCGCTGCAGAACCAGATTCGGCGGTCCACTTGTCGCTGAAATAGAGGGCCGTCACACTGCCTTGTCTCGCTCCGTTGCCCGCCAGATACGACTCAGAAAGCACAGTGGTGAATGCATAGGGCATGAGTAAACAAAACCACGTTCTACTAATTGGCCCTCCCAATGTAGGTAAAAGTGTAATCTTCAATCAGCTGACAGGGCTCAATGTCAGTTGTGCCAACTATGCAGGAACTACTGTAGACTTTGTCGCCGGCAAAGCGCGCTTTGCCGGCATTGAAACCAACCTTGTAGATGTCCCCGGAACTTATACCTTAAGCGCCACCAACCAGGCAGAGCAGGTCGCTGTGGACATGCTCCGTGGAGAACGTAAGGAAGGATCTGGAGCTGGTTGCGCTCATTGCCAGGACGATACTGAAGTTTGCGCAGATGACCTTTCCTCAAGACCCTCAGCAGTAATATGCGTTGTAGACGCCAACAACCTGGAAAGCAGCCTGTACCTGCTGTTACAGGTTCTAGAATACAAGCTGCCTACAATTGTGGCCCTCAACCGGGTAGACCTTGCCCGTGACAAGAATATTGAAATTAATATTGACAGACTTTCGTCTCTTCTGGGTGTCCGGTTCGTTCCCATGGTGGCCATTGAAAAAAAAGGGTTCAACCTTCTGCAGGAAGCTGTAGCCAATACTCTCCACCATCCAGTTGAACCTCAAGTATCATGGACTCCGGGTCAGACAGACCTGTGGTCCAAAGCCGAAAAAATCACAAGAGAAGTCACCTCTCAACTCAAAGAAACAGTTCGATCCAAAAGAAAGATCTGGGGCGAAAAACTTATCCAGCCATGGCCTGGCCTGCCTCTGGCATTTGTTATCCTGATCATAGCCTTTGCCCTCATTGTCGGTATCGGTATGCAGCTGCGCCAACTGGTGCTGCTGCCCATTTTCAGAGGATTGATTATCCCTCAGATAGTGAGCGTGGTGGAGGCCCTTATAAATCCAGGTGTTATCCGCAATATTATGGTTGGGGAATACGGATTTCTGGTTAAAGGCATTGAATGGCCTTTTACACTTGTCATGCCTTATGTGCTGTCATTTTACGGAGTAATGGCTGTTCTGGAAGACAGCGGTTATCTGCCCCGCCTGGGTGTACTTTTAGATGGTCTTCTGAACAAAATCGGGCTTCAGGGCTCAAGCATTATTCCCTTGCTTCTCGGATATGGCTGCGGCATACCCGGCATTCTGGCTACCAGGGCTCTAAGTACAGGCAAGGAAAGAATAATGATTGCTACCATGATCTGCATGGCCATTCCCTGCATCTCCCAGACCGGAGCTTTTATCGCCATGCTGTCGGAAAGGTCTGTAACCGTGGTGGTGGCGGTTTTCACTGTTTCTTTCATGGCCCTTATTCTTGCGGGAATAATTATGGATCGCTTCATGCGCGGTCCACGCCCTTTGACCATTATTGAAATTCCAGAGCTCTTGCCGCCAAGGCTGGATGTTTTAAGCAAAAAAATCTGGGTAAGGCTCAAGAGGTATGTGACAGATGGCGCTCTGCCTATGGTTGTTGCTGTGGGTATAGCTGCTGTTCTTTATGAGACCGGGATAATGTCTGCTGTAGGCCAACTGCTCAGTCCATTGGTGGTTCACTGGCTCAGGCTGCCGGAAGAAGCCTCCATCCCCCTTGTATTGGGCATAATGCGCCGGGAGCTTGCTGTTCTTCCGCTGATTGAAATGCAATTGACAACCCTGCAGCTTTTTGTTGGTGCTGTGGTTGGTTTGTTTTACGTGCCCTGCATAGCCATTGTTGCCACCCTGGCCCGGGAATTCAACGTCAGAACAGCTTTTATCATGCTCATTTTCACCAGTTCTACAGCCTTTATTGTGGGCGGCCTCTTTGCCAGAATGACTTTTCTAACCAGAATCTTTGTTTAAATATATCTGTTCAGAGCATCTAAGTTTAAGTTACCTTTTGAAATAATTGACTGAAAATTATGGTCACTTGTAAGCTCCTCACCCCGGGGGACTGGGACCGAACTTGCGAGTAACTTGAAATAGCCTTAGCGCGTTTGAGATTGCCGCGCTCGAAGACTCGCTCGCAATGACACCTGAGCTGTCAGGGATGTGGTTGCTCAAAACCTGTCACCAACGAGGGAGCCTAAGCGACCGAAGCAATCTGTAAGGTAAAACCATAATACTCTGAATTTATTACTAATTTGGTTTTAATTAATTAGAAGACCGAAGGCCCCAAGTCCAAGGTCGCAAGTCTGATGTCTATGGGCAAAGATCTAAGAGGTCAAAGTATCGGAACTTCCCCACCTTGAACCTTACTCCTCTGCCCTTGCTTCTTGCACCTTGGACCTTGCTTCTTGTCCCTTGGCCCTTGGCCTTAAATGTATCGTATCTCTCCGGCTTAACGATCACTGCCTCAGGTAGGTTGCGGGCACAGCTTGCGTCAGAAAGTTCAGGCACCCCATACAATGATATTTCTGTTATTGAAAGTTTCTTCCCGCCTGAATATTTTCTCATCCCAGGAGACTGTTCTATCCCGGTTAAAGATAATAAGATGGGCTTCGTCTGCACCTGCACGGTCAGCATAGTCAACAGTCTGCTCTAAGCCCGTCTGGATAGTCTGTTCCAGATCTCCTCTTAAAATCTTAAGTTGAATTTCTGCCCAGTCCAGGCGGTGCAATGGATCAATATGATAGTGATCCCTGGGGACAGTGGGCCCGGCATTGTTGAATATACGCTCCATGATAAAAGTCTCCTTTAAATTATGATCAATGCCCCCGTCTGTCTGACATTTTTTACTTAAGTCCAAAATCATGAGTTTGCAAGCTTTGCATTGATTGAACCAGTTAACTGAAACACCTTCATCCAGACTTCGGCAACGTAAAGTATCACTTGTCAGGTTGTACTTCTTTGCCAGTCATTCAGCTCTGCAGCACAACCTATCTTGTGCCAGGCATCTATACGGCCTGAGGTCGGCAATAGTGCCTGTCCCAGGTGGCCGAGGCGACAATTGGCGTAAAGTGTCGCTGTAGAGCTAAAAACATTGACCTTGTGAAATTTTACATTTAAGAAGCAGACAAATGGTTCGCTCGCAGCACAGGGACTTGATGGCTTTAGACAAACTCACGTCTGAACGTGGTTCTGACAGGGTCTTCCCTTTAATCGTGTAATATGTAAACTGCGGGCTGGATCCATATATCCATAAACATTTACCAGATTTTAAATCAAGACAACAGAGGTGCTAAATGTCTCAACAATTCGGACCAGGAGATCCTATTAATCAGGACAGGCCCATCAGGCTTGAAGACATCGACCTGGGAAAAATCTACTTTTTTGTAAAGCTAACCCTTGCAGCCATAGTGCTCATGTTTGTTTGGATGGGCATAAGCTGGTGCCAGTCCTTCTATACTGACTGGCTCTGGTATCAGAGCTTAGGTTATGAATCAGTCCTAATAAAAGTCATAACTGCCAAGCTTGGACTTTTTTTCTTTGGAGTAGGACTGGTCCTGGCCATAGCAGTGCCCAACTTCTACTTTGCCTACAAAACCACTTCAAAACTTCGTCTTTTGAATCAAAGTGTACCTGCTCACCTGTATCAGACGGCAAGGAGACTACTGACATGGGGCGCCATGGGCGTGATAGCTCTTGCAGCTTTTTTTCTCGGCAGAGCACCTTCCATGGAATGGGAGATGATTCTCAAGTACATGAACCAGGTCTCTTTTGGAGAAAGTGACCCGGTATTTGGCAATGACTTTTCCTTTTTCATTTTTACTCTGCCTGCACTGGACTTTATGCGTTCATGGATGCTGGCCGTACTTATCGCCACTATAGTCATCGTTGGAGCCTATTATTACCTGAACAGCATTATCAGGGGCGAGCTTTTTTCTTTCAGCGGTCGAATTATGAAACACCTTGCAGGCCTTGGCGCTGTGGTGTTTGTTCTGGTGGCCTTAGGACACTGGCTTGGGAGATATGACCTTTTGTATTCGCATATGGGCGCAGTGTATGGAGTAGGCTATACTGATCAACACGTTCTTCTGCCCGGCCTGGCTCTTATGACTTTTGTGGCGCTGGCCTGTGCTGCAGCTATTGCGTATGGTGCCTATTCTGGTGGAAGCAAAATGATGCTCTGGACAGTGGGTGTATGGTTTGCCCTTAATTTTATCGTCACCAGTGTCGCTCCTGGACTTGTGCAAAGGTTAGTCGTTGAGCCCAGCGAACTTGCCCGGGAACGCTCTTTTCTGGCTGAAAACATATCTCATACCAGGAGTGCATTTGGACTTGAAAATATGAACACCCGGAGCCATCCCGCAAGAGGCGAGATGGACAGGGCTACCCTGGAAAACAATGCTGGCACAGTGGAAAACATCCGTCTCTGGGATGAAGGTCCTCTGCTGCAAAGCTATAACCAGATCCAGTTTTTCCGACTGTATTATGACTTTCTGGCAGTGCACACCGACAGGTATGTTGTAGATGACAGGCTGCGTCAGGTCATGCTTTCAACCCGTGAGCTTTCTGCTGACAAACTTCCTTCAGAAGCGCAACGCTGGGTTAACAGACATTTGCAGTTTACTCATGGTTACGGTGTAGCCATGACTCCTGTAACTGAGGTGGAGGAAGGCGGCAGGCCGGGTTTCTTTATAAGGGACCTTCCCCCTACGGGTGAGATTCCTCTCGAGCAACCGGAGATATACTATGGCCTCAAAAGCCTGAATTACTTAATTGTTCGGACCAGAATGGAGGAATTCAACTATCCTGGAGTAGATGGCCCCGTTTATACTCACTACCAGGGAGATGGAGGAGTAGAGCTCAGTTCACTATTTCGCAGACTGATGTATGCCTGGAAGTTCCGGGATATAAATATACTCATATCAGGCGAAATCACCTCGGAAAGCTTGATTCAGTACCGCAGGACAGTGCCTGAAAGATTTACCACCATCGCTCCTTTTCTGAAACGCGACAGAGAAGCCTATAGTGTAGTTGCTGATGGACGTCTGTTCTGGATACAGGATGCTTACACTACAACAAGACGCTACCCGTATTCTACTCCCTGGCAGGACGGTTTCAATTACATACGAAACAGTGTCAAAGCTGTAGTTGATGCCTACCATGGTACAATTGAGTATTATGTATCTGATCCTGATGATCCCATTATTCAGACCTACCAGGCTATTTTTCCCGATCTTTTCAAGCCTATGGAAGAAATGCCTGACTATCTGAGAGGGCATTTACGTTATCCTCTTGACATCTTCACAGTACAGACTCAAATGCTCCTGCAATATCACATGGAAGATCCTGTTGTATTCTATAACCAGGAAGACCAGTGGTCCATTCCTGTACAGCATTCCTTTGGAAGAACTGAAGCATTGAGGCCGTATTATATTGTAGCGCGCCTGCCTGGTGAAGAAAAGGAAGAATTTTTGCTGATTCAGCCCTTTACTCCCATTAACAGGCACAACCTTGTTGGCTGGATGGCAGCAAGGAGTGACGGCGATAACTATGGTGAACTGACCCTTTATCGCTTTCCTACAGGACGACACATTGATGGTCCCAATCAGGTTGAGGCGCGCATTGATAATGACGCGGTTATCTCGGAACAGTTTACTCTCTGGGGTCAGGTTGGCTCAGAAGTTTTTCGAGGGATTCTCCTGGTTATTCCAGTGGGAGATGCCCTGCTCTACGCTGAACCTGTCTTTCTCAAACCTGACAACCTTGACTTTCCGGAACTGAGAAGAATCATTCTTGCCGATTCAAGGCAGGTGGTCATGCATCAGACTCTGGATCAATCCATTGATGCACTGGTGGGAATTTTGCCTGCTGTGGCACCTGTTGTTGAAGAGGATGATCCTGTAGAACCTGTTACAACACGCATACTTCCTCAAATAACCAATGGAATCCAGGAAGGGCTCAGAGATGCCATTGACAAGCTGCAGGATGCCTTAAACGAACTTAAAAAATTGGTCAATTAACACCCTTGACCCTGACAGTCAGGGATATTATACATACTTGTATGTATTACTTAAAAATAATCAAGACGCTGCCATTGCTTAGAACCTTGCTTGCAAGTCTGGTGATGGCAGCGCTTATCTTTTCTGCAGGACCAATCCAAGCTCATCCTCACGTCTTTATTGAATCGAGTCTTGCGGTTGTATTCAATAAAAACGGAATAAAAGGAATTGAGCAGCAATGGACCTTTGATGAATTCTTCAGTTCCTGGGTTATAGATGAATATGACAAGAACAGGGACGGAAAGTTTTCACAGGAGGAAACTGATCATTTGTTCCAGGAAGCCTTTAAAAATCTTAAAAATTATGGCTACTGGACCAGAGTGTTTCAGGGTACCAATGAGCATCCAATAGAAAAAGTTGAAAACTTTACGGTCAGTGTCAGTGACAATATGGTCACCTATTCCTTTTTTATGCCTCTTGACTTGAAACTTTCCCGACAATCAGGTCAAAATGAAGTGTTCATCGCAGTTTATGATGAAGATTTCTACTGCCAGATTTTCTTTCCTCCTCGAGTGGTTGAATTAAACGGTGCTGTTGATGAATGGTCGATTGAACAGGATACAGTAGAAATGGAAGATCTGACTTACTATTTCGGTTTTGTAACTCCTGTTGCTGTCAGACTGTCAATAAATCCCTTATGAAATACTTTTTTCTTCTGCTGCTTTTCCTTACCTGCTGTCCTCAATACTCCCTGGCTCAAAACCCTTTTCAAGGTGCCGCACCAGCTGAAAGAGAAACAAGGGATGACTCATTCTCTGTCAGTGATCTAATGCCTGAATGGATCCAGAAGCAGGGCAGAAAAGCCATGGTCAAGATTATTGCATGGCAGGCCCAGATCCGGCAGAAGGCTGGTGTTTATGCCAGGGATATCCGGGAAAACCCATGGGGTGCGTCATTCTGGTCCTTTATTGGGCTGGCCTTTGCTTACGGAGTAATCCATGCTTTGGGTCCAGGGCATGGCAAGGTTTTTGTCAGCACATATTTTTTAAGTACAAAAGCCAAGCTGCGTCAGGGTCTGCTTATGGGCGGTCTCATGAGCTTTCTTCATGTCTTGTCTGCAGTAGCCTTAGTATTAATATTTTATTTTGTGACTCAATCCGGATCACTTAGTTCTGTGGATGAGGCAGAAAAACAAATGCAGAAAATCAGCTCTGCACTGATTTTTTTTATTGGATTGTTTCTGGCATGGAAATCTATCCGGGCGATTTCAGGCAGGGCTGAAAGCTGCAAGTGCAGCGAGGCAAGTGCCGATAACAAGGGCATGCTTTCGTTATGTCTTGCAGTTGGAATGATTCCTTGTCCTGGTGCTGCTTTGATTTTATTTTTTGCCATAAGCTTAGATATCTTTAACGCGGGTCTGATCGCCATGCTTTTTCTTGCCGCAGGTCTGGCCCTGACAACTATATCATTTGCCCTGGCTTCAATTTTTGCACGCAATATACTGGCCAGGGCTGCTACTAATGTTACCATCAGCCCCAGACTATTTCATGTACCTGCACTTGCGGGTGCCTTGATTATATCATTCCTTGGAGCTACATTGTACTTTAGTCCGGGCTTTTGACTTACTTACAAGTAACCAGAATCATATTGGCAATAAAATCAAATACTTACAAATTTCAGTATATTTGCTCTTGTTCCCAGGCTCCAGCCTGGGAACACCTCTTTTTTGTGGCTCCAGCCACATTTTGAAGAAGCGGCTGGAGCCGCAAGAACTAAACGCCTCCAGGCTGGAGCCTGGGAACGAGTGGTGTAAGTTACTCACAGGTTCGGTCCTGGTCCGCCCGGGTGAGGAGCTTCTAAGTAACTACATTTTTATGTCAATGATTTCAAATTGTTATGATTTTCATTTTTTTACGATTTTTGCTTATGATTGATGCACATTTGCCTGAAAAATTCCGTCAAAGATGAGAGCTTTACGCCAGGCACAGCTTCCTGCCCGGAGGCTTACAGCCCGGAGGGGGACTGTCCCTCGCTATGTAAATTTCATCATTAAAGCAAATTTCTTCCAAGAACCAATGCAGCATCAATCTTTTTTATAGTACCTCGCGGGGACTGTCCCAATTTCCAAATATGGGACTGTTCTTTAATGTGGAGGCGGCTTCCAGCCGCCTGGAATTAAATAGCCTGCAGGATGCAGGCTCCACTTTAAAGACAGTTTCTCACAGGTTCGGTCCCGGTCCGCCCGGGTGGGGAGCTTCTTAGATACTTATACGTTAAAGAAATAATTATGCACGACATTAAATCATTCATCTCTCAAAAAGACATTTTTGCCAGGCATTGCAGCATTGAACTGCTTGAAGTATTACCGGGAACTGCCAGGGTCAGCATGACTGTTGAACAGGAACACCTTAACGGTCTTGAAATGGCCCACGGAGGTGCATTGTTCACCCTTGCAGACCTGGCGTTTGCAGCTGCTGCCAACTCAAGAGAGGAAACAGCAGTTGGGGTTAATGCATCCATAAATTATATACGCCCGGCAGTTAAAGGTGATGTACTCACTGCTAGTGCCAGAGAAATCTACTCCAACCGCAAACTGGCAGGATATCAGATAGAAATTCACAACCAGGATAATGAGCTTGTGGCTGTACTGCAGTCAACAGCCTACAAGCTTACTAAATCGTAATAGTTTAGACACTGATTATCGCCTGGGGACCGTTTTCTAAGTAACTTCTAAAAAAACTGGCCCCCGCATCGAGTCCGTGGTGCCGGTTAAAGCAAAATGTAGCTTATTACCATCATTCCGGCGAAAGCCGGAATCCAGGTTTTGCTGGATGTAAGTTACTCACAGGTCAGGTCCCGGTCCGCCAGGCTGAAGACCTTCTAATTAACTATTCAGAAATGTGTAATGCTTCAGCCAAAAGGATAAACACCATGTCCATCAGACAGATTGCCCTTGAACTATACAGCCTTGAAAAAAAGTTAGAGCGCCTGAAAAAAGATTTTGCTGAAGCGTCAGGGGATGAATCTCAGGCCATCCAGCACGAAATCAATGAAACCACCATGGAACGTAATCGCATAAAGGCCATGCTTGAGGCCAAGAAAAAGGGCTGATCAAACTTTTTAACTTTTCATTGCGAGGACTGTCTCAATTTCCAGCTATGGGACAGTTCTTCAAGGTGGAGGCGGCTTCCAGCCGCCTGTAATTTAATAGCCTGCAGGCTCCAGGCTCCACCTCAAAACCTGACGACACTTTTTTCTTGCCCATGAAGCCTCTTGATGATAATTTTACAAAATTATGTTTGACATCACACAAATACTCCGGGAACTGGCCATTGTAGCAGTTCCGCTTCTTGCAGGCATAACACTGCACGAAGTAGCCCATGGCTATGTCGCTTACAGGTTTGGAGACCCGACTGCCAAAAACGCAGGCCGTCTAACACTTAACCCCCTTAAGCATCTGGATCCCATGGGCACCATCGTTCTGGTGGTTACCAGGATGATAGGCTGGGCTAAACCTGTGCCCATCAATCCTTCCTACTTTGAAAATCCCAGGAAGGGCATTTTCTGGGTATCACTGGCTGGGCCCATGGCAAACTTTGGTCTGGCTGTCATCTTTTACCTGCTTTTTGATATATTCAGATTTATGCAGGGTGTTATGAGCGCAGGCTACGCAGATGCCTTTCTGGGGCCGGCCATGCTCATATGTTTTTATGGCATACTCATCAATATTATACTGGGTATATTCAACCTTTTTCCCATCCCCCCGCTGGACGGGAGTAAAATGCTGGCAACATTTCTTCCAGGAAGGCTGGCCAGTCAATACATGAGCTTAGAAAAGTATGGATTTATAATTCTCATCCTGCTGATTTTTCTCGGTGTTTTTCGAGGACTTTTCAGTCATGTTGCACAATTTGTCTATAAACTGGTACTTTGACGGATTGTACTATAGTTTTCAATTGCATGCAGGCATTAGTAAATAATTTCATACCAAGCTCGAAACTCTTCTTATAAATTCTAAATTTTTGCGACCTTAAGCTAAAATTGAATCTTTTGATCTGTCATTCAGTGATCATAGCCAGGGAGCAGTGAAATCGGAGATTAACCATATGAGTCAGGAAACTCGCGTTGTATCAGGCATGAGGCCTACAGGGCCACTTCATCTCGGGCATTTTTTTGGAGTGCTTCGCAACTGGGTCGATTTTCAAAAAGACTATTCATGCTATTACTTTGTAGCGGACTGGCATGCCCTGACCAGCGAATATGCAGAACCGCACAAGATAAAGAGTTTTGTTGGAGAATTGGTCAAGGACTGGTATGCTGCCGGTCTCGATCCTGAAAAATGCGTAATTTTCCAGCAGTCTCAGATCAAGGATCATGCTGAGCTGAACCTTTTGCTCAGCATGATTACCCCACTGGGATGGTTAGAGCGAAACCCCACTTATAAAGAAGTAAAGCAGGAACTGGTCAGCAAGGATTTGAACACATTCGGATTTTTAGGATACCCTGTACTGCAGACTGCTGACATCCTTTTATACCGCCCGCAATTTGTTCCTGTAGGCCATGATCAACTACCACATCTTGAACTGTCCAGGGAAATAGCACGCAGATTCAACTATCTTTATGGCGATTTTTTTCCTGAACCCCAGGCCAAGCTTACTGAAACTTCCAAGTTACCTGGCCTTGATGGCCGCAAAATGAGCAAAAGCTACGGCAACTGTCTTTATATGGGGGAAGAAATGGATTCAGTCCGCCCCAAGGTCATGTCCATGCTTACAGACACCAATCGCATGCGCAAATCTGATCCTGGAAACCCTGACATCTGCAACATGTATCCCTATCATCAGCTGATGACTCCCAAAGAAAAACGCGATGAGATAAGGGAAAATTGCACTCAGGCCAAATGGGGATGTGTTGACTGTAAAAAGTTGCTGCTGATCCATCTTGAAGAATTTCTCGGCCCACTACAACAAAGAAGAAGAGAACTCCATGATCGACCAGACCTTATCCAGGATATTCTTGCAGCAGGAAATCAGCGTGCTGCCGAAGAAGCAGGTAAAACCATGGATCTTGTTCGCAGGAAGCTGAATTTTGATTTTTAGGGACTGCTGCTCATTCTTCGCACATCATCATTACTTTGTTTTGCGTGCAGCAATGGAGGAGTTTTATGACTCAGACTGCTTTCGTAATCGACCTTTATGACAGCCTTATTGAGGCCAAGGACGATCGCACCAGAGCCAGAATTATTGCCAATGCTTTTGAAAGCTTAGAAGACCGATATCCGGAACTCAAAGATATGGCAACTGCCAGCGGGGTTCGCCAGTCAGAACTGCGCCTGCAGAAGGAAATTCAACTAATTAAGTCAGATCTGATTAAAGATATTGAGAAGATCAGGGCTGACCTGTCAATTGAAATCGCACAGTCTAATGCACAAGTGAGAAAAGAAATTGAGCAGCTTAGAACTGATCTGATTAAAGATATTGAACTGTCTAAAACAGAGTTGAGAAAAGATATTGAGCAGGTCAGACTGCAAGTCGAAGAAGTAAAAGCAGAACTGAAAAAGGATATTGAGCAGGTCAGACTGCGAGTCGAAGAAGTAAAAGCAGAACTGAAAAAGGATATTGAGCAGGTCAGACTGCGAGTCGAAGAAGTAAAAGCAGATCTGAAAAAGGATATTGCACAGGTCAGACTGCAAGTCGAAGAAGTAAAAGCGGAACTGAAAAAGGATATTGAGCAGGTCAGAGCAGATCTCTCAAAAGATATTGAGAAAGTCAGAGCTGATCTCTCAAAAGATATCGAAAAGGTCAGAACTGATCTCTCAAAAGATATTGAGCAGGTCAGAGCTGATCTCTCAAAAGATATTGAGCAGGTCAGAGCTGATCTCTCAAAAGAAATCGAAAAGGTCAGAACTGATCTTTCAAAAGATATCGAGCAGCTCAGAACTGATCTTTCAAAAGATATTGAGCAGGTCAGACTGCGGGTGGAAGAAGTAAAAGTTGAGCTTACAAAAGAAATCTATCTGGGAAATCAAAAAGTTTTGCGCTGGACCACAGGTCTTATTTTTGCCCAATTGGTAACAATAATATCAGTTATCTTAGCCACTTCTTTATGATAATACCCACTACGCAGTTTTTCAAAGATCTTTGAGGCAAGTGGTCCCGCAAGAACCAGTCTCCGTTCCACATCCAAAGGTCTAACGCGGATTGTACCCGCAACCCAAATTAAACAAGCAACGTTAAGTTGTGGCTATAACTGGACTTTTCACGCTGAAGGCTGAAGGCTGAAGGCTGAAGAATAAGGTTCCTTGGCATTATTGCTCTTTCAAGGATAAAAAACTTTCTTGTTTTTTGCTACAGGAATAAAGCGGTAAGTTACTAAGCTTTTTCCGCGACCCTGCACGGAAAAAGTGGCCCCTTCGGGGCAAAAGAGACTACCCACGGAATACTCGGAAAAACACTGAATAAAGAAAAGAGACATTTTCCGTGTCCTTCCGTGTGTTCCGTGGGCAAAACCTCTTGGCTTTCTTTGAAAATGAAACAACATGTTTGTTTGAAATTTCCGCTAAGCGCCTAAACTATTACCAGATTATTTATTTCCTGATTTGGGATGGGCCTTGTCATAGACACTGGTTACCTCATCTAAATTTAAGTGTGTGTAACGCTGGGTCGTAGAGATTCGGCTGTGCCCCAGAAGTTCCTGCACACTCCTGAGATCAGCACCGCTTTGAAGCATATGGGTTGCATAGCTGTGCCTGAGTCCGTGGGGACTGATTCTCTCCGGAAGTGCGGCTTCTCCGGCCAGCTTGTCAATAATTCGCGCCGCTTCTCTTCTATTTAGCCTCTTGCCTCGAAGCCCCAGAAACAGCGCCTGTTCTCTCGGATCAGGGTTAAATGCACTTCGTTGCCTAATATATTGCCTGACTCTTTCAACTGCCGCTTCAGTCATGGGTGTAAGACGTTCTTTCCTTCCCTTGCCCAGCACCCTGACCATACCTCTGGACTGATCAACATCATCCATATTTAGACCAACGGCCTCACTGACCCGCAGTCCTGAACCATAAAGCATTTCAGCGAGTGCTATATCTCTCAGCCAGCGTGGTGATGGATCGCCTTCAGCATCCATAAGATTAATTGCCTGGTCTACATTAAGAAAACTCGGCTGCGGTCTGTCTTGTTTGGGGTTGGAGATACCCTGGCATGGATTGTCACTAATCTTTTTATACTTTAGGAGGAAAACAAAAAAGGACCGCAACGAAGACAGTTTCCGTGCCATGGATGACTTGGACTGTTTTGATTTGTGCAGGCTGGTTAAAAACCCATGGATATCTTTGCGCACAACTTCATGCGGCTTGTCGCAAGTTTTGCCCTTTTCCTTAAGAAATTGTTCAAACTGACTCAGATCACTGCCATATGCTGAAACAGTGGCGGTGGAATATCCCTTTTCAATATCTAAATGAGCCAGAAAGGCTTGAATTTCTTCAGGAAGATTTTCTACGGTCCAGGACATATGCGCTTCCAGGGCTTTTCTTGGCTACTTTCTTGAGGTTCATGGCAATTTCTGAAGCCTGACCGTAGTGGTTCAGCTCTCCGTCAATGTTAAAGACCACTGCGATTGAAACGCTCATCATAGGAAAATCCTGAATACTTCCTTTCCTGTCAGTGGATCTGATAAACCCCCGCTCCCGATCCTCGGGATCATAAAAGTTTGGAACTATGCCGTCAAAATTACGAATAAGTATCTGGCAAACGTTTTCAGCCTGATCCGGAGGCACAATAAACACAAAGTCGTCACCACCAATATGCCCTACAAAAGACTCCATGCCGGCAAAGGCCCTGATGGTGTTCACAATGATTCTTGCAGTCATCATGAGGATCTCATCACCTCGCGAAAAGCCATACTTATCGTTGTAAGACTTAAAATTATCAAGATCTGCATAAGCCAGTGCAAAATTCTGCTTCCTGTCCATCATATCCTGTATTTTCTGGATAATTGAAGTATTTCCAGGTAATTTGGTCAATGGACTGGCATCCAACTCCCATGCTGCTCTTGCCAGGACCAGGTCTAAACGGATTCTGGTCTGCTGACGATCAAGGGGCTTCATAAGAAAATCATCAACTTCTATCTGGGTCAGATTAAGCTCAGATGTTAAGTCATCAATATCTAAGCAAATAATCACCGGCACCTGACGGTAGACATTTTCACTTTTGAAAATACGGATAAGTTCCATCCCCCCCATATCCTGAAGTTTATTGTCAACTATGAGCAAATCAGGAGGATTGTTGAAAATCAACTCAATGGCCCCTCTACCCCTCTCAAAAACAGTCCATTGAGCCTGAGTGTAGATATCCTTGAAGTTTTGATACAGATCTGCATCATCTGATATGAGAAAAAAGTGTTTTTCTTTATTCATTTGTAACTGTTCACCACATTTGCTATAAGGCTATGAAAATCCCTGGAATCTGGCTCGTGGCCTATAGCTGGTAGCTGGTGGCTCTTAGCTCGTAGCTGGTAGTTCGTGGCTCGTAGCTGATAGCTCGTGGCTTAATCAGGCCGAAAACCGCTGAGGTCTGCATACTCTTTGTCCAGCTCATCCAGAATCTTGACGATACCGCTTTGGTTCAGGTTTAATACTTTGAAGACGTACCTGTTAAGGTAACTGATCTGATCATCTCCGCTGTTGCCCACCTGAAAAACTCGAGACATGAAATCACCAAGATGCACCACACAAGCCATATCAGGAAAATGCTGAGCTGACTTGGGTCTGTGATGCCATACCAGGCCTTCCCGTAGTCTCAATGGAAGATTCCAGTGGTCAGACAGCCAGGCATTGATCCGATCATGGGAAAAACCCATCACTTCCTTTTCAGCCATATAATAGCTCATATCTTTTTGTTTAACCAGTTCATCAACCTGCTTTTTGACATCAGGCAACTGAACAACAGAAACCACCTTACCCAGATCATGCAACAAGCCTGCAACAGAATACTCTTCCGGATCTTTAAAGCCTGCTACTTTTGCTATTTGAGTACAAGCCACTGCACAGCCCAGACTATGTTCCCACAGCCCCATCATTGACTCAGCCATGGCATCAAAAACCGAAGTACTGATAATAAGACCACGTACTACATTAAAACCCAGCAGTACAAGTGCGTGCTGTATTGTACTGATTCTTCTGGGAAATCCATAAATCGGCGAATTGACCATCTTCAGAACTTTGGCAGAAAGCACCTGATCCTGAGAAATAACCTTGGCAACCTGATCCGTGGAAGAGCTTGGATCCTGGACAAGTTCAGTAACCTCATCAAGCACAGTAGGCAGAGTCGGCAAATCATTGACCGACAGGACCATTTTTTTATTTTCAGTATATAAATCCTGCATTATTTCTGCTCTTTTGAGGGTGAATCAGTTTCAGGCTGTTGTGAAGTGCTGGTCTGGGCAGCCTCCATAACCATCTTTTTTTTGAAATATGCCTTTAAAAAGAGCTTCATTCTGGTCATCCACTGATCATCATTGAAATTCCTGAACAGGTGATCCATTTCCTGCACACGCTGCTTATAAGTCTTAGGTGGATCAACACCTTCCATTTCAACAGGATGACCCTGCACAACCACGGACGGGATATCCATGTTTTCAAGACGCGTGATGAGGGTATCGGTAATTTCAGTACCTTCAGCCACGAGCACCATGCCGTTATCTCTCAGTATAGGCTTGGCCAGAACCATTCCGGGTTTGGCCTTGTCAAGCGGTATTTTCTGCAAGGTATATACTCCCTTGAGAGTTCAAAGTTCCTGGTTCTTCGTTCCTGACTGCATGAAATAAATACAGGCAGATATTCGGCCTGGCCCGAAAGACATATTGAGCAGGCAAAAAAAATAAAGCGTACTGATTCCACAACCCCATAATGGAAAACTAATATATGTCTACCTGGAGCAGTAATACATTCCAGGTAACCTTTTGATCAAACCTTTAATTTCCAATTGAACCAGAACCTGGCTGACCTTATGGCTGGGCCAGTCAAGTTTCTGTGTCAACTCATCAATATGCACCTGCTTATCCAAACTCAAAGCCTTAAGCAGTTGCGACTCATCCTGCGGCAGATCCGGAGGCACTTGAGGTCTGCCCGGACTTTTTTCAGAAGGCTTAAGTTTGTTGTGCGAAAAAGCTGACTTAAGAACCGGGGCCAGAACTTCCAGAATATCATCACCTCTGCTTACCAGATGTGCACCCTGACGAATAAGTTCATTACATCCGTCATAATTTTCCATATTCACAGCACCCGGCACTGCAAAGACCTCTTTATTCTGAGTCAAAGCCAACTGGGCAGTAATCATACTGCCGCTTTTCAGTGCTGACTGAATCACCAGCACCCCCAACGCCAGGCCGCTGATAATTCTGTTGCGAAAGGGAAAGTTACGCGCCTCAGGCTTGGATCCCGGTTCAAGCTCGCTGATTATCAATCCGGAATCCTCGATCTTGACCCACAAGTCCTTGTTTATGGCTGGATAAATAAGATCAATTCCTGTTCCAAGAACAGCAATCGTACCTCCTGCACTGTCTACTGAAGCCATGTGAGCCTGTCGATCAATCCCATAGGCAAACCCGGAAATAATTGTCAGGCCGGCCTTAGACAGTTCACTGCAAATATTTCTGGCCATTTCCTGGCCATAAGCTGAACTTTGCCTTGAGCCCACTACAGCAATGCCATGGTTTTGCAACAGGCTGATATCACCTTTATAATAAAGAGCAACTGGCGGATCGTAAATCTGTTTGAGCATTTCAGGATACTGGGGGTCCGACCATAGTACCAGGTTGAGATTTTTGCTGAGCACTCTTTCTAACTGGGATTGAGCAGCTGTTTCCCAGTCTGATGAAGCAAGACCGCGTTCCTGATTTTTCTTGATTAACCCAAGGCTTTTCCACCTGGATTTATCAGCCAATGCATGTGCCGGACTTAAATAGTGCTCTAAAATTTTACACCAGGTCCGGGGGCCAATGCCCTTTATAGATTGCAGGGCAAAGCAGGCAAAAATCTGATCATTTCTGGAATAAGCTGTCATCCTGGTTTAACTTATAAATTTGTCTTGGGATCAACTAAGTTTCGCTTCTTAACTGCTCTTTCAAGGGACCTGCACGCCTTGCTGATTCTGACTCAGGATAGTCCTGAGTCAAAATACCAAGGTAAAACATGGCGTTTCTTGCATCCCCAAGCCTCTGGTATGAAAGGCCGATCTTAAATAGTGAATCTGGAGCCTTGGGATCTTCAGGAAACTTATCCAGAACTCTTCTGAACATCAAGATAGCCCTGGGATAATCATTTTGCAAATAATAGGTTTCCGCGAGCCAGTACCAGGCATTTGGAACAAGGGCGCTCTCGGGAAACCTGTCCAGAAAATCTCTGAATTCAAGCCTGGCAGATTCGGGTCGCTCGGCAAAGTAAAGATCAAGCGCACTCCTGTATAGTTCTGATTCTCCCAGTTGTGCCTGGCTGCGTTGTGGCTGTGGCACTTCCTGAGTCTTCTCTGTTCGATCTTGAATTTCAGCCATGGACTGCATCACTGGTGGTGCTTGAGCTGGCTCTCGGTCCAGATTTACTCCCAAATTAATATACTCGCTGACAGGGTCGGTTCTCTGAGACTCAACACTTGTTTGAAGTGACTCTACTTCGCTCCAGATGGACATGAACCGCCTGGCGGATTCATCTCTGAGCTGATCTAACTCTGTACTGAGTTCCTCTAACTCAGCCCAGATGGAGTCAATCGCAGATTGCTGGCCATGAACCTGATCCTCAAGGGAATCAATCATACGCTTGTGTGATCTTATTTCACCTCCGGGATACAAGGTGCATCCGTAGGTAAATACCGCACAAATTAGAAAAATAACCATCCTGGAATACATAATAAAGCTCCAATTAGCTTACTTGAGAGTTCAAAGTTCCTGGTTCTTCGTTCTTGGTTCTAAGAAAAAATATCAATAAATTTACATTGATACCTGGTCTGGTCCAAAAGATATTCTGATCTGCCAAAAAGCCAATAAAAGCAAAAGATTACAAAAAAACTTTTGACTGTCCAGAGAATAACTCTTTATGCTGCTCACGAGCTTATTTTCCAAGGCCCACACCATAGCTTTCAAAATACCTCAAGAATAAATTCTTGCCTGATAATCGGTTTTAAGGCATAATTAACGGCTTAGATCAGATTTTGAGTAAAAGGAGAATGTTATTTTGGAATATACGCTTTATGACGGTCTGCTCACCGGCCTTGCCGCACTCTTGCTGGGCTGCGCTGCAGGCTTCCCGGCGCTGGCGTTACTTAGTGAGGCTGCTGGAATCCTGCGCAAAAAAGTTTTCATGCACAAATTTGCCCAGCAATATGCCAGAATCGGCCTGCTTTTCGTGTATGCCGTCACCCTTGCAGTAGCTGCAGCCTGGGCCGCTTCCCACTACATCCTGGATTTTTTTCTGCCTGATATCAGCGGTTTCTGGATAGAATATGAAATATTCTGGGATTTCAGTCTTTATTTGTCTGTTATTGCTTCTGTTTTAATGAGCATATATTATTTTACATGGAAAGCGCTCAGCAAAATCAAAGCTCTACACATGACCATCGGCATCCTTGCCAATATTTGTGCTACAGCGTTTCTGATACTTTTGGGCTGGGCTTTTTATCGAGAACTCCTCATCCTGCCTGAAATAGCCCCGGACCTGAACTCCATATTTCTTCCTCTTGCAGCCCAGGCCTTTTTGCTGAGCCTGGCTGCAGCAGCAGTAACAGGGATGCTTTATCTGCTGCTTAGACGCAGCAGGGATGATTTTGGCCGCGATTACTACCGCTTTGCTCTGGCTTTTGGGGCACGTTGGGGCATTATGTTTGCAGCTCTTTCTCCATTGACCTGCCTCTGGCTGTTCATGCTTATGGAGGACGCACTGACTTATGACTATATTGCCATACCCGGGGCTGTCTATTCTCTAAGCCTGATTATCATGGCCATAATACTCTGGCGCATAAGCAGAAGTGAACAACCCATGCGCAACAAGCTTGCCATCATCATCTGTCCGCTGTTTATCTGGCTGATTTTTGTTGCCCGCTTTGTTTCTTACTTAGAATTTACCAATATGGACCAGGGTGAGGTAGTCATCCACACCTTCATAAGAGACTGGCCGCTTACTTTTCAGGACTTTAAAGGCATTTTTCCACAGGTAAATTTCTTGCCTTCAGGGCAATAGCTTAGACGCTCACATCGTGGACCAGCCTTGCTGAAGATTACCGGCAACTCCATACGCAAAATTTTCAGCATCTTCCAGGCCATTTTTCGTATTTCCCATTGCGCGCGCCGACAGCACCTGAGCTCAAAAAAGTGAATGAGGCTCCGGCAGTTCATGGTCATTACTACCTTGGATTCTGCGGCCTGGGGCAGCACAAACCTGGCATCTTCATTGGCCTTGGCACCGCGCCCACTTTTTGTGAGCATGCTCTGCAGGTCAGAATACACCCTGCCAACCTCGCCCATAAACTGTTCAAATCTTTGTTTTGCTTCTGGAACAGCAGCGATAGCCGGGGGCAGTATATATTGAAAATCCTGGGCATCAACGTATCTCTGGCTTTGCTGTGAATAAGAAGCGATGCGGTGACGCACCAGCTGATGAGTCAAAGCTCTGGATATCCCCTGCACCGCAAAAGTATAGCAGACATGCTCCACAGGGCTGTCATGCCCGGACTCTAAAATTTTGCCGATAAAATCCGCCTGCTTTTCCTGAGAGACATCACCACTTAGTAGTTGAGGCCACAATTCACCTGCAAAACCTGGACTGTAGCACTGCCTGAAAGCAGCATAAATAAGGGATACGGCACTGGGAGTTCCGCTGAGCAGTTTTACTTCTAATCTTGATTCAGGCATCTGAATTCCTTTTTATACCTCTGTCAAACGTGGACCATGTCCGCGACGCAGCTGTTTTAATTTCGCTGCAATGTATCATACCAGAGAAACCATGCCCTTTTTCACAATCTTGAGATGCTTGTATGCTCTGGGGGTGACAACCCTGCCCCTTGGGGTTCTTTTTAAAAATCCGCATTGAATCAGATATGGTTCATAAATTTCTTCGATTGTACGCACCTCTTCTGAACAGGCCACTGCCAGAGTCTTAACTCCCACCGGACCTCCGGAAAACTGCTTGATGATACAGCTAAGTATATTGCGATCCATATGATCTAACCCATAGGCATCAACATCCATCCTATCAAGAGCCGCAGAAGCTGTTTTGGCGTCAATTTTTTCCTGACCATCCATTTGAGCAAAGTCACGCACCCTGCGCAGCAGCCTGTTGGCGATGCGCGGGGTGCCACGTGCCCTTTTCCCAATCTCCAAAGCACCATCATCTGTTATTTTGACCTTGAATACCCCGGATGATCGCTTGACAATTAAAGCCAGTTCCTGGGGTGAATAAAACTCCAAGCGACATATGACCCCAAATCGATCTCGCAAGGGGGATGTGAGTAAACCAAGTCTGGTTGTTGCTCCCACTAATGTGAACGCCTCCAGTTCGATCTTTACTGTTCTTGCTCCAGGCCCCTGGCCTATGATTAGATCTAAGTTAAAATCTTCCATGGCCGGATAGAGAATCTCTTCCACACTTGCTGGCATTCTGTGTATTTCATCAATAAACAGCAGATCATTCTTGTTCAGGTTGGTCAGTATGGCTGCCAGGTCAGCGCTTCTCTCCAGCACAGGCCCGGAAGTGGAAACAATATTCACACCAAGTTCCGAGGCCATTATCTGGGCCATGGTGGTTTTGCCCAGACCTGGATTACCATATAACAAAGAGTGATCAAGATGCTGCCCTCTGCTTTTGGCAGCATCAAGATAAACCCGCAGATTAGCGCGCAAATCGTCCTGACCGATAAACTGGTCTAAAGTTTGTGGTCTGATATGGTCATCGGTTATTGTACTTGACATAAAATATGCTAATGCAGGCTGTACCCACAACCCAAAAAAAAGATAGTTTCACCGCCCGTTCGAAGACTCACTCAAGACGCAAAGGGCGCAAAAGAAGAAAGAAGTTTTTTCACTTGCCGGGGAACCCAGTTAAACCCGTCTGCGACGGAGACTACGTCTGTTTAACAAGGCATGCGGCAAATGAAAAGGCAGCCTTTTTGAAAACCGATGCCCGGTTTACCCTCTCGTTCCCAGGCTCCAGCCTAAGGACGCTTTATTCTTGCGGCTCCAGCCGCTTCTTCAAAATGACAGTCTGTTGAATTAAACTGGTAACAGTTTAACCCCCTTCAACCTTCCCCCTTCAACCTTCCCCCTTCCCCCTTCAGCCTTCAGCCTTCCCCCTTCAGCCTTCAGCCTTCAGCCTTCAGCCTTAAAGCTTAACACCTCATTCTTGAGCCTTTTTTTTAAGCACTGCCCTGATAGCCGCACTGACGTCAAGATCGGGTTCATTTTCCAGAACAGCCTCAACAATATGTGTAATCTCGCCTGTAGTGTATCCAAGACTTACAAGACCGGCCAGGACATCCTGGCGAACCGATCCTTTGTATACAGGGGCTTTGGGTGCAGCTTGATCAGCTGCAACAAAGTTTAGCTTGTCCTTGAGGTCAATTAAAATTCTGCGCGCCGACTTTATTCCAATGCCCGGAACCTGAGCCAGCATCCTTTCATCTTCAGAGGCGATAACAGTCTTCAGCCTGTCCGGAGAGTAGATGCTCAGAATGGCCAGGGCTGTCTTGGGGCCAAGCTTGGGTGTATTCAACAGCACATTGAAGGTTGTTCTCTCCTCCTCAGTTAAAAATCCATATAGATCAAATGAATCTTCCCTGATAACGCTGCTGATGAAAAATTCTACTGACACTCCTCTGCCCGGCAATTCGCTCATGCCCTGGGAAGTCAGAAACACCTCATAACCAAGGCCGGATGATGTCAGGATTATACATGATTTTTCTCTGGTACTGAGTAAAGTACCCTGAATGTATGCGATCATTTCCAGCCTTTAAGCTTTGCCAGCCTGCGCTGATTAAGATGAGTGACAGCCACAGCCAGAGCATCACTGGCATCCCTGGCCCAGTTATTCCTGCTACCCAGCAGCCTGGATACCATAAAGGCGACCTGCTCCTTATCTGCTCTGCCAACTCCTACTATGGATTTCTTGACCATAGTGGGCGTGTATGAGAACACCGGCAGATTCAGGTGAGCACATGCAACCACAGCAGCACCTCTCGCCTGTCCCAGTTTCAGGGCTGAAGAAGCATTCCTGGCAGTAAAAATCTCTTCTACAGCAGCCTCCTGGGGCCTGTAATCGCCGATTACCTTGACAATATCATGAAAAATTTTGGCCAGTCTCAGGCTCATCTCCTCAAGTGTTTCAGTCCTGATGGTACCAGCCTGAACCAGTGAGAGTTTTCCAGATTCATCATGTACTATACCATATCCAGTACAGCGCGATCCAGGATCAATGCCCAGAACAAGTTTTGACCTGTCTTTATCTTGAGAACCCATAAAGGCAACAGGCCCGCCTTAGTCCTGCAGCTCTTTAAGAATTTCATCAGGCAGGTCAAAGTTGGAATATACGTTCTGTACATCATCATGATCGTCTAAGGCTTCATAAAGCTTGATAAGCTTATGACCGGTTTCTACGTCCACCTGAACAGTATTCTTGGGTACCATGGTCACCATGGCCTCAACATATTTCAGTCCTGCGTCATCATAAACCTTTTTTACATCAGCAAAATTCTCCGGAGCACAGCGCACCTGCCACACCTCACCGTCATCTATGATATCTTCAACACCGGCTTCAAGGCCGGCTTCAAAAATTTCTTCTTCACCATAAGTTTCTTTTTCAAAGGAAAGCACACCCATATTATCAAACATCCAGGCTACACAGCCTGACTCTCCCATGGAACCCCCGCTTTTACTCAAAAGATGGCGTATTTCAGCTACCGTCCGGTTCTTGTTATCCGTAGCTGCTTCTACGAGCATGGCTGCCCCGCCAGGACCATAACCCTCATAGAACACTTCATCAATGCTTTCCGAGGCCAGTTCTCCAGTGCCTTTCTTAATGGCGGTTTCAATTTTGTCCTTGGGGAGATTAACAGCTTTGGCAGCGTCTATGGCAGATCGCAGTCGATTGTTGGCACCCGGATCTCCACCACCGGTTCTCGCTGCCAGAAAAATTTCTTTGGTCACCTTGGTGAATATTTTGCCCTTTTTGGCATCCTGTCTGCCCTTTCTATGCTGAATATTATGCCATTTACTATGTCCTGCCATGCATTCCTCCTTGAATCATATAGATAACTACAATTTTACTTAAACTATTTCAGGCGCTTAGCGTTTTCAATTTTTTTCAATTATTTATTTATGATCTGGACAGTCAAAAATTATATTGCAACACTCTGGATTTACTGGTCTTCTTCAGGTCTAAAGCTATCCAGACACCCGTAAAGCATAACCACCCGAAATCATATGTATTTTTTTCATATACTAATAACTTGAGAGTTAAAAGTTATCAGTTAATTGTTATTAGTTTAAGAAAAAAACATTATGATTTCAAATGGTTAGGCTTTGAAAACGACTGGATATCTAAAGCTTGTAAAATGGCAATAAATCCAAGGGGTTGCACAAGAACTTTTGACTGTCCAGTAATAACAATTAACTGATAACTGTTAACAGTCAAGTTGCTACAGTCCCCGTGCCTCAGCCTGGAAGCACATTTCATATAAGCTCCAAGCCTACCAAGAAAACTTCCTTACTTTCCATCCTGGAGCTTTTGGGCTTAAAATGTTTAACCTTATTAAAGCTGGAGCGCATTTCTTTCTGTAACTCCTGAATATCAGGTCCCTCCAGAATTTTGGTAATAAATGATCCACTCTGGCCAAGATGTTGTCTCGCTGCGTAAAGGGATTCCATAGCCAGATTGAATGACCTGGCCTGATCTGTAAATTTTATGCCCGTAGTTCTGGGTGCCATATCACTCATTACCAGATCATACGGCGCATGGTCAGCAATGATTCTGGCGGCTTCAGCTTGGGGATCAAAAACATCTCCCTGGATAAATACAACATACCCTGGAAAAGACACGTCCGTATTCTGCAGGTCTACAGCTACAACAAGGCCCTTATCCTGCACCTTTTGAGCAGCATACAATGTCCATGAACCTGGTGCTGCTCCAAGATCCAGAACTTTAAGTCCAGGGGAAAAAAGATGGAATTTTTTGTCCATTTCTTTAAGTTTGTACACTGACCTGGCAGGATAATTTTCCTTCCTGGCCTTTTTAAAGTATTGATCCTGATATTTTTTCATGTCATTAAAGCCCTTGAGTAAGCAAACAACGGAAATCACCAATACACTATTATGCCTGACCGACCAGCAACTGTAAAGATAAAAACAGAGATCGGAATCCATAGAAGCGTCAGTTCCGCTCCTGGCAACTTCAAAACCCTCTCTAAAGGCAGTGTACCCCTGTATCTTGGTCTTGGGCCCGAACCTGCCACTGTTTTATCCAAAAATTTTGAGCAAAAAGGCTACTATCTGGAGTGTCCTGAATTTATTGCAGCAATGCCTGAGGGCTGGACAGAACAAATACCTTCATGGCTCATCCGCCTGCAACCCGGCGAGCTTTCCTCGTTACCCCTGAACCATCTGAAAGTAATTCTCTACACACCCGGTTTAAAATGCTTTCCATGGTTCTGGACTAATATTCTGGCTGAAATCAGGACAGCCGCAAACAAATCCAAATCCGTCAATCCCGCTCCTGGCAAGGTCATCCTGTTTGGAGAAAAGCAATCGCTTCTCATTCCTGAACTTTATTGGGAACTGGGCAGCATGGGTTTTGAGCCTGTACTTCTGCCTTCCGCTGTTTCTCCTGAGAATTTAAACATATTTCTTAGCCAGACCGAACCAGCTTTTGCACTGAGTGTCAATCTGCAGGGTATGGATTCATATGGTGAAAACTTTGCCCTTTTAGACAGACATAGTATTCCCATGGCCATCTGGATGGTAGACAATCCCTTTCACCTGCTCACCAGGATCAGAGGCAGCTATTGGACCAGAGCCCATATTTTCGTTACTGACAAGTGGTTTATCCCACCGCTTCAAGATTTGGGAGCAAAGCACACCTGCCATTTGCCTCTCGCGGCTGCACCAGGATTCTATATGTCCAAAAGACCAGCAGTAACAGATCTCAATCAACAGATTGTGTTTGTGGGCAGAAGCTCGTTTCCTGAACACGATTCTTTTTTTTCTGCAGTGCAAAGAAATCCTGAGCTTGAAAATATCGCGAGAGACATCATGCTCAAGGGGCAACGTCCTGACTTTGCCTGGTGGAATGATAAGTTAAATGCACCCTGCTGGCCCGGCAATCTTATCAGACAAACCGGCCTGGGTGCTTCGCAAAGCGGACTGCACTGGAAAAAAGTCTGCCTTGATATGCTGGCCAGGCACTATCCCCTGACCGTGTTTGGAGATAAGGGATGGCAAGACATTGTTTCTAACAGAATCCATTTAAGGGGCGAGGTTGATTACTACGGGCCATTGTCGGCCATATACTCTTCTGCGCGCTGCGTCCTTAACCTGACTAACATGATCATGCCAGGAGGATTGACCCAGCGCCATTTTGATGTCTGGGCAGCTGGAGGAACGCTTCTGACGGACAAAACACCAGGTCTTGATATTTTTCCACAAGGCCTGGCATCTGAAATAAGCTTTTCCACAATTGATGAAATGTTAAGCAAGATGAAGAGGACATATAACGATGAGAAATACCGAGCACAACTCGGACGGAAATTTTACCGCATCATCAGAGCAGAACATACTTACGCCAACAGGATTGCTACTGTACTGAAACACCTTGACATCCAGTGTGCTTCATCCAGTCTGCAAACAAAATGATAGCTCCAATGAAAAACAAATCAGTCCATTCCCCCACTTCCAAGTCTTCTTCATCTCGACTGTCTCCAGCAGCCCTGATTAAAGGGTTTCTCATATTTTGTGCAGGCCTTTTGCTGGGGCTGACCTTGTTTTTTCCAAAACACATTATCTGGGAAAATCTTTTCAATCGCCTGCACGTTCAAGAGCTAAACATTATCAGCAGTTACAATCTGGATGAAGCCGGACTCTTCTCTGCAAGGCTTTTGGATGTCAGACTCAATATAGCAGGAGAAAAGTTTGTCCTTCCCAGGGTCAGCTTAAGCCTGGGTTTCTCTCCTCTTGCAAACATCACCGTAGATTCCGGCCCGGAACTTCAAATAGCATTAAAGCGCGGTCCTGTTATCAAATCCACAGGAGCAATAAATCTTGCAACAATTTTTATTGACCGGGAGTTAAGTGGCCATGTATGGTTTGATATTGACATGCTGGTGTCAAAAGAAACGTGGCTGCCTGTTCAAGGCAGTATCAGCGCGGGTAGCAAGCAGGGTATTAATATAGACAGTGATCCTGTGCTTACAAGTTTTGATCTCGATGCAAAACTGCATGAAGCACGTTTGGAAATAGCAAAGCTTGAAGGCACTGGACCCGTTGATTTTTCCCTGGCCGGCAATGTTGCCCTCAACTATGACAATCTACAGGCTTCAGTTTATCTGGTCCAGGGCAGCTATACTCTGGCTGGACAAACTACCCCGTTTCGTCAGCAGGGCAGGCTTTCTGAGTTTTTGATGCAATAAATAAAGCTGCAAAATAATCAGGATATAGAAAAAGGTGGTTTACCTGGAAATCCTGAAACCCTACTGAGATAATTTCAATGGAGTTGTTATGAAAGCACTTATTGTTGAAGACGATTTAACCAGTAGAATGCTGCTGGAAAAAATTCTTTCCCCCTTTTTTCAGTGCCATAGCGTGGAAAACGGACTGGAAGCAGTCAACATTTTTCGCGAGGCCCATGAAAACCAGGCACCCTATGACCTGTTAGCGTTAGATATCATGATGCCCATCATGGATGGACACAGCGCTCTAATGGCCATCCGTGAGATTGAAAGCAAACTCCAGGTGCCTCCTGGTCAAGAAATCAAAGTTGTCATGACCACATCCCTGTCTGACTCCAAAAGTATCACTGAAGCCTTCTCAAGTGGCCAGGCTGATGGTTACATTACCAAACCCTTTTCTAAAAATAAGGTACTGGAGGTTCTTCAGGACCTGCACCTTCTGGAGTTGCCCTGAACCAGCATCCAGCAGGGACGAAACTTTTTCGCCCCTGCCGGATAAGGACAATCCGATGTAGTTCAGATATCTGTCTACTCCAGCGAGCTTGATATTATGAAAAACTCTGCTATTTATGACTTTTCTCACGGCCAGCAGGATTTAGTGCTGACAAATCTTTTTGACAGAACCTATGAAGCTGTTGCCATCCTTCATAATTCAAAAATTGTCTACTGCAATAATTATTTCAGCAAAGTGCTGGGCCACTCCCAGATCGAACTGACATTTAGAAAACTTGACGATTTTGTTCACCCTGACGAT
The DNA here is from genome assembly GCF_000934755.1 of Desulfonatronovibrio magnus. Lineage (NCBI taxonomy): Bacteria > Pseudomonadati > Thermodesulfobacteriota > Desulfovibrionia > Desulfovibrionales > Desulfonatronovibrionaceae > Desulfonatronovibrio > Desulfonatronovibrio magnus. The sequence goes on from NZ_JYNP01000015.1 coordinate 33,744, forward strand.
CTTGCTGAATTTCAGAAAACTCTGAACAGACATCATTCAGGACAAGGACTCAAAACCCGTTTATCCTTCAGAGCATTTTCCTTGTCTGGAGCATCAATCTGGCTCGATTCATCCTGTGTGCCTGTTCTCTGGAACGGTCAGGCAGCATGCCTGTATTTCTTTCACGATGTAAGCTCACAGAAAAGAACAGAAAGCATGCTTGATTCATCCATTATTCAGCGCAAAAAGGATCAGGCATCTCTTGTTCTCAAGGAATCTCGATATAAAAATCTTTTAGGTGCCCTGCCTGACATCATATTCCTGCTGGATGATAATGGTAAATTTATTGATTTTTTCGGCAAGGAACACCCATTAATCGCTGAGCAGGCTTTTTTTCTGGGCCGAACAGTCCACCAGGTTTTACCCACTGAAATCGCTGAAATTGCCATGACGCAAATTGAAACCATCTCTATCACAGGAGCAACACCACCTTTTTTTTACGAAATTCCTCTTGGAAATGAGTTAAAACACTATGAGAGCAGAATGGCCCCATGCGGTCCCAAACATTACCTGGCCATTATTCGCGATATCACTGATATTAAAAATGCTGAAGAAGAGCTAATCACAGCGAGAGAAGAGGCAGAAAGCGCCAATAGGACCAAGTCTGAATTCCTTGTGGGTGTGCTGCAGCAAATGCAGTTAACCACACAGCAAACCTTGAACAGACTCGCAGCATTGGAAAAAGAAATTGTCGGCCCCGAGCAGGCCAGGCATGTGACTTCTGCAATGATTACAGCCCAGAGCCTGGTTTCAGTGTTCAGCAATCTTCTTGACTTATCCCTGGCTGAATCAGGCATGCTGGAACTTGACGAAGCCACCTTCACTTTCTCAGAAATTTACGACAATATTTACCATCAACTAAGAAATATCGCCCAAAAAAAGGATTTGATCATAGAGAGCTCTATTGATGAGTCCATCCCTGACCAACTTGTGGGAGATGCTGAACGTATCCAGCAGATTTTATACAATTTACTGCATAATGCTGTACATTTTACAGAAACAGGGTCTGTCAGTGTTGAAATATTTCCTGTTTTTGAGTCTGAAAACGGTATTGCCCATATCCTTTTCAGCATTACTGATACTGGCATCGGCATCTCTGAAGAGGTACAGTATGACCTCTTGAAGCCCTTCATGCTGTCTGAAAACTATCAGAATTCTGAAGGAGCAGGACTTGGGCTTTCTCTTGCGGCAAGCCTGGTGGAAGTTATGAATGGAAGCATTTGCCTTGAAAGCAGCCCCGGAGTTGGCACGGCAGTCTATGTAATACTCCCGCTTAGAGAGGATTACTGATTCCAAAGTTCCTTTGCATCGGGTAGAATGGCATGAAATTTCGCGGTTTACTGATCATCAGCGTTATCTAATCCTGAATCTAAGTAACTTACTCCTGAAAGCCTGTCATAAAAAACAAGAAATTGACTTTCTGGTTCATGTGGGGGGTTTGCAGCAACAGAAAACAAATCAGGATGCAGGTTCACCTGGCAACATGCTCAATAGTTTTGATAACGGAAGTTTTATCAGGTGCGCCTCTAAACTCGCACTCAGGGGTCATGGCATGCCAAGCATGCTGCAATAACTGCGCAACAAATCCCTCATAAATTGCTTGCCATTACATAATGGTGAGGAAGCCATGGTTTGTCGGATATTTTTTCTCATGCGCTCCAGCATCTGAGGTGCTGCAGCCATGTATACCGCCTTTTGAATGTATTCTTCTCTCGAAAAACAAACCCATTCTCTAAGGCCTGCTGCGTGCAGCAATGAAAAACCCATACGACTGACCATCATTTCGCCGGCAAGGCTTAAAACCGGCACTCCCATCCACAGGGAGTCACAGGTTACAGTCCCACCATTATAGGGAAAGGGATCCAGACAAAGATCAACATCCCTGAATCTTTTTAGATATGCCTTATGCGGACTTGCACCTTCAAACATTAGTCGATCTGACGAAATTCCAAATGAGGCAAAGGCTTTACGATATCGCCCGACCACACTCTTGTCTGCCAATGGTTTGGCCTTAAGCAAAAGGCGAGAGTTTTCCGCGCGATTCAGTATTTCAGCCCAGAGCTTTATTAACTCTAAGTTCAACTTATTTGTTTCATTAAAACACCCAAATGTAAATGGTTTTCCAGCAAGACATGGGGAATGAGAAGGTGCAGGACCGGAATTATTGGGTGTATAGCAGAAAAAACTGTTAGGCAAACGCATAATTTTTTCTGAATACCATTTTTCACTGCCTTCAGGGCAACACCGCTCATCTGCCAGCAGATAATCCATGGCATGCAATCCCGTGGTATTGAAATATCCAAGCCAAACAGCCTGCTTGGATGCCGCTCGCCTGGCTAACACCGGCAAACGGTTTCTGGCAGTATGCCCTGAAAGATCCACAAGGAGGTCAAGCTTTTGATTGCGTATCAGGCTTAAAGCCTGATGGTCAGATAAGTGATGAATATCATGTATTGTCATATTCAGGCGGCGCAAGGGACGAAGATCAGACTTTTTCATAATCCCGTTGGAAAAAATGGTTACTTTAACCTTTTGAGGGTCGTGCATTTGCAACAGGGGCATAATAAATGTACTTACAGCATGATCGCTGAAGTCACCAGAAATGTATCCGAGTTTGATGGGATATTTTTTATAAGTCTTTGTTAACCCTTGTTGCTGATAGTTTGAGCTCCTGCCCTGATCATACTTCTTTGCCAGACTAAAGTATTCTTTTTGCCTTGTTTCAGGGTGATTGTGTACAGCCAGGAGGTAGTTGCTGAATATTTGTGGATTGCTTGAGGATTCGATGAGAGCTCTGCGAAAGTATTCCAGGGCCTCGTCTATACAGCCCATTTCCTGAAGAATTATGGCTTTATTGTTAAGAAGATGAGTCTTATCCTCTGTGAATTTCAAACCAAGCTCATACCATGCCAGGGCTTCTCTGCGTCGATGTTTTTCATGGGCCATATCCCCGAGAATGACACAAACTCGGTATAGTCCTTTTAATGCCGGCTGGAAATCAGGACGTAAACACAGTGCCCGCTGATAATGAAGTACTGCTTTTTTCAGACGGCCCGCACATTTATAGGCCACAGCCAGATTGGACAACACCCCGGGATCTTCCGGAAGAAATAAAAAGGCCTGTTTAAGGCGTTTGATAGCGGCATTGTTATGACCGGTTTGACTGAGCAGCGCACCTGAAAGATGCAATGCATGAGGATGCTCAGGGTCAAAAGACAAGATTGCTTCATAAGCGCTGCCTGCTTCTGCCAGCCTTCCGGCTTGATGAAGGTTAACCCCCAGCTGCAAAAGATTATCCACAACATTGGTACGAAACCAGATGAGCATGCTCATTTTTTTAAGCTGGGCCACTCTGCTTTCCTGTGGATAATTTCCTGGAAAAGGGACTATTCTCTCGCTGTCAGCAACTGTGCTATGTAGAAAAGATCTTGAAATGTTAGACTGGGACATATTTGCCTGCCTTGTAAAGTTTTACAAAGCTTTTGCAAATTCCGATCCCAAAACTCAGACAAAGCCCCTGCACCACCAGGATGGATCCTTTCCCCACCGAAGCCACCGGATCTCATCCAGCATCACCCTTAAGACACTTTGTTTAAGCTGGCAGGATGAGGCTTTCCTCATTGACCATCATGTGTTTTTTGACAACATATTGTGAACCTTCCTGTTGGATACGCCACCAGCTCCTGTCTCTTTTTTGGAAAGACGTAAAAGCACATAATCTCCCAAAAGGTAAGTAATCCTTTCAATCTTATGGGTGGCTCGCAGTGCAGTCTGAAGGGAGTGGTCACGGTAGTCAGGGTCGCCTTCTCCATATCTGGACCGTATCTCATTAAATCGTTTATGATGACTGAGTGTCAGACCTTCAAGCATGGTAAAATCAAGAGGCTCTCCTGATTCAATGGCCCATTGAGCAGCTTCAATCAAACCCTTGAGACTTTCATCAATCAGCTGCTGAAAATGCCTGGCTTTATCAGACACCTGGTTTCCAGCATCCAGCATTTGCGTAACATACAAGTAGACAATATTTTCTGCATCCAGTGCAATCTTCAAACGCGCCCTGCACTGAATATAATTGCGCATGCTCTGGTTGCTTAATGGCTCTGCTGCTGCCTTTGCCAGTGATTCCTTCAAGTTGGAGCCAAGATAAAGAAACTGATTGTGCAAACTTTCTGCCCGGGCCGAATTGACGGGCATGGCCCTGCTTTCACTGTCTTCTGTAAAATATTCAGTCATCAGCTTCCATAATGAAGGCTCAAGCTCTTCAAACTCTTTCATGCGGGCATCAGGATGAGTATGAGCAGCACCAAATTGAAGAGGATTGTTAAATCCTATCCATAATATTATAAATCTTGCCGCAAAAAGCAGTGCGATCATGAACATGGTCAGGTAAAAAATATCCCCCGGATTTATTTCATAGGGCATCAGCAGCAGCGTACCTGTATAAACAATGCCGCCCAGAATTGATATTTCCGCGTATGAATCCTGCTTGAGCATTTCAATGTTGTAGTCAGCCCGCACAATATCCCGAAGAACTACCCCGCCTGATGCAGTCAGAGCGCCCATGGCAGGTCCCCACAACCACAATGGCCCAGCCTGACTTTCCACTGCCGCGTTGACCCCGACAATGGTAAAGGTAGCCACTGCCCAGGCATCAAAAAATTTAAACAAACGATTAAACATGCCTTCCAAATGCTTCTGGGTGAGCTTGTCCAAATTGCTGTAATTCTTTCTGAACTTGAGCATCAGGCAGTCATAGGCTTTAAAACATAGAAATGACAATATGACCACTGCAACAGCCACCAGCATAAAGGCAGGAGTATGGAGAACAAAAACCTTGTCGGCCCCGAGAAAGATGTCCCTGAGCACACCTCCACCAATGGCTGGAAGGATGGCCAGAACAAGGGCTCCCACAAGATTGTAACGTTCTTTACGGGCCAGAAGTACCGCGGAAAAACTGAAGGCAGCAATCCCCAGCATGGTCAGCAGATGAAACCAGGACTGGTCCATGGTTATGGCGAGGTAAACAGGCAGGAGAAACTCAATATGCAGCGATCTGAAACGATTATCCTGCACCATGGAGTCAATAATCTGATTGAAACTCTCCACTTCCTCTAAAGTGATGGTTGCCTTGCTGAACATCACGTGAACAGGGATTTGAGGAAACTGAACCGGGAGCCTTGTAATTTCTTTACCAGCACCTGTTTCGGCCAGAATTCTGTCGGCTATAACCGGGTTGGCTACAAAAAAATCAGCATATCCCTGCAGAATAAGATTCATGCTCTCGCTATAGCCTCTGGACGGAACAAACTCTAAATGATCCGGTGGTGATCTGAGAAACCGGGCAAAATCATCCGAGCCGTATACATAATCTTCAATTACACCAATGGCAGCCATCCTAAGCTCGTTTGCAGACAAAAACTTTAGAAGCCCATCCATTGTGTCGACATTGTCAGCCTTGCGGGCAATGCTTTCATGAACATAAACCGCGTTTCTCTCATAGCGATACGGAATTGAGTAATGAACGTACTCAGTTCTTTTTTTGTCATAATAAGCACCCATGACAAAATCGATGCTGCCGGTCCTGAGCTTGGCCAGCATATCCGACCAGCTCAAGCTGTCAAAGACAATCTGATACCCGGCATTGCCGAAAATTTCCTGAGCGGCCTGGATTTCAAGCCCGGTAACAAAGCTGTAACCGCCACGTTGCTGCAGCATTTGATAGGGAGGACGATTGTACCACGCGCTGGCGAGTTCTCTGACTGGAGTGGGGTTTTGAGCGTGGCAAGGAGGTATAAGTAATGGAAAAAAACAGTGTGCAAATAAGAAGGCTGGTAATCAGCCATGTTCTGCAGGCAGGGAAAGAAGAAGTACTGAGATTCATAATTTGAAATTACTCCTGAAACCCTGTCATAAAAACAAAAAAATGAACCGCAAAGACGCGAAGGATTCAAAGTTAAAGACAATTAAGAAGATATTTTTTCTGAAAACGGGGCATAGTTTTTCAAAAAGACTGCCTTTTAATTTGCCGCATGCCTTGTTGAACAGACGTAGTCTCCGTCGCAGACGGGTTTAACTGGGTTCCCCGGCAAATTAAAAAACTTCTTTCTTCCTTTGCGCTCTTTGCGTCTTGAGTGAGTCTTCGAACGGGCGGTTAAAATGTCTTTTTTTGGGGTTGTGAGCACAGCCCGCATTAGTAGTATTCACCCGGAAAGAATGACTTTCCGGGTGAATACTAATTGCCTATATCCCGTTTTCTTACCCATTGTCTGTTCTGGTCCTGGATAAAATGGCTGTCTTCAGCCAGGCGATACATGCGGATACGATTTTGCCGGGCAACTTCTTCAACCGAGGTACCTGTTTCAGCTGCAATAATCTGAAACAATGCCCGACGGTCATTATTTTCGGCATTTACGAGAGCCTGCACATCCCCTGGAGCTCCAGCATCAACAAGTGCCACCAGCCCGGTCCAGGCCTCTCCCACAAGTCCTCTGTTCTTGGCATCAAGCAGGCTGGGGTGTCTGTCACGCATACTTGCTGTGATCTGATCCTTATTCTGAGCATACGCGCTCATGGTTACACTAACAAACAATACCAGCAAGCCAGCCCAGAAATATTTCCAAAGATTTTTTTTCATCACTAACCTCTCTTTATAATTAGTTATTTACTCTTGACACCCTGTCATAAAAAACAAGAAATTGTTAACTGTTAATTGTTGAAGAACAAAAGCCTGAATTCACTGCCTTACCCTGATAACAATTAACAAATAAAAGATAATTGGGTGGCGGGCCCAGCCCACATTAGATTACTGCAGCATCTTCAGTTCTTCTTCAGTAAAGATATCGCTCATATCACCCTGAAAGCTCAGCGCATCATCCAAAGCTCTCTGAACCTTAAGGTTAATGTCCACTGTCACGTGAATGGGCGCTATCTCAACCCTGTGTGTGGTATCAGCAGTAACATGATGTTGAGTGCACGCGCTTAAAAACATAAGCAGCATGCCTGTTATCCCTGGAACGATAAATTTTCGCATGGTATTCTCCTGTTTGTATTATTTGGGCATAAAATCAAAAATCAAAAAGATCATCCAAAGCCCTTTCAATGGACTCATCCTTAGTCAATTGAAACCGGAGGACCCGATTAACAATCTCGCCAAGATCATTGACATTTATGACCAGGCTGCCCACTTCCTGGGGCGGATCTCCCTTAAGACCTGTCCCGCGAAGTTCAATCCTTGCTCTGGTATCAATAATGCCTGGAATCAATCCAACCGTCAAAAAATTATACTCAAAATCCCTTAAAGCCATTTCTAAGCGCTGTGTGACTGTACTCAGGTACTCGTGCCCAGCCATGGCCTCGCGCACATAACCCAGAAGCATATCAAGCCATTCCTCATCCCGGATGCCGAGTCGTCCCTTCCCCGGCACAGAATTCAGGTATCCACGGCCAATAGTTACTCTGTCATCGGTATACTGCAGGGGTACCCTCCCATACACAAGTCCGCTGCCCACTACTTTCTGATCACTTAAGTCTTCAATCAGTTTTATAAGGTCAATATCCTCAAAAATCAGCTCAAAATCAGCACTCATGGCTTCCAGATCAAATCTGGATGCATAAGTGGCCACAAATCCGCCTTCCAAAAGCTCCCAGGTAGATTTTTCAATAAACAGTCTTTCGGGTGATTCTAACCTGAAGACTACAAAACCATTTTTCAGGGTAATTTGCCCCATACTGAGCCTGTTTATATCTATGCGCTGATTGCCCGGTGTGGTCAAGGGAAAAAAATCATCTATAACCACCTTGCCGCCAATACCTGATACATCCAGATCCATATGCCTGTTGTTTATGGATGCATCCCGAACCATAATAACCGCATAAGGCTTAATCTGCGCCCCGTCCAATATCATGGCAGCCTCCAGCATGGCCTGCCCGGTGATATTATAGTCCTTCAAGGCCGGGACCAGTGAGTCCAGCAAAGCCTTGTCCGGAAACTCAAACCATGGAATAGTGGCTTGCACATTTCCCGTCATAACCTTGCCCGGTTGTGCCACTAAGTCTAAGGTGAAGTCCATATCGGCAGTTGAGAGAAATTCCCAGTTTCCCGAGGCTTGAAGTTCATAATCATATACAGAAGCATGGCCTGCAGGACCTGGCCAGTCCATTCCGGCGTGAATAATGTTCCCCGCAGAAAACGTACCTGAGCGTTTATGTACATCACCCAGTCCCACAGGGATATGAGCTTTGATGTTCTCAAGGCGAATATCATAGTCCGACAGCGCAAGCTCATCAATCCCGGCCCGGACCTCTGCGTCTACCGCCAGAGCATGATGGGGCTTTTTAAATGCATTGCCTGCAATATTCAGAGATCTCATGCGCCCCTTTATATCATGCGCATCAAGTTGGACGCCGGTTGTTGACTCAAGTTCCCAGGTCACATCCCAGATCATTGCATCACCATCTTCTTGCTGCGATGCCAGTGCATTGCCCTGAACTGAAAAGCTCATGCTGCCCAAAGTGAAATCCTGATAAGCCTGGTGCAGTTGGATTTCCTGAGCATCAACAAAAACATGGGACCCCAGCTGAGTCTTTAATATATCCGGGCCGACCTTTGCCTCAAGGGGTGCGCTGATTTTTAAACCAGATATCCGCAAGCCATAATCAGGCAAATTTATATCAATAGGTTTTAGATCCATCCGGCTAAGCTTTACGTCAACTCCCCATCCAGGATCAGCAAAGTTCGCCCCCTTGTAGTGCCCTTCAAAAGAGCCTTGCAGGCTGGCTTCAAGATTGCCTGAAACCCCTGCAGCATAAGGACCAAATCGACTCAGGAACTCTTGGCCTGCCTCAAGACCGGCTTCCCATTCATAACGACCATGAAATCCAGAATCAAACAGTTCATTTATTGAGCCATGCTCTCCGTTCAGGTTCAGATGTGCCTTGAATGGTTTACTTATCCCACAGACAGCAGACAATACAGCCCCTTGCTGAGCAATGGCCAGCGCAATATGCTCTGCCATATACTCACCCACGACCAGCCCGTAGAGACGCAGATCAATATCTAACTCTTCAAAATAAAACTCATCATCTATAACTGCCTCAACCAGAAAAGACCCTTTTTCAAGACCAAGTTCAGTTTTCCCGGCAGTAAAATCAAGATTACGGGCCTGAAGCCCGGCCTGGATTTTGCCCTTCCATCGGCCATCGGCATCAAGGTGTCCATTCAGCTTAAAACCGGCTTGAAACATATCCGGTTCAACAAAAGCTTCTGAATCAAAAAGATCCCTGGAAAAAATCTGCACGGCAAGGTCTGCTTCAAGGGTATTGATATCCGCCTGACCATTGATCATAATCGGAACATGGGCTACCTCGGTCCGGGCATTGAGATTTACAATGTGGTTGTCTGTAGTTGCAATTGTACCATCCACAGGAAACGACACCACAGCCCCCTGATAATCAAACCTTAGAGACGAAGAATTGAGCTGCAGAGTATTAAAAGGCAGGAAAAAGCTTTTTTCCAGGGTGGGATCTTCAGGAGCAGGATCAGGAAGGCCGGTCTCAATCTGACCCTCAGCGTATTTCAGATCATAAACAAGCCCGGCAATAAATATTTCATTAACCTTCCCCTGCAGCAGACTCTGCCAGGAATAGGTAATGGAAACAAAATCGATGTGAAGAGAAGGTGTTTGTGTAGAAAGATTTTTGAGATGCAGACCCTTATGGTTAATAGACAGGGCCGAAACATGGGGATTAATCAGCCCGGCAGCACGCATCTGACTCATGATGATCTTTTCCACAAGAGTCGGCGCAAACAGCAAAAAAAGGGCAACCATAAGGGGCACAAAGATTGCCCCTGTTATTAAAACTTTTTTTAAGCCATTTTTGTTGCCTTCATTATCCTTACTCATGGTTAGTAAACACTCACAGAAAGACCCGCTCACTTTAGAAGCCCGGCATGAGTCTCAGGCGTTAGTGAAAAGTCTTTTCGCCGGGCAGGGTTACTCGAATGCTTGTACCCCTTTCTTTTGAAGATGTCATGGTTATGTTGCCGCCCAGGGTACGGGCTATAAGCTTGGAAGAATAGGTGCCAAGTCCTGTGCCCCCAACCTTGCCATATGTAGTGTATTTCTCAAAAAACGAATGCTTCAGCTTTTCCGGTACCATGCCCTTGTTATTGATTATAATTACAGAGTATTCCTTGTCTCGACACATGTCCACTATAATAGACTCATTTTCCGGAGACGCCTCTATGGCATTTTTGATGAGATTGGCCAGCATGGAATAAACAAGAAGATACTCCCCAATGACAAAAAAACTGTCCAGATTCTCTACCTGTTTACCTTCTTTCCTGATGATAATTTTCATTGCCTTGGAATCAAGGCTGTTCTTTAACTGCATTTTGATGGAGTCAACTATTTTTACAATATCCACTGATTGATGCTCTACTTCGTAGTTACCCTGCTCCATACGAAACAGATCTAAAGAGAGATTGATCATATCCAGCATATTCAGAGCTGACTTTTTGATCATTTCGATGATTTCACGCTGCTCGTCTGTCAGGTTTGAGTCATGCAGTAAAATATCGGGCAACCCAATAATCCCGTTAAGAGGGGTTTTCAGGTCATGCCTGGTCATACGGTCCACATCCTCCCTGAGGTTCTCAAGCTTTTTCTGCCAGGTAATATCCAATGCGGTAAACAGAAAAATCTGCTTATTGACCGGCGTAATCTTCACCTGCCACGGCTTGCCAAAAGCATAAACTTCCTCGCCAAAAGACTGCTCGCAGCATTCCTGCTCAGGATAAGGCTTCATATCCTGGACTATTTCAGGGGAAAAGAAAGGTCCGGAAAGATCATCGCCACTTTTGATGCCAAGATTTTCAGCCATCTGATTGGCAAAAATAACACGTTCAGATGCGGCGCTGACCAGCATTGTTGGCAATGGCAGGCTGTTGAGAATAAGGTCTTTGAGTTCACGCTCCTTTCGGACCTGCATGGACGCCTTAATGCGTGCTGCCATCTGGCCCATGACACCTCTTAATCTTTTGAAATTGATTGGTTTTTCAATAAAAGCGTCTGGAATAAGCTCAAGAGCTCTTCTAAGGGAATATTCATTACTGAGCCCGGTTATGAGGATAATGATGGCATCAGGATTTATCGCCCTTATACCTATGGCCATTTCGATCCCATCCATAACAGGCATGATCATATCAGCCATAACCATATCCGGCTTCCGGGTATCGTATAGATTAAGGCCATCCCGGCCGTTGGACGCTGTATAAAGTTCTTTAACCCTTGGCTTGATAAAGGTTGCCAGCGAGACCAGTGTTGCTGGATCATCCTCAACAAGAAGAACGGTCATTTTCTTGAGCTGATCATGTGAGTGATTCATGGTAGTAAAAAAGTCCGGATACAGACATTTGCAAGACTGTACCGGACTGGTGATAGGTTGCCGCTGCCAACCAGATAAGTATCTGCTCCACCTCATTATGTTTACTTTCGGACGCACAGCGTCAGAAAGGGGTTCCCACGCAGAGCATGGGAACCCGGGCAAAAGTCATAGCCCGCTTCAGTTACCCATGTTGCCGGTGAGTAAGAAGGCTATCAATTCTCCCTCAGTCTTTCAATAAGATTTTGCAGCTCCGTGGCAAGCCGGGCCAGATCTCCTATGGCCTGGGCTGACTGATTCATAACATCGCTGGTTTCTGCTGAAATTCGATTTATGTCATCTATACTTCTATTTACTTCTTCGCTCGCAGCTGACTGCTCCTCTGTAGCAGTAGCTATGGAACGTACCTGATCTGCAGCCTCTTCCACCAATCCCACGATCTCACTTAGAACATCACCGGATTCATTGGCCAGCGAGGTGGCCTCTTCCACCAGCTGAGCCGCTTTATCCATGCCTTCAATATTGGCCTTTGTTCCTTCCTGGATAGTGGATATGGACTGCCCAACCTCCTTGGTGGCATTCATGGTCTTTTCAGCCAGCTTGCGCACCTCGTCAGCAACCACAGCAAATCCCCGGCCCGCCTCACCGGCCCTGGCCGCTTCAATAGCTGCATTTAATGCCAGGAGATTGGTCTGGTCTGCTATATCTTCAATGACTGTCATAATCTTACCAATCTGTTCAGCCTGCCTGCCCAGATCATCAAGATCAGCTTTCATTTTCCCTGTTTGTTCATGAACCTGATTAATCGCTGTTACTGCCTGCGTTACTACCTGCGAACCTTTGCGGGCCTTTTGCTGAGCCTGGTCCGAACCTTGAGCTGCACTGGAAGCATTTTTGGCCACTTCTAAGACTGTGGCATTCATTTCCTCCATGGCTGTAGCTGTCTCAGAGGCTCTTTCTTTCTGTTCCTCAGCCCCTCGGCTGGATTGCTCCACTTGTGCTGACAACTCTTCAGCAGCAGATGAAAGCCTTTCAGACACCTCGTTGGCGCTTTGAGCCACATCCACCATCTTGCGCTGTGCTGCTTTAATGGCGGTCATATCCGTAATAAATTCCATAGCGCCTACAACTGTTCCGTCATGATCAAAAACAGGCATGGCAGAATAACTGATATCCAAATTTCCGGTTTGAGGGCGGGCCTCTGTTTCGGATGTTTCAACTGCCTGGGAGGACATGGCCCTGGCGCATGCACAGTTGGGGGTGTTGCAGTCGGATGTATTAAAAATATCATGACATTTCTGCCCCAAAATGGCTGACCTGTCTCCGCCACTCGCCTCTAATCCGGCGCTATTCATATACAGCACATTATATTCATTGTCGATGATCATGATGGGATTTGGAGCTTTGTCGATGTAACTGACAAGGACGTCCGCCATATTATTTACATCCGCCACAAGGGACGCATACTGGCCACTGTATTTTGCTGTATCGCACCTGTTTAGAATACGACCGGTCTTGATTTTGTCGGTAACCTCTCCGAGATCATCAATTACTCCGGTTATGCTTTGGCGAACCTGATTCAAGGCAGCAGCAACGTCTCCTATTTCATCTTTATTTTTGATGGTCAGATTGTGATCAAGCTTGCCGTTGGAGATATCTTTGGCAAATGCAGTTGCCCTGCTCAGGGGCTTTGATATTCCTCTGGCAAAAAAGTATCCGGTTGCCAGCATTATACCTCCGATGATCAGACTCATCCAGAGAATTGATGAAAGAGTTGCCCAGATAGCATTTTCAAGGGTTTGTCTTTCCACGCCAATAAAGTACATGCCCACAGTGTTTCCCTGAATATCCTTAATGGGCCAGTAGGCAGTGTCATAATTTCGGCCCAGAATCACATTCCTGTCCAGAAAGGTTTCTGATCTTCGGAGCACGGTCTCGATGACCTGTGGATTATCCATTCTGGTCCCTACCACTCGCTGGCCGTCTCGCCTGATGGTCGTAGCCAGCCTGGTGTCATTTTCAAAGATTGTGGTTTCTACGCCCAGTCTTTCCCTGAAGGAATCTACAAAAGAGTAGGAACTGAAGTCCATTCCCAAAGTGACCACTCCAATGATCCGGTCAAACATTTTTACCGGATATCCTGCACGCAGGGAAAACTTGACCACAGTACCCTCTTCTATCCCGACAGTGGGCTGCCCCCGCAAGGCCTGCTGCACGTTATACTGATCCAGAACACTGTCACCACTTTTGTCGGAATGCCCTCTTGCCACTACTTTGCCCTGAGTATTGGAAAGAGTTATAAACTCAGCACCAGTTTCATTCATGATTTCTTTTAAATATTCACGAAGAAAAACAGTCGTACCGGAGTCAATACCTGAAGCTACTTCCAGGTCCTGAGCCACAATATAGGCTATACTCTTGTAAAAATGCTCCAAATCAGAGATCTCATGAGCCATGGCCGTTTGGAAGTTTTCAATATTTCTGGCTGACTCCTCGTCAAACCCCTGGGTTACAAAGTGTTTTGTGGTAAAAAAAACTGCAGATCCAAGCAAGATAACGGTTATGGCAACCATGCCCATCAGTTTCCAGAAAATTGAAATTTTCATGACCTAAACTCCCGAAATTACAATATTTGTGAATATTAATCCTTTACTCGCAATCAGCCTTATCCTGATGAAAGTCAAGTGCATTTTATATTCCGGCTCAAATCATTGTGGAGCCTGCAGCATGCAGGCTCCACTTATGAGCACGGTTACTCACAGGTTCGGTCCCTGCCACCCAATTGAGGCACATGACAGCATGATCGCTTGTGAAATAGTGAACTAAAGCTATCAACAATTTCATACCAAAGCAAGGCTTTTTTAATGCCTTTAATCGTACCAAAATAAATTACAGTTATCAACTAAGTCAATTTACACTTTTATGAAATGCAGATTTTCCCATGTTTTACTTGACAACATAGCGCCTGCATTTAAACTTTTTATCTCAGTATCTGGACAGTCAAAAGTTCTTGTGCAACTCCTTGGATTGATTGCCATTTTACAAGCTTTAGATACCCAGACTTTTACAAAGCCTAACCATTTGAAATCATGATATTTTTTTCTTCAACTAATAACAATTAACTGATAACTTTTAACTCTCAAGTCAGTATGATGAGTAGCCATGAACCATGTTGGTTTTAAATATGTGCTACGCCAATAGACTTTTAACTATTGAACTCTTTATGCACAACAATAACCACCCCTCAAATCTGGATCAGTATTTGATTTCTGAGCAACTGCTTGCCGAGGCTTATGACCAAACCGGGGACTATAAGCGCTCGCTCATGAAAAAGCATATTGCCTTGCTGCTGGACTTTTATGGCCATACTCCCGGGTACCAGGAACAACAAACTGTTAATACTAACACCGGATACACCCATCTGAAATCATATACTCCATCAAAGAGCTTGAGCGTGTTGCTGGATCTTGAGTTCAATGCGTGGAACAGGCTGCTGGCAGCTGTAATTCCAGCAGCAGCTTCAGGTGTTGCAGACATTGCAGCTTTTTTTACCGGCCCCTGCAAAACAGTCCCTGACTCTGCAACACTTAACGCTCTGGAACTGGCGGGTGTCGAACTTATTTATCGAATCCCGCATCGTCAAAACTTACTTTCAGACCCTGACTTGCACCACAGATCCGGTCTTATCATTGATTTTTGCGACAAACCCTACAGCAGTGACTTGCTTTTTTCATATATCTCTAAACTTAAATCCATATGGCTCGGTTCTCTTGAGCCTATGAAAGGCCTTATCTGGGCCGATTCCAAGCTGTCATGGAATTATGAGCTTATTGCTGCATGTCATCCCGAAATCGCTTTCACCGTTGCTGGGGAGTTTATCGGCAGTTTTCCAGATTTTGATTACACTAAACCTGACCAGCATCTCCTTGAACAGGAATGGGACATTTTTTTTGGTCCCCGGGAGCTGTTCAGTAAAGTTAATGCCAGTCGCGGCTTTACTCCTGGTCTGGAATTTTCCTGGATCTGGCCAGAGCTTGATCAATCTTTTTTTAAATCCAAGAAATTTTTCTGCAAGGAGACACGAATATAATGAAAACGCCTGCAGTCCCATCAGGTTACCTCAAGAACATTCGTAATATCGGCATTATTGCTCATATTGACGCGGGTAAAACCACCCTCACCGAAAGAATTCTCTACTATACTCAGAAAATTCACCGAATGGGTGAGGTTCACGACGGTACAGCCACTATGGATTTCATGCCTGAAGAACAGGAAAGAGGCATTACTATTGCTTCTGCCTGCACATCGTGTCAATGGAAGGACAAAACTGTCAATATTATTGATACTCCCGGCCATGTTGATTTCACCATAGAAGTTGATCGGTCTCTTCGGGTGCTGGATGGTGTTGTTGCTGTATTCTGCGCTGTTGGCGGAGTTGAACCTCAAAGCGAAACCGTGTGGCGCCAGTCGGAAAAATACCATATACCCAAGATTGCCTTTATCAATAAAATGGATCGCCCCGGCGCCGACTATAAACACGTGCTGGAGGCAATGCGCCAGAAGCTGCAGACTGTTCCTTTGCCAATTTACGCCCCCATTGGCCAGGGTGAAGATTTCAGCGCAATTCTAGATCTCGTAGAGCAAAAAAAACTTACTTTCAACCAGGACAGCTTTGGAAAAGATATAATCTTAACTGAACCCGATCCTTCAGAGATTGAGATACTTGCCAGGTGGAGGAACTATCTCCTTGAAACTTTATCAGAACAGGATGATGAAATCATGGAGGATTACCTTGAAGGACGGGACATAAATCCGGACAGGCTCCGGCAAAGCATAAGAAAGGCTACCATAGAACTTAAGGGGGTGCCGGTTCTTACCGGATCAGCTCTCAAAAATATCGGAGTACAGCCGGTCATGGATGCGGTACGCTACTATCTGCCCTCCCCTGCTGAAGTACCCCAGGCCGCTGGTATTCACCCTGAAACACGCAAACCGGTTTCTTTTCCAGCCAAAATAAAAGCGCCCCTTTCCTCCCTGGCCTTCAAGGTAAGTGTGGAAACAGGAAGAAAGCTTGTTTTTACCCGTATCTATTCCGGCAAAATAACAGCTGGACAAACAATTTATAATGCCACGCAAAATATATCTGAAAGGGCTGCCCGCCTTTTTGTCCTTCATGCCAATCATAAGGAAAAAGTCGAGGAATGTGTGGCTGGGCAGATTGTGGCCATAGCCGGACTCAAAGATGCCCGCACCGGGGATACGCTATGTCACATGGATGATCCTCTGATCTTAGAGAAAATCAGTGAGTACAATCCAGTCATATCTCTCGCGCTTGAACCGCGAAACAGCGAGGAGGAGGAAAAACTTGTCTTTGCTGTGGAAAAACTTCTCCAGGAAGATCCCACTTTATTCTTTGAAAGAGACAAGGATACTGATCAGATCATTTTATCAGGCATGGGTGAACTGCACCTTGATGTCAGTTTGCACCGCATACGTCGCGAACACAGTGTTGATTTCCGGGCAGGCAATCCCCAGGTTGTTTATCAGGAATCAGTATTATCCAGATCCGAGGCTGATTATGAATACGCCCGAGAGTTGGGCGAAGTCTTTCATTACGGCATGGCCGGACTTGCAATTGAGCCGGAAGAGAGAGGAAAAGGCAACAGGATAGTTATGGAGCTTGACCCGGACAAGTGGTCTTCAGCATGGTTGGAAGCTTTGTATAACGGGGTTGAGGATGGCCTGCAGGCTGGTGAACTTAAAGGCTACCCGGTAACGGATGTTGTGGTCAGAGTTAAAAAGATTGGCGTTAAAGAAGGCGCTGATGCAGTAGGCTTCAGGATGGCAGCATTTCACGCAGTAAAGCAGGCCCTTTCAGACGCTCAGCCCGTATTGCTTGAACCGATTATGATGGTGGAGATATCAACTCCTGAGGAGTTTGTGGGTGAATGTGTCAGCCTGCTTGGGGCAAAAGGGGGGCAGATTGAAAATATGTATGACCAGCACGGACATAAAATCATCAAATCCCTGACCCCCATGAGCAAAATGTTCGGGTTTTCCACGGATCTGCGCTCGGCAACCCAGGGCCGGGCAGGTTTGACCATGAAGTTTGAACGATTTGATTCGGTTAAAAAGTAATGTTACAGTGAAACTTAAAGTTACTAATGAAGGCTTTGGACCAAAGCCTTTTATCAGCCTCAGGTAAATGGACCAGGCCTGCAATTAGAGCCACCAGGTGCAGACGACGGCATTGATGCCCCTCTTCCTATGCGGGCTGCAGATACACACTTTTGAACGTTTTCAGTAAGCAGACATCTCGGGCATGCAGCAATTTCATCAGGATTAAACACGAGTTCTTCAAATACTTCTTTACATTCAGTGCAATAATACTCAAAGATAGGCATACGGACTCCTATGGGAAAGTAGATTAATTGTTTCAGTAAAACCGGCAGGAATTCTTGACTGACTCACCTGCCCTAACTTAAATACCAGTAAAAGTTTCGCCTTTTGCATATGGCAAGGGAACTTAAGTCTTCCGGGGGCCTGACTGACTCAAAATGAGACGTTTAAAACATCGGTTGATGCTCAAGCCGCTCCCGAAATGCCTGCCCCCTGCTTTCCTTAATAAAGGCTAAACTGTTACAAATACCTGCAAAGAATCATTTTTTACTAAGGAGGATTTATGGCTCAGATTCAAAACATCATGTGCGCTGTTGATTTTTCAGAAATGAGTGCCAAAGTGGCTGCTTATACTCAAATCCTTTCTAAAGCTTTAGACGCGTCTGTCAAGGTCATCTATGTAGCACCCAGCCTTTCGCAATATGTTGGTTTTCATGTTCCGCCCACTTCCATTGAAAACTTTGTTGGTGAAATTGTGACTGGTGCTGAAAAAACCATGGATACTTTCATAGAGGAAAACTTCAGCGATGTTAATGTAGAGGGCAGGGTGCTCAGCGGATATGCCGCCGAAGAGATCCTTAATTTTGCAGATAATGAAAATATCGACATGATAATCATGGGTACCCACGGCCGAAAAGGGATTGACAGAGTATTATTCGGGTCTGTGGCTGAAAAAATTGTCAAGGCTGCCAAAATGCCGGTTATGACCATAAGGCCTTAAGTGGTTAACCTTGGGCATTTTAAGTCTTTTTCAATCCAAAAACCCTTTATGCGGCTTAGATATGGGCAGCACCTGGGCCAAAACCGTCAGGGTAGCCTACAAAGGCAGACAGGTGTCACTGAATAATTTTGCCCGAGTACCCTGGTCCCGTAAGGATTTGGATGGGGCTGTTCATCAGGGAGCCAAAATTAAATCTCTGTGGCAGCATCAAGGCCTGCGGGACAAGGTTATTATTTCATCCATGGCCGGGCATTCAGTTATCGTCAAGAGAGCCTACTTTGATTCAGGCCCACCCAAGGAGCTGGAGAAAACCATCTATAAGGAGGCCGGACAGTACATTCCTTTTGATTTAAGTGATGTATATCTGGATTACCAGGTGCTGGGTCCCGGCCATGAAGACGGATCAGTGGAAGTTATTCTGGTGGCCAGCAAGATAAAAGTTGTTCAGGATCTGATGGAGGTAGCTGAAAAGTCCGGATTGTCTCTAAGCATTGTGGATGTGGATGCCTTTGCTCTGAGCAATTGTTTTGAATTCAACTATCCTGAATTTCATGATGAGCCTGTTTATTTATTGGATATTGGAGGCAGGCAGAGCATATTCAGCATTTTTTTAAAAAACCAGCCAATTTTTTTTCGCGAGATGTCTTTCGGGGGTAAACACATAACCAACATCATAGCCGAGCTTTCAAATATTGGAAAAGCTGAAGCAGAAGTGCAAAAAATTCAGGGACCTCTCACAAAAGACTCGGATGAATACCCTGATATTTCCCGAGGCATTGTCACAGCGGTTAAAGACTGGACTGATGAAATAAAAAGGCTCATCAGTTTCTATCACACATCCGAGCCTCACATGAAACAGGCATCAAAATTGTTTCTTTCCGGGGGGGGAAGCCTGCTGAACGGAATCAGCACTCTTCTGGAACAGCATCTCAAAATAGAAGTTAACTACTTAGATCCCTGGAAAAATATTCAGGTATCCATGAACGATTACGACATGAAATATCTTGACTCTGTCAAACCCCAGTTCGCTGTAGCCACGGGTCTTGCTCTGCGAGGCATTACCTGATGGTTATAATAAGGATCTTGGGTATCATTGCTCTTTCTGTAACAGTTTAACCCTTTGCATTTGGCACGGGGACGGGCGGACCGGGACCGAACTTGTGAGTAACTTTACGAGTCTGTCACTTTTCTGAAAATTGGGACAGTCCCCGCGAGGTGCTACAAACAAGACTGATGCTGCATTGGTTACTGGAAGAAATTTGCTTAATGAAAAAATTTACACAGCGAGGGACAGTCCCTGTGCCAGGCGCAAAGCTCCCATCTTTGACGGAACTTTTCTGGCAAATGTGCATCAATCAAAGCAAAAATCGTAAAAACATGAAAATTATAACCATCTGATTTTATTTGCAAAACGATTGTAGTTACTTATAAGCGCTAAACTGTTACGCTCTTTCAAGGTTAAAATACCTTCTTGTTTTTTTCCACAGGAATAAAACGGTAAGTTACTGAATGTCATGATTAAAATCAATCTGCTGCCTCACTCCAAAAGAGCAAAAGTATCTGATACAGAAAAGTATCTGTTGCTGTATCTGATTCTGTTGACAATAGTTTGTACATCCATTTTAAGTATAGGCCTCATGTGGAGAGGGCATCTTTCAGGGCTTGAGGATGAGGTCTTAGACCTTGAGTCTCAGCGTCAGATCCTGTTGACCAGAGTAGGCAGGCTAAATCAGTTAGAAAGAAAATTTGAGGAAATCCAGGCAAATATCGAAGCTATCAAGTATATTCGTGTCAGACAGCAGCTTCCTGTTCGCTACGTTGATGAAACAACTGTTCGTGTTCCTGAAGAAAGAATGTGGTTCGAAGCGCTGAATCTGAATCGCAACGGAGTTATGGACATAAGAGGGGTGGCTGTTGATAATCAGGCCTTTGCAGGTTACGTGGACAGTTTGAGGTCCTCAGAGTTTATCAGATCCGTCAGCACTCAGAGAACATCCAGGCGGGAAGTTCAGAATCTGAGCCTGGTAGAGTTTCAGTTTCAGATTAGGGCAGGTCCCCCAGCCTCTTTTAGTGGTGATGCCAATGAAAATTAGCCGTCAAGCCATAATAGCAGAGATTGACAAACTCAGCAGAACAAAAAAGATATTGATCCAGGTATTGATACTGGCCGCAATATGTGGGGCTGCATGGTATTTTTACCTTGCACCAGTGCGTGACAATATCTCGCGCATGCAGCAGGAGGTTGAATCTCTGCAGCAGGATATCAATATCTTTTCAGCCCAGGCCGCAAAATTTCCAAAAATGGAAGAAGAAGTCGCAGCCAGAGAAAGGGAACTTTTGCTGGCCCAGACGCTTTTGCCTGAAGACGCTCACGCCTTAGAAAGATTGCTGGCTTCATTCGAGCGCATTGGAGATGAAAGAGGGGTCACTTTTCTGATGTTTCAGCCTGGTTCTGAAGAAGTAAAGGAGCACTTTGCTGCAAGAAACGTTCAGCTGAGGCTGCAGGGATACTTTCATAACCTTATGAGTTATTTTGATGAATTATCCCGCCTTGACCGTCTGGTCAGCCTTCAAAGTCTGCGGCTTAGTCCTCTGACCGGAGTTCGGGACAGGGACAGGGCTGTCCTGTCTGCCGAGGCTGTACTTCTGGTATACAGGTCATTGTCTAAGGCAGAGCTGGAAAGGGATTAGCAATGCTTAGACAGGCTGTTCCCATGGCTCTAATTGCGTACTTAACCCTGGTGGCACCTGCAGGAGCGCAGAATGATCATACACCAGAAGACTGGGACTACCCTGACTGGATGGCACCAGCACCCTATATTTATGAACCACGGCCAGGAGTTGATCCTTTTACTCCTTTTATTCGCCAGAGGATTGAAGAGGAAGCTGTCAGGCAACAGGATGAAGAACCTCCCCGACCTCTGACTCCCTTAGAGAGAGTTGAGATCAGCCAGCTCAAACTTGTGGGCATAATCTGGCGGGACGATCCTTTATTTAATCCAAAAGCCATGGTGGAAATGCCCGACGGCAAAGGCTTGATTATACAAACAGGCACCCGGGTTGGCCGCAATCGTGGAGAGGTTGTCATGATCCTGCCCCAGGAGGTCATAGTATCCGAAACCGTGACCACCATGTTTGGTGAAACTGAAACCCGGAACACTACCCTTAAACTCAGGCCGGGACAGGACAATTAGTCAGGTATGGATTACTGAAGATGCACAAGAATATAGTATTTTTCATCATAATTTTTTTCCAGACACTTGCACTATGCTGCTACGCAGATAATGCCTCCCTGGCTGACCAGGAAAGAGCTGCAGATATGGATGGGCCTGACCGGATAGAGCTTATTGATTTCTGGCAGGATGAAATGGGAGCTACCTATATATCCATTGCAGGCCCTGACATCCCTTTACCTGAAATGGAAGAAATAAGTCCTCAAAGAACACGGGCAATAATCCCTGGATTTCAGGCAAGACCATCCCAGGCAAGATTGTACCGCTTAGATGACTTTGAATCAGGCCTTAAGTCCCTGCTTGTACAGAATATAGATCAAAACCTGGTTTTGACCTGGACCTGGTATAATAAAAAATCTTTTGATCTTGTGGGCAGTCAGAACTCCATCATTTTCAGGGTGGACCCTGCATCTGCGCCTTTAGATGATCCTGCACTAACCAGTTCGCCTCAGGTATCAACAGCGCAACTTGCAACAGACCAACCAGGAACCCAGCAAGATTTTTTAGAGTTTAATACCCTTTTCCCGGGCATGAAGCAGGAATATACAGGAGATCTCATTTCCATTGATATGCAAAATGCTGAAGTAGAGCATGTCATCAGACTTATCACATCCATAACCGACTACAATCTGATACTTGATGAAAATGTTACAGGCAGAATTTCTTTGCGACTCATCAATGTGCCCTGGGATCAGGCCTTAGATCTTGTTCTTGTTCAGAAAAATCTCGGCATGGTGCTTCGTGGTGATATCATTCGCATTGCTACTGCCCAGAAACTTGAAGCAGAACGTGATCAGGCGCGCAGGGCAAGGGAGGCAGAGGCAAGAGCAAGAGAAAGCATGAGACAGCTTGAACCCCTGCAGCAGGAGTTTATTCAGATCAACTATTCCCAGGCAGGGGAATTACTACCTCAAATTAGAGATTTTCTATCTGAAAGAGGTAAAGTAACCCATGACAGCAGAACCAACACACTTATTCTGCAGGACACATCAGCACATATCAGGCAAATAACTGCCCTTATTAATCGGCTCGACCGTCCTGAAAGACAGGTCCACATCGAAGCACGCATAGTCTATGCTTCAGAAGATTTCAGCCGGAGCATGGGTATTCAATGGAGCTTTCTTTATCCTGAACAGAATTCATTCACTTCCGGCAGCGACATGGTCACTTCAGTCAATTATCAAAGCATGAATTTTCCCAGATCCCCCGGCGATTTCGGAGCTCTCGGGGGGACCTTAGACCGCAGATGGGGCAGCACCATGTTTACATTAGATGCTGAACTTCGCCTTGGTGAAGCACAAAACAAGTCCAGAACAGTATCTGCCCCAAGAATAACAACTCTCAACAACCAGGAAGCCCGCATAGAACAGGGTTTTCAGATTCCCTATACAACCCAGACCACCGACGGACCAGACACACAATTCGAGGAAGCCACATTGAGCCTTCTGGTAACACCTCAAATAACCAGTGACAATGATATACTACTGACAATTGAAGTGCGCGATGACTATCCAGTGGAAGCTTTTGGCGCAACTGCTATAGAAACCCGGTCAGTCAGGTCCAGACTTCTCGTGGAAAACGGAGAAACCATAGTCATTGGAGGGATCAAAAAAACATCTGAAGATGAAGTTGAAAACAGAATTCCGGCCCTGGGTAATATTCCTTTTCTGGGCTGGCTTTTTAAAAACCAGTATGTCAGCGAAAGCAAAAACGAGCTGTTAATTTTTATCAGACCTGAAATAATATGATAAAATCAAGTCATGCAAGAGGAGCTTTTTAGAAACGCGAAATGCTCCCGATAAAGGTACTTATGGAACTTCGACTCTCGTCATTAAATGATTTCCAGAAAATATGGAAAAACAACTTCTTAAGCTGTCAGGGCTTGTTTATTCCGGGAGAAAAATGCTTTGAACTGGGCCGGGAACTGACCATAAGCATCACCATAGAAGACAGCAAATGGGGTAATATACAGGTAGTGCCGGTCTGGGCCAATATCCATGGCCCTGCTACCCCGTATCTGCCCCGCGGCACTTTTCTTAAAGTCATCCGCATGGAAAAAGAATTTCAAACAAGAATCAGACAAACAGGAATATTAAATGGATAGCAAGACTCTTATTCGTCCGGAAGTGCGTGAGTTTGAACCATACACTCCGGGACTCGGCATTGATGAAATTAAACAAAAGTACGGCTTGAACAATATTATTAAAATGGCCAGCAATGAAAACCCTCTGGGCTTGTCGCCTTTTGTGCAGGAGATAATTAAAAACTATGCTGTACAGTCCTTCAGGTATCCTGCAGCCAACAATCCTGAACTATGTAACGGCATTGGCAGATATCTCGATATTGATCCGGCAGCCATTTTCTGCGGTAATGGATCAGACGAGATTATCGACCTGCTCATCAGGATCACAGCAGCACCCGGCCAGAATAATATTGTTGCTTTTGAACCATGCTTCAGCATCTACAAACTGCAGGCCAGACTCTGCGGGGTTGAATTCAGACAAACAGCACTCAACCCTGACTTCACATTTGACTTTGACGCTCTTTTGAAACTGATTGATCACAATACCAGGCTTGTCTTTCTGACCAATCCCGACAACCCGTCCGGATTTGCTGCTACTAAGGATGATATTGACCACTTTGCGGCCCATTTGCCACCAACCTGCTTCCTGGTAATTGATGAAGCCTATATTGATTTTGCAACTCCCTTTTCCCAATATAGTTGCGCTGAACTGCCTTTTAAAAATAAGCAGATAGCAGTACTTAGAACATTCTCCAAAATGTACGGACTGGCCGGTTTGCGACTGGGATACGGAATCTTGTCACCAGTTCTGGCCGACTATCTGCGCAGAGTGCGCTTGCCTTTCAGCGTAAACATACTTGCTGAAAAAGCTGGAATCGCTGCCCTCCAGGATACCACATTTCAAGACATGACTCTTGCTATAATTGATAAAGGAAGAAAAAAACTTAATCAGGAACTGAAAAAACTCAACTGTCGGGTCTACCCTTCTCAGGCCAACTTCATAATGCTGAAACCGCCTGTCAGCGCCGAAAAGGTGTTTGAAGAACTTCTAAGTCGGGGCATAATCATCAGACCACTTAAGAGCTATGGTTTGCCGGATCTCTTGAGAATCAGCATTGGCACAGAAAGGGAAAATCAGTCTCTTGTTACTGCCATGAAGGAAATACTTTCGTGAGTATCAGGCCTTTTATTGTTACCATAGATGGTCCTGCAGGGGTCGGGAAATCGACTTTGGCCGCAAAAATCGCTCACAGCCTGAAAATAGCCTACCTTGATACTGGAGCCATGTTCAGAGCTGTTGGCTGGATGATGAGCCTGGAAAATGAGAACCCGGATCAGAAGCAAATTGAGCACTTAATTCTCAATATGACCTTTGGACTGTCCGGTACCGGTTGGAACAGCCAGGTTATCTTGAACGGCAGGGAACTTGGGGCAGAAATTCGCACGGAAGAAGCAGGAATGATGGCGTCAAAAGTGGGACAGATAAAAGAGGTGCGGACATTTTTGAAACAGGCTCAGCAAAATATTGGCAGGAAAGTATCGCTGGTGGCTGAAGGCAGGGATATGGGGAGCGTAGTTTTTCCTGATGCTCAATACAAATTTTTTCTTGACGCTTCGGCTGAAATCAGGGCGGATAGAAGAAAAAAACAGCTTGAACGCTCAGGCACTAAGGCGGATTATGATTCAATCCTGACCTTGATCAGGCAAAGAGATGAGCAGGACCGCAACAGACCCATAGCTCCATTGAAACCGGCCCGTGATGCCATCATCATTAACACCGGCCCTCACGACTTAGAAGGAGTTTACCAGGCCATTAAGGGCTATATTCAACCTGGTTAGTCCCTCAAATTTTTTACCTGTTGCCCCGCCTCTTCCTTTTCCCTTCAGCCTTCAGAATTCCCCCTTCAACCTTCAACCTTCAGTCTTCAGTCTTCAGCCTTCCACCTTCAGCCTTCTTAACCTTCAGCCTTCTTAACCTTCAGCCTTCTTAACCTCATCCCAGAGCGCATCCAGTTCCTCCATGCTCATTTCAGTAGTTTCCAACCCTTTTTTCAAGGCCAGCTTCTCCATTTTGCCCACCCTGTCCATGAATTTTGCATTGGTAACGGACAAAGCTGCATTGGCCTTAATTTTTTTTCTTCGCCCATATTCCACAAGAGCAAAAAGATAGTCACCAAACTCCTGTTCAGCCTGACTAGGTTCTTTACTGTTTAAAGCATCTTCAAGTTCCTGCCACTCTTCCTGAAGCTTCAAAAGAACTTCCTGATCACTTCCCCATGTGAAACCTATTCGAGATGCCTTGGAATTGAGCCGGTAAGCCATTAAAAGTGGAGGCAGGTTTCTGGGAATAGAAGAAAAAACCGAATTATCCCTGTCCGCTTTTTCCTGTTTCTTTACCTTTTCCCAGTTGCGCATGAGCTCATCACGGGTGTTGAATTTTTCATCCTCAAATACATGTGGATGTCGGGCAATCATTTTATCTGCACTTTTAACCCACACATCATCCAGGGTAAAATCTGATTCATAAAACCTGGCAATAAAAAACAGAAGAAAAAAAACATCGCCCATTTCCTCTTTTATTTCTTCTATATTTTTAGAACGAATGGCACTAATGAGCTCAAATGTTTCTTCTGTCAGGTAGTCGCATAAAGTACCTGGTGTCTGCTCCCTGTCCCATGGACATCCATCCGGCCCAAGCAAAGTAGTGATCACTCGCATTATCTTGTCGTATCCGCTTTCCTGATTCATTTGTCCACCTTGTTTCAACGTTGAGGCCTGTCCAGAATAGAAGCTGCATCCTGGGCCTTTACTCTGAATTTCTGCTTTAGCTCTTCTGGAAGATGTTCAGAAAGTGTTTTGCTGAGCGTCTGGATATAGGGAGCAATATCTGATGACGCAAGCAACTGGTCATCTTTAGGTAAAAAAATGGTCAGAAGCATAAATGTCAGTGTGCAAACCAGTCCTGCTTTGACAAGGCCAAGACATCCACCTCCTATACGGTCCAGCCATCCCAGCATTATCATCTGCAAAAATCTCTTGAGAGCCATAGATACAATGGCTACCACAAACATGGTAGTTATGAATATACCAAGATAGGCAGCAACCTGAGCCCACTCCACGGTGCTGATAACACGGCTCGCTACCGGCTCCAGATCCATATAATACCGGTTAGCCATCATAAACCCGGCTATCAGTCCGGCTATGGAAGATATTTCAAGAATCAGCCCCCTGAATATCCCTCTGAATACAAAAAAACCCAGCACTACTACAAAAAAAATATCAAGACTGTTCATCAGGTCCTCCGGCAATTAACGCCCTGACTAATAAAGGCAGTCCAGCTATATAGTTTTCATCCGGAAACGGTTCTTTTTCCTTCTATCGGCGTCAATCTGCACAATTATTCGTCAACGTATTAAGCTACGTCTCCTCACAATTGCTTGATTTTCTTGCCAAAAGAAAAAACTCCTCGTTCCCGAAAAAAAACCAATAGCTTCAGCATCCGGAAAGAAAGACTTTCCGGATGGAAACTATATAGTCCAAATCTCCTCTCGATTTCTTGACAGTATATGAATCAGTCATTAAGTTCAAGAGTTTTGATATACTGGAAACTTCAGTTAAACAGACAAAAAGGAGCAAACACATGGCTTATGATATCAGACTGGTAAAAATCGTCACAGGTGACATGGTCTTGGGAAAATGGGATGAAAGTGCACAAAAAATGACAGACCTGGCCACATTGCAAATGGTTCCTACCCAGCAGGGAGGAGTTCAGATGGTGCTTTTGCCTTTTGGCTACCCCATAGATAATGAGCTGACCGGGGAAATTGAAGGAAAGCACATCCTCTATACTTACAAGAATGTTCCTGAAGATCTCAAGAGCAAATACCTGGAAGCATCCAGCAACTTGACCATCTCATCCGCCGGCGACCTCAAAAACCTGAACAATCTTTCAGGCAAGGGTGGAGGAAAAATTACCGATATTGGTTCCATGTTCAAAAAATAACAGCATGATTTCCTGTTTGCAGGCATGATTTTATTTGCGTTTTACCAAGCGGCCCGCGATAAGACTTTATACCACCAGATTACAATAACTGAAACAAAAAAGGCCGGGATTTCCCGGCCTTTTTTATTTCTACGCAGCTCTTAATGATAAATCATCAGCCACATCTCTAAACCCGATCTTAAGATTCAATTGCAATTTTTCTGGATCTGTTCAGTTCAGACTTGGGTAATCTGACCACGAGCACTCCATTTTTGTAGCTTGCTGCTACATTGTCTCTGTCTACCTCGACCCGCAAGGGAACGACTCTTTCAAAACTGCCATAAGAACATTCCATGTGTACGAAGTTTTCCTTTTCTTCTTTATGCTCTCTTTTTTTCTCACCCCTTAATACCAGGTTGTTATTTTCAACACTCAGGTCAATTTCTGATGGCTCCAGCCCTGGCATCTCAGCTTTTACAATAACTTCATCATCCTTTTCACTGACTTCTACTGATGGAGTGAAACCCTTGGAAAAGTCTCCATAACCTCTAAACGGTCTGTCCCACATATCTTCAAAAAAGTCTAACATTTCCTCTCTTGGGGTGTTGCGGGCTACAGACTTGCTCCTTGTTGAGGGTAACCATTTTTCAAGCATCATACCATCACCTCCAGTAAATACATCCTGCTTAATCGGCGCCGGAAAATTTTTCACCAGATTAATGGATCAACATTCCAGCGCCGGCATTAAGTGTCAATTTTTATTCGTGAGCCATTTAATCTTGTGCTACTTCAATTTCAATCTTCCTGGGTTTGGCTTTGGCCGCCTTGGGCAAGAACATTTCCAGTACACCATTTTTCAAAGTAGCTTTAATGTTTTCTCTATCCACTACGTCTGAGATGGTGAAACTCCTGGAATACTCACAATCACCAAACTCAAGATGAACATTGCTCACCTTTTCCATTCTCGGATACACTGCTCTGGCGCTGATTGCCAGATCATTCTCCTTCAGGTCAATAACAAGATCTTCCTTTTGAACTCCAGGCATATCCATATATATGTGAAAACCGTCTTCTTTTTCAATAATGTCCGTATTAGGAGAAAATCGGGGTAAGCTGCCGGAATTCTTTTTTACTTCTCCGCTCATATCACCACCTCCTTATTCAGCTTTTATACTGATTTTCCTGGGAATAGCCTCATCAGCCTTGGGCATGGTTATTTCAAGCACACCATCCTTCATTCTGGCCTTAACGCCATCTGCCTGTATAGGGACGTTGAGATTTACGATCCTCTGAAACAGACCGGCAGGCCTTTCCTGTCTGTAATAATTGCCGGTCCCGTGCTTTCTATTGCCCTTAATAACTAAGCTTCCATCACTCAGAGTAATATCAACGTCCTCAATGTCCACACCTGGTACTTCAGAAAATACATAAATGTTGGACTTATCCTCACTGATATTTACTGGAGGATAGGCGTTTCTTCTCTGGCTGATCATTGAAGGCCTCCAGGCCTCATCAAAAAACCTGTCCAATTGCCTTGGCAAATTATAAAAACTGCTGAAATCAATTACCATGGCTGTCACCTCCGTCATTTTTTAGATTTTCTTCTTTAATAATATCATTTTATTCTCTGTCAAGTATCTGAAATTACACGATTGTATTCTTTAATGCGGGCTGTGCACACAACCCAATTTATACAAGGATCTTTAAGTTGGGGCGTAAGCGAACTTTTCAGGCTGAAGGCTGAAGGCTGAAGGCTGAAGGATAAGGTTCCTGGGCATTTTTGTTCTTTCAAGGTTTAAAAAACTTTCTTGCTTTTTTATATCTGTTTAGCGCTTTGCATGTGGTATGGCTTCCTGCCCGGAGGCATACAGCCCGGAGGGGACTGACTCTTCCAGGACCCACTTGTCCAAAAAAATGAGATATTTTAGCCGCCCGTTCGAAGGCTCACTCAAAACGCCCAGTTAAACCCTGCTGCACAGGAACGCTTTCAGCGTTGTTTAACCCCAGTAAACTGGAAGAAAGTTTACGGGGCAGGCCGGGCAGGCAAAGGGCGCAAAGGATGAAAGAAGTTTTTTCATTTGCCTGGGAACTGAACATGAAAAGGCAGCACCGGAAGCGCCAGTAAACGCTACACGCAATGGCTGTAATGTTACTTTGCTAATAACGTCTAAAAATATAAAAAATGAGCCTGTATTTACAAATTCTATATGTAAGGTTGACAATCTTTCCAGACTATGTGAATGCGATCACAAGGAACAATTAAACCTTAGCTCTGCGTAAAGAGGGGGAGCTGCAAAACATTATTTTTGGAGGGGGAATAATGTTAAGAAATGTTAGTATCTTATCTTTTTTTGCTGTTTTATTGTATGCAGGTGCATGGGCATATCAGGCTCAGGCTTCCGGGCAGTATGTTGGGTCCGAAACCTGTGGCAGTTGTCACTACTATGAATATGACAACTTTATTGCTTACTCCCACAAGGCCAATTCATGGGATAGCATATCTGTAATGGCTCCCAAACTGACTGAAGAGGAGTTAAGGGAGTGTTACGGTTGTCATACCACAGGGTACAACCAGGGCGGTTTTATCTCTTATGAAGCTACGCCTGAACTTTCTGATGTAGGCTGTGAAACCTGTCACGGACCAGGCAGAGAGCATGTGGATACCGGTGGCTACCCGGGTGCCATTGAAAGACTGCCCATTATTGAAGACTGCCTGACCTGTCATACCGAAGAGCGTAATGAAGCATTCGGGTTCAGGCCCCTTATATACAGTGGCGCTCACTAACCGGAGGCTATCTGATGTTACAAAAAATTTACAGCAGTATCGGCTATAAAATCGGCATAAGCATCTCCCTGATTTCACTTGGCATATTTACCATGATCATTCTGGTCATGCTTTTCTGGCAGAAAAACCTGACAGAAGACCAGCTTTCAGAGGATGTATCACGTTTTACAGAGTTGCTCAAAGCTACCATCGAGCGCCCCATGGTTGTTGGTGACGATGCAGGTACACGGGAGGAATTTGCTTCCCTTGCCAGAAGATATGAGACAACTACAGCCTACCTTACAGACTTTCGCGGTAATATTACCTACAGTACTGAAGACAGTTCCATACGCAGGGATTTTAATGAAATCATGGAACATGATGAAATACGCCTGATGGTCCGCCAGGCCTTGGCGAGAGATATGAATAACAGTGGTTTTTTCAGTCTCCATGGCAAAAATGTTTTTGCTACTGTCAGTTCCGTGCCCAATGAACCAGCATGCTATCATTGTCACGGCTGGTCACAGCCTATTCTGGGCACCATGGTGGTAGTCCAGGATGTAAGTGGCACAATTGCCAGAATGCAGGAAAACGCTGCTTATACTGCTCTGATGATCCTGGCTGGAATTATTGTGCTTATCATCAGCGTATACGCCTTTATGCGCAGACAGATATTCAACCCCATAATTAACATTGATCAGGCTACACAAAAGATTGCCCAGGGAGATTTTTCAGCAACTTTCAGTTCTGACAAAACAGACGAACTCGGAAGCCTGTCCCAGCATCTTGGGGTGATGGTGGGCAACCTTAAAAAAGAACTTGGATTTTCCAAAGGCATCCTGGGCAGTATGACCACACCTTGTTTTGTATGCGATACCAATGGCAACATCTCCTTTACCAACAAGTCAGTTCTGGACCTTCTTGGACACGAGGATGGTGCAAAATTTATGGGCAAACCCCCATCACTAATGGTCTATGGCGATGATCGTGAAACCATTACCACTAAGGTCTTAAAAACCAGAGAGCCTTCCCTTGACCGGGAGATTGAGATCACTAACAACCGCGGGGAGAAAAAAGTTATCAAGGTTGATGCTGCTCCTCTTTATGATCTCGATCAGCAGCTCATCGGTGCCTTTGTTCTCTACACCGATTTGACCGACTTGAAAAACCAGCAAGTCCAGATCGAATCCAAAAACAGCATGATTGAAGCATCTGCGGTCAAGGCTGACCGTGTGGCTGAGCAAGTTTCAACAGCTTCTGCTGAATTGTCCGCCCAGGTTGAGCAGGCCAGTCGAGGGTCTGAGCAGCAAAGAGATATGGCAGCCAGCACTGCCACTTCCATGGAGCAAATGAATGCTACTGTCATGGAGGTAGCTAAAAATGCTTCCAGAGCTGCAGAGGCATCTGAGCAGGTCAAGAAAACCGCAGAATCTGGAGCCAGCACAGTCCAGAGCGCGGTCAAAGCTATAGCTGATGTGCAGCGTAACGCTTTAAGTCTTAAAAAGCAGATCAGTGCTTTGGGCGAGCAGGCTGAAGGTATTGGCAAAATTATGACTGTTATTGAAGATATAGCTGACCAGACCAACCTGCTGGCCTTGAATGCAGCTATTGAAGCAGCCAGGGCAGGTGATGCCGGACGTGGATTTGCAGTTGTTGCCGACGAGGTTCGCAAGCTGGCAGAGAAAACCATGAACGCTACCAATGAAGTAGGAAGGTACATCTTTGCCATTCAAGAAGAAGTTGGAAAGAACGTGGGCAGCGTGGATGAGACAGTTGAGTCAGTAAAAGGGGCTACAAGGCAGGCTAATGAATCAGGAAAACAGCTGCGTCAAATAGTTAATCTTGTTGAAACATCTTATGACCAGATCCGATCCATAGCCTCAGCTTCTGAGGAGCAGTCAGTAGCCAGCGAAGAGATCCACAAGAGTGTTGACGACATAAACCGTATATCTTCTGAAACCAGTGAAGCCATGAATCACTCAGCCAAGGCCATTTCAGAACTCGCTTCTCTTGCTGCCGAGCTAAAACAGATAATTGAAGACATGCGGAAAAAATAACGTTACAGCAATAACCGTACACATGAGTAAGCCCGTCCAGGAAGTTCATCCAGACGGGCTGTGTAAAAGTACCTGAGCTGAAGTTAAGTAACTTACTCCTGAAACCCTTTCATAAAACAAGTACATTTGAACCGCAGGCGCCCCGGTTGAATGCCCTTCGGGCTTGCTCTTCGAGCAAATCAACTGGGCAGGCAAAGGACTCAAAGTTCAAGACAATAAGAAAGATATATTTTTGAAAACCGGGCTTCAGTTTTCAAAAAAGGCTGCCTTTTCATTTGCCGTTCCCCGGCAAATGAAAAAACTTCTTTCTTCCTTTGCGCCCTTTGCGTCTTGAGTGAGTCTTCGAACGGGCGGTTAAAATATTTTTTTTGGGTTGCAGGTACAACCCGCGTTAGACTTTACTCGAGCACTTTACATGTCATGGCAATTTAGTTAATTAATTGACTCACGGTATTACAACCCTGCTTGTCTGATCACTGGTCCGAAAAGAATTAGGAAAATAAATTCAGCACCATTAGCGACTTTTCATACAAAAAAATATTCTTTGCTATAGCAAAAAACACGAATTGTTTACAGTTTAAAACTAACTATTACTGAACCTGCATTGTCCAGGTTAAATCAATATGAACATCGATTCCCTGACAGCTCTTCTTATTTTGTTGCCCATGTTTATGGCCCTGACCGGCTTTATAAACAACACTCTCCTGCAACGTTCTCTAACAGGCGGGTTTTGCCTTGTTATTGCTGTTGCCTCACTGGCACTTCTTGCCAATGGTCCATTTTCATTAGAACCAGCAACGACCCATGCTGACTGGCACACTC
The DNA here is from genome assembly GCF_000934755.1 of Desulfonatronovibrio magnus. Taxonomy (NCBI): domain Bacteria; kingdom Pseudomonadati; phylum Thermodesulfobacteriota; class Desulfovibrionia; order Desulfovibrionales; family Desulfonatronovibrionaceae; genus Desulfonatronovibrio; species Desulfonatronovibrio magnus. The sequence continues at coordinate 67,166 of NZ_JYNP01000015.1, forward strand.
TTTTATCCTGGGCAGACTTCATCCTGTTGGGAATCATTCTAACCATTGCCCTGCTTTTCAGGCATAAACTGTCGATCATACTTGTCATTCTGCAGCTTATTCCTTTAACCCTGATAAAAGCTTCAAAACAGAAAAACCAGTTTTTTGAAGCTTCCATAGCTGCAGACCAGCTCAGTCTAATTCTTGTTCTCATTGTCTGTTTTGTTGGCTCTCTCATCATATTATACGCCCTTGAGTATATGCGTGTTCACTCCGACAAACATGATCAACCCCCCTTGCAGACCGGGATCTTTCTTTTTTTTCTGATTTTCTTCTTAGGAGCTATGAATGGGCTGGTTTTAAGCAATAATTTGCTGTGGATGTTCTTTTTCTGGGAACTGACAACTCTTTGCTCTTTTGTGCTGATCGCTCATAACAGAACAGACGAAGCCATTACCAGCGCTTTGCGGGCTTTGTGGATAAACCTTTTGGGTGGAGTCTGTTTTATCTGGGCCATTTACTTACTGCACCTGCAGGCGATGCCTCTTGAAATCAACAGCCTGATCGCCCTTGCTTCTCATGAAGTCCTTTATTTGCCTGTTGCTTTATTGTGTATCGCAGCATTGACCAAGTCTGCGCAACTGCCATTTCAATCCTGGCTGACAGGAGCAATGGTTGCCCCTGCACCGGTTTCTGCCCTGCTGCACTCATCAACAATGGTCAATGCAGGAGTATTTCTGATTCTTAAACTTGCTCCTGTTTACCATGGTTCTTCCCTTGCAATTTACCTGACCATCCTTGGAGCACTAACCTTTTTGTGCACATCAATCCTGGCTGTTACTCAGTCCAACGCCAAAAAAATCCTTGCATACTCCACCATAGGCACCCTTGGACTGATCATTGCCTGTGCGGGCATAGGAACCCCTCAAGCATACAGTGCTGCAATCCTGCTTATTATCTTTCATGCTGTGGCCAAAGGCTTGCTTTTTATGGGTGTTGGCAGGATTGAACAAATAACAGGCAGTAAAAGTATCGAACACATGTGGGGGCTTATGGCTCAACACCCAAGAATTTCCATACTGCTGGTGCTCGGCATGATATCCATGTTTTTGCCTCCTTTTGGGGCTCTTGTCAGCAAATGGATGGCTGTGCACGCGGCAGCACAATTACCGGTCATTGTTGTCATGCTGGCACTTGGCAGTGCCTTTACTGTTATTTACTGGACCAGGTGGGCAGGCCTGCTTATTAACACTGCAAAACCAGCTCAAACCATGAGCAGTGAATCCAGATTTATAGAGTGGCCCCTGACTGCATTGGGTATACTGGGAATAATACTGAGCATAGGAGTGTTGATCGTATACAAATATATGGCCATACCTCTTACAGAAACTGTATTTGCTCATCAGGGACCTTTCTACCAGACTGACCTGCTTTTCAGTCATGCCGGGGCTTTTATTGCGTACCCTGTTTTTCTCATTATCAGCTTCCTGCTTCTTCGCTACTTTTCTAAGGCTGACAAAGATAGCCGCAAGCCAGACGCAACTCCATACTACTCCGGGCTGAATCAGACCCGGAATGGAATTCCAGGCTTTTATGATCCCTTAGGCACATTTGTTCCTTTTGTTTCAGGCAACTATTATCTTCAGACAATTTTACCCGAGCAGCGAGTCAGCCTTGCTGTTAATATTGCTGCATCAGGATTTATAATTTTACTTCTGGCGGCTTCATTATGATTACTCTGTCCAATCTGCTCCTGGCCCTGACAGCTGTAATTCTGGCACCTTTTGCAGGGGCTCTGATCAGCGGAATCGACCGCAAATTTACAGCCTGGTTTCAGGGACGGGTGGGCCCTCCAATATACCAGCCTTTTCTCGATATTATTAAGCTCCTTGGCAAAGAATGCATGGCTGTCAATTCCAGACAAAGGATATGTGTCATGGTGTATCTAATTTCAGCCATGACTACTGTATTTCTTTTCTTTCTCGGCTCAGATCTTTTGCTGATTTTTTTCATTCTAACCATTGGAGCAGTTGCTTTTGTCCTGGGAGCAATGTCTGCACCTTCACCGTTTTCCCAGATAGGCGCCCAAAGAGAACTTATACAGGTTCTAACCTACGAACCTCTGATCCTGTTGAGCTTCGCAGGATTCTTCCTGGTCACCGGAAGCTTCAGTGTATCTTACATTCAAACCTGGGATCAGCCTTTGCTCTTTAATCTGCCCCTGATTTATATAGCACTGGGCTTTGCGTTGACTATAAAGTTGCGAAAATCACCATTTGATATTTCAGCCTCACATCACGGACATCAGGAAATCGTCAAGGGCTCTTTAACCGATTATTCAGGCCCTCAACTCGCTTTTGTAGAAATCGCTCACTGGTATGAAATTGTCTTTATTCTGGCTGTATTCAGCCTCTTCTGGTCCACAAGTCTGGCAGGCATGGCTATTCTCCTGTTTCTGACATACTTTGCTGAAATTGTAATTGACAACATTACTGCCCGTTCCACATGGAGATGGATGGTAGCATATGTATGGCCTGCCGGACTGGGCATGATCATCATCAACTATGTTTTTATTCTAAGTATTTAATGTGATTATATTGAAACTTCACACTTATTCGTAATGATGAGCTGCAAGTTTTTCACGCAATGATAAATTTTTGGGAAAGCTGAAAAAAGAAGGCTGAAGGAAGAAGGAAGAAGCAGGAGAATGAAGCTCAAGACTTTGGACTTTAGACTTTGGACTTTGGACCTTGGACTTTAGACTTTGGACTTCAGACTCAGACCTCGGACCTCAATCGGAGAAATTACTTTCATGACCATGTTCAAAAAGTTTATAAATAAATTGACCCTTACTTCCAGGGTCGGTTCTCCATGGATGGTTCATCTTGACTGCGGCAGCTGCAATGGCTGCGATATAGAAACCTGGGCCTGCCTGACCCCTGTTTATGATATGGAGCGTTTTGGAATAATCAATGTCGGTAACCCCAAACACGCAGATATTTTTCTGGTTACAGGAACTGTAAACCATCGCAACAAGCACGTATTGGCCAATGTCTACAATCAAATGCCTGCACCCAGGGTGGTTGTAAGCATAGGTTCATGCTCCAATAGTGGCGGCATCTTCCGCGAATGCTACAATGTTCTGGGGGGCGCTGATAAAATAATTCCAGTGGATATTTATGTGCCAGGCTGTCCACCAAAACCAGAATCCATAATTGACGGTGCGCTTCAGGCAGTAAAAATGTTTAAAAATGCTAACTCTTAACTAACAAGAATATATACACATGACTTTAAAAAATTATGAAACCATATCATTGAGTGACCTACTGAGTCATGTTCAGGAATTCAAGAAAAATGGATATCGTTTCATGGCCATAACTGCTCTTGACTACGGCCATGAACTGGAACTGATATACTCTTTTGATCACAACCTTGAAACCCGGGGAGTTCGCCTGCGAGAGCTTAGAGACGCGCCCCTTCAAAGCATCTCCAGTATTTATTTCGCAGCTTTTCTTGCTGAAAATGAAATCCAGGATTTCTACAATGTGCAGTTTAAGGATCTGATAATAGATTACCAGGGGCATATGTTTGTCCAGGAAGAAGTAAGAACTTTGCCTTATGGGCAAATCAAGGTTCAGGACAAACCTGGAACCGAAAAGGAGCAGTAAATGGGACGGACAATCATTCCTTTTGGCCCTCAACACCCTGTTCTGCCTGAACCGATTCACCTTAAACTGACTGTGGAAGACGAAATAATCACTGATGTAGTTCCAGGTTTTGGTTATGTGCACCGGGGTTTAGAGACTCTGGTTTCCAAAAAAGATTTCAAACAGATGGTCCAGGTGGTGGAAAGAGTCTGCGGAATATGCAGCTGCATTCAGGCTTTAACCTATATCCAGGCCATGGAAGAAATGTACGAACTTGAGGTGCCTCCCCGAGCCAGGTATTTACGTGTAATCTGGTCTGAACTGCACAGAGCCCACAGCCACCTGCTCTGGATGGGCCTTTTCGCTGATGCCTTTGGCTTTGAAAGCCTTTTTATGCAGTGCTGGAAAATTCGGGAAAAAATCATGGATATTCAGGAGTCTACTGCAGGCAACAGGGTCATTATTTCCGTAAACATTATCGGAGGCACAAGATATGATCTGGAACAGGATCAGCTGACACAAATCCTTGATGTAGTCCAGCAGGTTGAGCAGGACCTGCTTAAATTACAAAAGGTCTTTTTTGAAGACTATTCAGTCCAGAAAAGAACCAGAGGAATAGCAGTTCTGACAAAAGATGAAGCATATGAACTTGGATGTGTAGGTCCCATGCTTAGAGCCAGTGGCGTGGCTCAGGACGCAAGACAGACCGGCTATGCAGCCTATGGTGAGCTGGACTTTGAGCCTGTGGTGGAAACTGAAGGTGACTGCTTCGCCAGAACCAAAGTTCGTTTCAGAGAAGTATTGCAGTGTATTGAACTGGTCCGTAAAGCCATCTCAAAGCTTCCTGAAGGCGAAGTCTCAGTCAAGGTCAAGGGGAATCCCAAAGGCGAGGCCATGGGCAGAACAGAGCAGCCGCGAGGTGAACTGATACATTATGTTCTGGCCAATGGTTCCAAATATCTCGACAGGTTGCGCATAAGAACTCCTACTTTTGCCAACACGCCGGCATTAATGAAGATGCTGCCCGGCCAGGACCTGGCTTCGGCTCCTGTAGTACTCATGTCTATTGACCCATGTGTCAGCTGTACTGAACGATAGGGATATTTATGCTTAATTTTACTTCGGAAATTTTCAAAAATTTTACGCGCAAAAAGGCTACCCGCGACTACCCGCGAGTTAAAAGAGAGCCATTTCCCAAGGCCAGAGGACGGATAGGTATTAATATTGATGAGTGTATCCTCTGCTCCATATGCGCTAAGAAATGTCCATCAAGCTGCATTGCGGTGGACAAGAAAAGCGGACAATGGGAGCTTGATCCCATGGCCTGTGTTTATTGCGGTATCTGCGTTCAAGTCTGCCCGACCCAGTGCTTAATTCATGAAAATCAGCCCAATTTCCCTGTCCATGACAAATTTCTGCAGCAGCACTCACGTCCACCCATTGTCAAATCCAGCAAAAATAAATAAATCTAAAAATTAAACCTTTGGTGTGAACCAGGTCAGATTCTAAAGCCTGTTTGCCTCACAAAGAACACTTTAGAGGCATATGTTATAACTCAAGTGGCCCCCTGGGGTCGCTTTACCACTTTCCTTAAACAGGCTAAACATTACTAAAAATATATAAATTCGCTGCAAAGTCATTATCAAAGGAGAGAGAATTATGAAGGCTATTCATTGCGGGATTACATCAAGAGAGTATAAAGACCATCCCAAATTTGCAGGGGTAAAGATCGCAATTCTTATTAAAAGCACTGATTCTGAAGCAGTCAGTGTATCAGAATTACAGGTTGACCCAGGAGTCAAGGCACCCATCCATACCCATGACTTGCAAATAGACTCTATTTACGTTGTTTCAGGCACTGCCAGGGCCTATATCAACCAGGAGTGGATAGAAGTAAGCGCCGGTGACTATATATATGTGCCAGCCACAGCAGAGCACGGATTACACAATACAGGTGACGAAATCTTACGGCTTTTTGTTCATCACAGCCCCCCATTATTTTAAGCCTGAAGTCTGGCTTGAGAGATAAAAGCATATTTCAGGCTTAGGAATGTGGCACAGGGACTGGCACTTTTGTTGCAAAACAGTCCGGCTGTTTTGCGGTTTTAGGTCGGCAAAAGTGCCTGTCCCCGGTGGCCAATGCAGTTCATAACTCAATGTCTCTGTAGTGCTACGATTGTAACCGGAAAACTGATAACTGACTGGCAAAAGTTAATAGATTATTGCGGTGTACCCTGTGTTTCCTGGGACTGGGCCTTAAGTTGTTCATTTAGATCTGTCAGCCCGCTGGCCATGGAATTGATAAAGCTTGCTGCCTGATTGATAGGTATTATAAGAGATCCGACTTCGTTTTGCGTTTCATTGGGTCCATTCTGATACAGGTTGATGCGCAGGTTGTTGTTGGAAAACGAAAGTGTGGTCAATCCATCGGCAAAGATATGCATTTGTTTCTCCCTTGGTTTTGATTTGTGCACAGGCAGTGCCTGTAATTTACATGTTATCAGGCTTCAATCATGCTCTTATCGTAGCTATTACTCAAAAACACTAACTTTGAGCAGACAGCCTGTTTAAAAAAGGGTATCTGTTTAGCGCTTTGCATGTGGCATGGCTTCCTGCCCGGAGGCATACAGCCCGGAGGGGGACTGGCTCTTCCGGGACCCACTTGTCCCAAAAAGAAGATATTTTAAGCACAAAATGATGTTCAAGTGGGTCCCGGAGTGCCTGTCCCCTGCTTTCCTTAAAAGCGCTAAACAGATACAAAAAAGGAAAGGGCAACCTGTTGCGCAGGCTGCCCGATATTTATCTGAATGTTTTATGGCAAAATTGCATGGCATCATTTAGGGAGTCCATGAGCTGGACTACAGTGCCAAAGTCTTCATGCCTTGCTGCTTGCAGGAGTTGAGTGGCAAGGTGTGAAAAATCCTCGGCCTCGCCAATCCACTCGTCATCAGCCAGCATGGGCATGAGTCTCGCGAGCCTGGTAAACTCCTGCAGGGGTTTAAGCTCAGGCATCTTGTTGTTGTCGATCTGATGGGAAATGTCTTCATATACCTTTTCAAGTTCTTTTTTTACATTCTTGAAATCCATCGCAGTACCATCCCGCCTGTCTCTTGAGATTAGCTAAGCCTTTTCAGGCGAGGAATCTTGCTTAGTCATCCCGGAATGAGCGCTTACAACACTCTTAAGGGCGCTAAACATGTCAATGGGTATTGGAATTACAGTAGAATTACTGGCCTGAGAAGTCATCTGCAGCATGGTTTGCAAGTATCTTAGCTGCAAAGCGGCCGGGTGATCAGAAATGATCTTGGCAGCATCTGAAAGCTTGTCAGCAGCCTGGAATTCACCTTCAGCAGCAATGACCTTGGCTCGTCTTTCTCTTTCTGCTTCTGCCTGACGGGCCATGGCTCTTTGCATTTCCTGTGGAAGATCAATGTATTTTAGTTCAACAGAGGTTACCTTGATACCCCATGCGTCAGTCTGTTCATCGAGAATGGACTGGATCTTTGAATTCAACTTGTCGCGTTGAGAAAGAATTTCGTCAAGCTCGGCTGCACCGCATACACTTCTTAGTGTTGTCTGTGAAAGCTGGGAAGTTGCAAAGTGAAAATCTTCAATCTCAAGGATGGCGCTCTGAGGAGAAACAACTCTGTAGTAAACAACAGCATTTACCTTGATGCTGACGTTATCCTGAGTAATAACCTCCTGGTGAGGAACATCCAGGGTTACAATACGCAGCTGGGTTCGGACCATTTTATCAAGAATAGGAATGAGTATGATGAGTCCGGGGCCCTTGACGCTTAAAAAACGTCCCAATCGAAAAACCACAGCTCTTTCGTACTCATTGAGGATCCTGATAGCGTTCATAAGAAATAGAACTACCAGAATAATAATCGGTAAGGCATAAGTCAGCATGTAAACCTCCTGAAAAAAATTTAAGTCTTAATATGTATGGTCATTCCTTCAATTCTGTCTATATTCACTTCCTGTCCCGGCTCAAGCTCAACAGGCTCGTCCGAGCGAGCCTTCCATATCTCTCCGCGCACCCTGACCTGTCCTTCCCTGCCCTTCCAGTTGATAATCTTGACAATATCCTGGGTAATGCCGGACGTACTTGTTTTGGGGGCAAGCTGCGACTTCCCTATAAGATAGGCCAGCAACAGGAGCACCACTGTCATTATGGATATTACGGGAATAATTGTCATAGTCGGTAACTGAAAAAATGGATATCCTGAGTCAAATAAAAACAATGACCCAAAGAAAAAACTAACCAATGCGGCCGTAGTAAGCAAGCCGAATGTTGGGACATTAACCTCAATGAGAACGAAAATAAACCCCAGAACAAGCAATAAGATACCAGTAACATTAGTTGGCAGGACTGACAATGAATAAAGTCCCACTACCAGACATACCGCCCCCACCACACCGGGAAATACCGCTCCTGGATTGGAAAATTCAAAAAAAAGACCGACCATGCCTGCCAGAAAAAGCAGGTAAGCAATCTGCGGATGTAGAAGCCATGAAAGTATCTTGTACTTCAGCCCCGGCTCAAACTCAACGATTTCTACGTCTGCAGGCTCAAAATAAATATCCTCACCTTGAAATGTCACGCCTCTCTTGCCCATTTGAGACAGTAAATCGTGCTGAGATCCTGCTATAAGGTCAATAACCTTGAGCTGAAGAGCTTCTGCAGCGTCGAGGTTTGCGCTTTCCAGCACAGCTGCTTCATACCAGTCAACATTTCTACCTCGCTCCTGGGCCACGGACCTGATCAGGCTTAAAAGATCATTGACAATTTTTTTGGCCATGGTGTCTTCTGCTTCCTGCCCTGAAATATCTACTGGTGAAGCAGAACCTATGGTGGATTGCGGACTCATGACTGCCAGATCCGAGGCAGCTACAAGAAATACGCCTGCTGAAGCAGCCCTTGCACCATCCGGGGTAACCCATACCGTAACAGGAACATCTGCATTCAAGATGAGTTTGACCATATTCCGCATGGACTCAGCAAGCCCGCCAGGAGTATCCAGTTCCACAATAAGATTGATAAAACCTTCTTCTGAGGCCATTCTTAATGCGTTATCAAGCAACTCCTCCTGGGCAGGAGTAATTGGACCGTCAATGTTGACTGTAAGTATCCTGTGTCTGTTGGTTTCAGCAGATAAGGACCAGGTCAGCAGCAAAAAAACTGAAGCCATGAGCATAATAATATATTTCTTCATGATCATCCTTTGAGTATTTGGAAAGAATTACACATTTATGAAAAACAGACCGGAAATAAATTCAGAACCTGCAAAAGTTTAGCCCTGTTTTCAGGAAAGCAGGGTCAGGCACTCCGGGCCCTACTTGAGCAGTAACCGATGTTTTGAACGTGTCATTTATATGGCAATCAGGTCCCGGAAAAGCCTGGCCTCATGACACATCCTGAGGTTTGAACTATTACAAAAGGTTAATACCTTTGTGATGAAAACTGTTTGAGAATATTCCAGGTCAGCCCCTTAAGAATTCTGTTGTCGGGAAGCAGAGAGTTAAGGTCAGGTAAAGCAACAACCACATGCTCATCCAAAGTATGAACTCCGTATGAAAAATCCTTGTTTTTGAATAATATGTTATAGGCCGGTGCTCCGAATATAAAAACATAAGCCGGTTTGATAAGGGACAGCCCCTTGAAAAAAATTGCCCTGTCAGAAAATTGTTTTTCCTGCTCTAAGCTGGAAAGTGGCCAGAAAGTATAATCTTTTTGCGGCCAGCCTAGACTTTTTATGATATTATTAAGTAATGCTCCTCTGGAATTTGTAAATCCCTGTTCAATATCTAAAGACAGTTCATAATATGACCAGAGGGAATAGGCAGGCCTCTTATAAGGCAACAATGCAGCAGGTATGTCTGTGTTAAATGTGGGCTTTGGAGGGTCAGTTGGTTGCAATGACACTTCAGGTTGAACTGGAGGTTGAGCAGCAACTGGTTTTTTTACAGGTTGCTTTAAACTGGACATGGGCATGGGCCTGGCACCAAGTATGTATTTTATGCCGTGAGCACGCAAAAACGATTGATAAAAACTTAAATCAGGCTGAACCAATCTATCAACCTCCAGGCTACTTCTGCCTTGGAAAGTTTTGGCCAGGTCTCCCGGCGACCATGCTTATCCATTACAAATACCTTGTTGTCATTACTGCCAAAGGGAGTCTGCAGGGGTTGCACATGATTGGCGACGATAATATCAAGCTGCTTGTTTCTGAGCTTAAGGTGGGCATTTTCTTCTAAGTGGTCTGCTTCAGCAGCAAATCCTGCAATTGTCTGATGACTGGTTTTCCGAGATGACATCTCAGCCAGAATATCAGGATTGGAGTTCATTTCCCAGCAAACGCTTTTTATGCCATGTTTTTTAAATTTTGCATCAGGACATGGTACAGGTGCAAAATCAGAGACTGCAGCACTGAAAATTCCTTTGTCACATTTGTGCCATAGAGATGAACAGGCATCAAACATTCCCATAGCTGTGGTTACAGCTATGGGCTCAAATCCGGGCAATCCGGAAACAGGGGCCATGGGACCGTGAACAAAATAGACTTGAGCGCCTCTTATCCAGCAGGCCAGAGCTATGGCCAGCCCCATTTTTCCGGATGATGGATTGCTTAAAAAACGAACCAGATCATAATACTCATGAGTAGGTCCGGCTGTAATCAGAACCTTCTGTCCTTCAAGGTCGTTTGCACCGAGAGACCTGAGCACATGATAATATAAATCAGCTACTGGAGCCAGTCGCCCGGTCCCGGTCTGTCCGCAGGCAACCGAACCTTCATGGGGCATAATAATAGTATGACCTCTTTTGATCAAAACATCAATATTATGAACAACTGCGCTGTTGTCCCACATGGCAGGATTCATGGCAGGGCAAAAGTAAGCTGCTCCCTTCCAGGCTAGAAGCTGTGTTGAGAGAAGATCATCGCCCAGTCCACAGGCAGCCTTGCTGATTATGTTTGCTGTGGCAGGCGCTACAAAAAAAGAATGAGCTGTCCGGCCTGGAGAAAGATGAGAAAATATATCAGCCTGGTCATATTCAGAGCCTGAATACACGGGATCCGCTCCTAAGGCCTGAAGACTTAAAGGCGTGACAAAAGAGGCTGCAGAATTGGTGAGGGTCGCTCCAGCATCAATATGAGATTTCTTCAGCAGACGCAGCAGTTCCAGAATTTTATAAGCTGCCACACTGCCGGTAAGTCCAAAATGGACTCGTTTACCTCTGAAAATTTTGAATACCGGATAATGATGCTGGAGCATTTTCTGTCCTGAATAGTCTCCTAATAGCTCGCATTAAGCTTGGGAGAAATCCAAAGCTGCAGTTCAGAGCTGAACGACCTTTCAATGATACGCATGGTGCACAATCGATCGCCTTTGTCAAAGGTCATGATATAACTGCCATATTTGATGTAACTGAGCAGCCTCCAGCCTTCATTCTGCATCGCCACCTGCAGATAGTTGAATAGCGATTCGCTGTCCACCCTGCCAGAAAATGTCAGCATTCCGGCCTTGATATCCTGAGACTCAAAAAGAATTGAGTCTTTTGTGTTAAGATTCATCCCCTTGGGAATAGGGATGTCTTCAAAATCAAAATACCTGTGTGTTGCAGGCTGCACATCTGAAGTATCTTCCTCAAAAGTCTCTCTTTCTTGAAAGTTGTCACTGGCCGGGCTGGAGCGCATGGTGTTGCAGCCGGTCAACAACATAATGATAACCAGCAGGTAAAAAAACTTATGCATAATGTTCTCCTTGGTAAAAAAATGATATTTACTCAAGGTGAAATCTGCATCCTGCCGCTTTATTTTTATTGCCTGCTGGATACAGAATCCACCTGTATGTTTTTTTCTTGTCAACTAAGCCCTGGTTAAACGCTCATAAGTATAAATGCAGTGCCCAGTTGTTTTCTGTTATCCTTATGCCCAGTTACTCTTCATGAAACATTTCCTGATCATCGGCCAAACCTTCCTGGATTTTAACAAGTTCATCGAACCTGATATCCGCCCCAAGCACACCCACAATCTCATCCTCCGCAGTAAAGATTGGGGTTGAAGCAGTGAGGCACAGTTTGCCGGTAAAAAATGATTTATAAAAATCTGTAATATATAGCTTTCCTGTTTTTACAGGTTTGATAAACCATTCCCGATCAGAAAGATCAGTTCCTGCTTCTACCTGTTTGTACTTGGATAAATCCCCAATATCACTAACATTCCAGGTTAGCAAGCAGCCATTTAAGTCAGTTACGTACATATACTGAATAAAAGGGTATTCTCTTAAAAATCCCTTTAGAGATGCATCGATTCTGGATTTGTCCATGGTGTCCATGCCTGGATTGTCTGCAAGCTCCTTCATTATGTTGGTCAGCACCTTTTTGGCCAGGGCTTTAAGCTGGTCAAAGTCAGACATAAACAGATCAGGAATAAATCTGCGCACAAGCTTCTGCATTTCTTCATGCGAGTAGTTGGTTGTTCTACCCTTTTCATATGATCGCATGATCTTGTCATAGATTTTGCCTACAGCAGGATGACGCTTATCAACATGCTGGTCTTCTGAAATATTCAGGTTATGGTTAATCCAGTAGGCCACTCCGGCACGCCCTGTTTTATCTGTGATGATAATGGGAACATCCCTGTGCAGCACTTTTGCTGTATCAAATATATTGTATATTTCCTGATTTTTAAGAAGACCGTCTACATGGATGCCTGCACTGGTGGCGTTAAAATCTCTACCGGCAAAAGGATAGTTGGGCGGTATATCCACATGAAGGTTTTTCTGAAAGTACCTGGCGAGCTCAGTTATAGCCGGTGTATAAGCGGCGTCATCATCACCTGTCAGAGATATGTATTCCACCACCAATGCTTCCAGGGGAGCATTTCCGGTTCTTTCTCCAAAACCGAACAAGGTGGCATTGACACCTGAACATCCGTATATCCAGGCTGTAGTGGCATTAATGAACCCTTTATGAAAATCATTATGACCATGCCATTCAAGCCACTCGCTTGGGACCTGAGCTTCATCAGTGAAGGTGCGAACTATTTTTGATACACTGCGCGGCAGAGAAGCACCCGGATAGGGAACTCCAAAGCCCATTGTATCGCAGAGCCTGATTTTGACCGGCAATCCTTTTTGCTTGGAGAGTTCCATCATTTTCTGGGCGAGCGGGATGCAGAAGCCATAGATATCTGCTCTGGTGATATCTTCAAAATGACATCTTGGGATAATATCCCAGTCAAGGGCAGCTTCCACCAGTTCCAGATAATCTCTGGCAGCTTGAGCACGGCTCTTGCCGAGCTTCAAAAAAATGTGGTAGTCAGAAACCGAAGTCAGCATTCCGGTTTCAGGAAGTTCCATATCCTTGACCAGTTTGAGGTCATCCTTGTTGGCTCTTATCCATCCTGTAATTTCAGGGTATTTGTAGCCTTTATCACGACACGCATGGACTGCTTTCTTATCCTTATCCGAGTATAGAAAAAACTCACTTTGCCGGATCAGTCCGCTGCGTCCGGCAAGCTTATGCATAAGTTCGTAGATATCAGCAATTTGCTTGACCGTAAAAGGAGGCCGTGCCTGCTGACCGTCCCTGAAGGTGGTATCAGTAATAAATATTTCTTCGGGAGGCCTGGGCATGATAAAAGAGTCGTCAAAGGCAACCCTGCATATATTGTTGTAAGGGTAGATTTCCCTTAGAAGCTCCGGGTTGTCAACATCATCGATCCTGTATTTAGATCTGGCCGGGTTTTTATGAAATAGTGAGTCAAACATAAATCCTCCTGATTATAATTCGATTATGGTAAATACATAGCATAGAGGTGTTAAAATATCAAGACTTCTTGAAACAAGACTCTTATGCCTGGCACTTTGGAATCAGACTGCAGGCAGGTGTTATTAAAGTAAATTGAAAGTGAGAAGGAATGATTTGGGCGGGTGCAACAGCCCCGGTAAGATAACCGAAGCTGCTGCATCTATAAAGTCATCAAGCTAAAAGCTCCAGCCAAGCTCAGCCCTGATGTCTGCCGGCAGATTGGCAGACTGGGGAGGAAGATATGGCCTTGGGGCACCAGCCATACGGCGGTTCTCTTTGAGTGCATTCATTTGAAATTCTCTCGGAATCTGAAAAACCTGGCCTGGATAAATAAGATCAGGATTTCTGATTTGATCACGGTTGGCCTTATATATAAGAGGCCACATGAAAGGATCGTTATAAATCTGTCGGTACTCGGCGATCCACCAGAGACATTCCCCCCTCACAACAGTATGTGTTGACGGAAGCATGGCATAATTGCGCTCATAAAGTTCTCGCGCCGTTGGTGGCGGAGGAGCTGCTGGGGCAGGCTCTGGGGCAGGAGCAGGTGGCTCAACCTTGGCCTCAATCTGGGGTGGTGCAGGCTCAGGCGGTGCCGGCTTCTTGGCGCAGCCGAAGCTGATTAGAGCCAGCAAAAGCAATGTAAGTATAATGTAGCGTTTCATTCCTTCCTCCATACAAAAAGTTAATATATTTGAAAATGCACGAATTGGTAATAGTTTAGCTTTTTTCTAAGGAAAGCAGGGGACAGGCACCCCAGCCCTTGTTTTTTGTTGATGTAAAACACAGACTTAGTAAAACAAGGGCTGGGAGAGCCAGTCCCCCTGCCACATGCAAATGGCTAAACTGTTACACGAATTTTTTTCCAATATATTTTCGTAACTTGACAGCTCAGTTAGCCTGATTCTTCGTTCCTGGTTGAAAAAAATAAATTTCGATGGATTCCCGGTCTGGACCCCAAAGACATATTGAGCTTTGGAAAAGCCTGTCCGCGTGCCATATCCAATGGTCTAATCTATTACTTTACAGAGAGAATATAAACATGCATCTGCAAAAAAGTCAAGCTATATCATACTCCTTGCAGCGGCTGATTCCTCAAGCCATCCTCCCTGTTCAAGGCTTTGAGCGGCAAGCATGTAAAGCTTGTGCGGTTCATCATGGTATATTTCTGAAATCAGCTCAGCAAATGAAGATTTGAAAACCTCCCGAACCAGTTTTTCCTGTGAAAAGAGAAACCTTGCCAAAAGCGGGTTATCCTGATGGGCAGGCAGGAACATGGCAAACAAGCGCCGACAATGAAAAAGAATAAATCTTATTCTAGAAATTTCGCGGTCTATACTTTCATTGGTCTGCTCAAGAACTGTGAACAATTCCTTGCTGATCAACTTCTCTTCAGGAGGCAGGTTAGGATTGTCATACGTCATTTCAAACCAGGGACGGTAGTTTTCCTGCTGATAGGCATCCTCTCTGAGCTTCATGCTTTCGTGAAAAATATAACCTATGCACCAGTCAAGATACAGGCCTGTCCTGTCAGACTCTTCGGTGGACCTGAATAAAATATGAGCTGTGTCCTTAAGTCTCCATAGCTGCCCCTTGTTCATCTCTTCGCCAAGCAGATCTCTAAAAAAGTCAAAGCTGATCTGTCCGGTCTGGTCGTAACGGGTAAACTCTGTAGACAGACGTTGACTTACCTGGCAAAAATCGCGAAGCACATCCCTGACAAATTCTGAATATTTTGACTTTACCCAAGATTTTGACATAATAGTTCCATTAACTTTTGATAACCTAATCAGTGCGTGTTTTGGCTGATTATTTATATTTCAGATTAACACTTTAATGTCAATACTTTCCTGGAGCTTAAGCATATGCCCCGAAATTTTGCATTGCTTTCAGTACTTGCCTCCCTGCTCACCCTGAGCCTGAAGTTCAGCGCATTCTGGATAACAGGTTCCGTCGGACTTTTATCCGATGCCATGGAAACGTTTGTTAATGTTGCCGCAAGCATTGTCGCAGTCATCGCCCTGACCATCGCTTACAGGCCAGCGGACAAAGATCATGCATACGGTCATGACAAGGCAGAGTATTTTGCCGGGGGCCTGGAAGGAGGGCTTATCCTGGTCGCTGCGTGCGGCATAGTGTATTCAGCCGCAGGCCGACTGCTTAATCCTGTACCTCTTGAGAATCTGGCCTGGGGCATTGGAATATCTCTTGTTGCAGGAATAATTAACCTTATAGTGGCTAGAGTTATGCTCAAGGCTGCTGCACATTTTGATTCCATTACCCTTGAAGGTGACGCAAAACACCTTATGGCTGATGTCTGGACATCTGCCGGGGTTATTCTTGGAATAACCATTATCATGATCAGGCCTGACTGGATAATACTGGACTCCATAATAGCCATTGTGGTTGCCCTTAATATTACAAGGTCCGGGTTCAGTCTGATAAAAAGGTCTCTAAAAGGTCTGATGGATGCGGCGCTGCCAGAAGACGAAATAATTACTGTGGAAGAAAGCATTAAAAAGCACGCTGGCGAGCACGCGGAGTATCATGGTCTCAGATCACGCAAATCAGGTTCAAGAAGGTTTATTGATTTTCATCTGCTCCTGCCTGGCCACAAGACAATTAAAGAAGGGCATCACATATGCTGTCTGATTGAAAAGGATGTGGAAGATAAGTTGCCAAACTCCCAGGTCACAATCCACGTGGAGCCCGAGGAAGACAAGGCATCCTGGGATGGAGATAAACTTGGAGGGATTCAAAGCTGAGGGCTGATTTTCTACCAGTGAGATCTGTACTGAAGACTATCCTTGTAGAGTCGACAGGAAAAATCAACAAATGGGCCAGGAAGATTCAATCTTGATCTGGTAGATTTGGCCAGGTTCATTTTTTTACTCAAGCCTGGCAAACTGCTCGATCTTATCCCTGTAGGCAATTACACCCCGGGTCAATCCTCCTGCCATATGCTTTAGAAAGTCTTCAGACTGGATAAGACGCATGTCCTGTTCATTGGTCATATAGCCAATTTCCAGTAAAATAGCTGGCATTCTGGCCCCCATGAGAACATAAAAAGGAGCCTGTCTGACCCCGTTATCAGCTACCTGGGAAAACCTTGAACGGACATGGTTGATTGTCACCTCGTGAATTTTGTTGGCCAAATCTCTGGATTCATTTATCTTGGAACTGAGCATCAGGTCTGTCAGGATATATTGCAGATCAGAAATCTTCTGTGTAGAGACAGCATTCTCCCGGGCTGCCACTCGCATGGCATCCTGGCTTTGGGCAAAGTTCAGGTAGTACACCTCAAAACCTCTTATATTGTTGCTGCGGTGGGCATTGGCATGTACAGAAATGAACAGGTCTACATTCTGGGAGTTGGCCATGGCTGTTCGTTCTTCCAAGGGCACAAACACATCTGTGGTTCTGGTATAAAGCACCTCAAACCCCTGGGATTTGAGTTGTTCTCCGAGTATTTTGGCCATGCGTAATACCACATCTTTTTCCAACACTCCCCGATGTACTGCACCAGGATCTTTGCCGCCATGACCGGGATCAATCATAATAGTTCTGACTTTAAGCCCAAGCTGCTCAATAAGGCTTTGAGCAGTCAGGTCTTTGGCATCAGGATCAATCCTGACCTGAGCCGGAGTATCACGCTGAACTGGCTGCGCTGCTACAGCTGTTTTTTCAGGTGCATATACATCCACCACAATCCGAAAAGGATTTTCCAGAGCAAACACGCGGAAATTGTCCAGATCCTGAATATCAAGAACCACTCTGGATTTATCTTGCGTATACTGAGCTGAACGTATGCGACGCAAAATGCCGTCAGCCACATTTTCTTCTCTCGGGGTGTCTTCTGTAATCCTTGTCTGGTCCAAGTCTATGAAAAGACGATGCGAAGTGCCTAAGTCAGGATCAGGTTTTAGAAGTTTGTGATAGAATTCCGCCTGTTCATCAAGGTCCAGGACCACACGGGTATACTCATCATTACTCCAGTGCCTGATACGGACTAAATGCGCACCATTTCCGGACGCTGCAGGCAAGTTTGAAGCAATGGAAGGCGGCGTGACTGGCAGGAGAGCCTGCTCAAAATCCGAATCATCCAGTTCTTCTTCAGAAATATCTCTGGTTTCAAGGGAAGGAGCAGGAGTTTCTACAGGTGGCGTGAATGATTCACCCCTGGCCTGGCGGATTTTCTCCAGATTGGCCTCATCAAGCTTTTTCAGTTCTTTCTGGGCTTTGGCCCGCATTTCTTCATTGGAAAAATTATACACCACACGCAGATATTCTATGTAGGCCTGCGCCCTGTCATTGTAGTGGTTGAGATATATGCCTGATTTTCTAAGTTGAGCTTCCGCCCCTCTCGGGTGAGAGGAATATTTGCTGGCGACCCGGGTATAGTAATCTTCTGCCTTTTCAAGATCAGCTCTGAGAAAGGAGCGCTTGCCCAGCTCTTCATAGGTTCGTCCGAGATAGAAAAGGGCATCCGGAGCCCTTGTTCCTTTCTGGTTGCTCTGATAGTATTTTTGAAAAATATCCGCTATATCTAACCAGTGGGAACGGTACTGGGCACGATTTTCATTATTTTTTAAAGCGTTGAACTCCCTCACTCCCCTGTCAAAACTTGAAGCAATGCAAGGTAAAGGAGTAAGGAGCAGGATGATGAATACCAGAAAACTGAAAATGAATAATCTTTTTATCATAATCACTCTACGGTTACACTTTTGGCTAAATTACGGGGCTGATCTACATCTTTGCCGAGATACACGGCAGTTTCATAAGCAAAAAGCTGCAGAGCAGGCAGTACAAAAAAAGAATTAAGTGGCCCCCATGTCACTGGAATTTCCCAAACATCATTAACATCTAATTCTGATCCTGGCTGGGTCAAGGCAATAATCTTTCCTTTTCTGGCCTGAATTTCTTTAAGATTAGATTTTACCTTACCTAACAAATCATCTTTAAGAGCAAGAGCAAAGGTAGGCAGGTCCGGTTCTATCAATGCTATAGGACCATGTTTAAGCTCTCCAGCAGCATAACCTTCCGCATGAATATAGGATATTTCCTTGAGCTTTAATGCACCCTCCAGAGCCAATGGAAAATAAAGCCCTCTTCCAAGAAAGAAAAAACTTCTAACTTCTGAATAGGACTTACATATTCTGGTAGCAGTGTTCCGGGTATGCTCCAGTGTCTTGCTCAGCATATCCGGCAGGTCTTCAAATGCGCATACAGCTTCTTCAATGGCCTTGCTGTCCAGACTCAGGTTATGACGGGCCCAGTATAAAGTTATGAGAAAAATGAGCGCCAGTTGGCTGCACATGGCCTTTGTGGACGCAACACTTATTTCTGGACCGGCCTGGGTATAGACTACATGATGAGCTTCCCGTGCCAGACTCGAGCCCAGAACATTGCAAAGTCCAAGGGTTATTCCACCCTGCTTTTTGACAAGGTACAGTGCGGCCAGAGTATCTGCAGTTTCTCCTGACTGACTGATGAACAGATAAATTTTTGATGGATCATGGATCAAGGGTTTATATCTGAACTCCGATGCTATTTCAACATCAACAGGAATTCCAGCCAGGCTTTCCATGACGTATTTGCCCCATAGTCCAGCATGATAAGATGTACCGCAGGCAATAATATGCAGCCTTTTGGGGACTTGCAGGCTCTCAAGTTCCTTTAAAACAACACCTTTTGTTTCGCGATCAACGCGCCCGGCAAGGCAGTCAGCGATGACCTGAGGCTGCTCAAAAATTTCCTTGAGCATAAAGTGCCTGTATCCACCCTTCTGGGCTGCCTGAACATCCCAGGCTATGGTTTGTACTTTTTTAGTTACAGGCTCTAAGGTCAAAGAATTAAAAATTCGCCATTCATTGGAGGTCATTTCCACCAGTTCATCATCTTCGAGAAAGACTACTTCTCTCGTAAAGGGCAGGAAAGCAGGAATATCTGAAGCAACAAAATTTTCACCAGTTCCCTGACCAAAGATCAGGGGACTGGAGCGACGCGCTGCCCAGATAGTTCCGGGATTTGACCTGGATATCAGTGCAAAGGCAAATGATCCTTCTACCTGTCTCAATGCCCAGGAAATAGCCTGCCGCATATCTCCATGCCGTTCCATACCTTTGGCGATGAGACAAACCAGAACTTCAGTATCGGTTTCAGAACGAAAAGCTAAGCCGCAATCTGCAAATTCAGCTTTAAGCTCCTGGAAATTTTCAATTATTCCGTTGTGAACAAGGGCCAGATCTGAATTATGATCAAGATGAGGGTGGGCATTGATTTCATTGGGCAGGCCGTGGGTAGCCCAGCGGGTATGCCCTATTCCAGATGTGGCATGTATAACTGCACCAGTATCCAGCTTGGACTCCAAAGCCTCAAGTTTCCCGGAAGCCCTGAAAAGGTGCAGTTTGTTCATGTGCACAAAAGACAGGCCTGCTGAGTCGTACCCGCGATACTCCAGACTTTTCAAACCTTGAATCAACACAGGCACGGACGGCCTGTGTCCTGTATATGCTATTATTCCACACATAATCAGCTACCCCCATTCAGTAAAAATATGCACTGGCAAGAAAGCATTACACGTTTCTGAAAAGTCAACTGAGAGACAGTCCCGAAGCCAGGGACAGTTCACGTACCAAGCCGTCACAATCGGATTTAAGCCCAAAATAGCTATGACTTACAACTCAAATTTAAAGTTTTGTATCTGTTTAGCGCTTTGGATGTGGCATGGCTTCCTGCCCGGAGGCATACAGCCCGGAGGGGGACTGGCTCTTCCGGGATCCACTTGTCCCAAAAATAATTCATTTCGAGCACAAATTGATGCTCAAGTGGGTCCCGGAGTGCCTGTCCCCTGCATTCCTTAAAAGCGCTAAACAGATACAAAGTTTTCAGAAATGCGTATTGCTTCCCTGGAAAGTATTCTCAACTCTGAACAAAATCCCGCCATTTGGAAGCCAGCTTGTCAAGGGCTTTTCCTCTGTGACTTCGACTGTTTTTCAGTTCGGGTTTCATTTGCGCAGAGTGCAGGCCAAGCTCGGGATCATAAAATAAGGGATCATACCCGAATCCGTTATCACCCTTTTCAGTCAAGGCAATTAGACCTTTCCATTCGCCCTGAACTGTCATCTCCCTGCCATCAGGCATCACCGCAGCCATAACGCAAACAAACGATGCCTGACGTTGGTCCCCATCAAGGTTTGCCATGGCCTGCAGTAACTTGTCGTTATTATCCTGGTCTGTGGCATTTTCACCAGCATATCTCGCTGAATAGACTCCGGGATCACCACCCAGTGCAGGGACAACAAGACCTGAATCATCTGCTATGGAAATCAGTCCTGTTTCTTTCATTACGGTTCTGGCCTTAATCAGTGCATTTTCCTGGAAAGTTTTGCCAGTCTCAGGAATATCTCCGATTGATGGAAAATCTTTTAATCCTTTCACCTCAATGCCCGGGAGAGCCTTATTCAAGATTTGTTTGATCTCCCTGATTTTACCCTGATTACCCGAAGCCAGGACAATGGAATGTATGTTTGTTTTTGTCATGATTATGGCTAATATTTTACCTTATTATGAGTTACTTACCTTTTCAATTCTGTAGCAAAAAACAAGAAATTGTTATCAGTTGTCAGTTAATTGTTATTAGTTATTTGTTAATTGTTGGAGAACAAAAGCCTGAGTTCTCTGCCTTACCCTGATAACAATTAACAAATAACAGATAACAAATAACCGGGTTACATAAACATTACAATTCAAGCTGCTCAAAGGTCAAGGAGTCAAGATCAGTTAAAATCACTTTGTCAATCAGTCGTGCTGGTTTGCCTGTAAGCAGATTCAAAGCCTCCTGTGCCTGGATAGTGGCAATAGTCACCACAGTGCAGGCTATGTTGCCCAGCTTGATTTCCGCTCCCTGATCATTGCTGCCCTGCCAGAAGGCTGCCGGGCTTTTGCCGCCGGGCAGAACAGTGGCAGCCAGGCCGGTTGAACCGGCCACAAAACCTGTCACAAGAGGCAGACCGGCATTTCCCGTTGCCTCTAACAAGTCAGGCCTGAATTCAATTCCTCCCAAAGCATCGATCACAATATCTACTTTTGGAACAAGACCTGGCAGATCTTCTTTGATCAGAAATTTGTTAACTATCTCAAATGTGCAAAGAGGATTGATGCGGGTCAGCCTTTCAGCGGCAGCTTCTGCCTTGGACACTCCTGATTTGGAGTCATATCCTAGAAGTTGCCGGTTGAAATTGCTTTCTTCAAAAACATCTCCATCTGCTAAAAAAAAGCTGCCAACACCTGTACGTCCTAAAATTTCAAGAATATATCCCCCAAGCCCACCAAGCCCCACCAGAAGTACCTTCGAACTGGCAAGTGCAAGTTGCTGTTTCAGATCAATGGTAGGAAAATTTTTGATATATCTCCGAGGCAGAATTTTGTTGCTCAGGCACAGCTGTTGGGCATCAGATATTGAGTAATCATGCTTTTGAGAGAGGGAAATAAGGTTTGAGGTGGAAACCCAGGCAAAGGCAAACTTTTCATGATCCTGACTTGAACTTTTGAGTTCATCAACAAATGACTGGGGACTCAATCAACCTCCCCCAATGGCAGGAAAAATACCTACACGATCATTGTCCTGCAAGGGCTTATCAAGAGGACTATGATGGCCATTTATAAACATAATTTTTACATCTGCAGAAGGAATGGACAGTGTTCGGAGCACATCACCAAGGGTGGCTCCGGGCTGCATCTCAAGAGAGCCTTGATCAGGCTCATACTGAGACAAAGTGGCATAACACTTGACCTCTATGTTCATGACTTATTCCACCTGTAATTTAAGTAATCAAAAGAGGGCCTGCTGGAAGCAGGCCCTTACTGTGATTATTAGATCTCCACTTTAGCCTTTTGCATCTCTTCCACTGAAAAGTCCCATAATTGATTATGAGGAGGAAAAAATTCATTGAGAAAAAAATCAGGCAACTGATCGTGAACAGCTGTAAAACCTGCATCACGATTAAAAGAAAATTCATCCTTGAGGATTTCAATACCTGTCTTTCCAATATCATCTGCTGTAAATTCAATGCCGTATCTTGAGCTGATGAGTTTGGCAATGGTGTCCAATGCATCATCAGTATCAAGAACAGCAAAGGCTACAAACAGACAGAATCCAGTAGCATCTACAGCTGCAGTGGCTATTTGGAGATTTTTGGAAACCTCGACATTACCTTCCTTACCCAGAGGATCAATATCTCCACCCACCTTGAGGATATTCTGACAGATGGCATATCCTGCGGTATGGTCAGCTCCCATGGGACTGGTGGCATAGGTTACGCCCACACCCTTGGCAGCTCTGGGATCATAGGCTGGCAGGGACTGTTTCTTGACCACTGGCACCCGGTCCACACCAAAGGCTTCAGCAGTAAAAGAAGTACCATTACCAATGATGGCCCCGAGATAGTCTTTAGGATCATAAACACGTTTAAGAAGTTCAATAGCTCCAGGTCCGTCGCCCCATGGTACAATTCCAGCTTCCATGGCCATGGCAATTGTGGTGCCTGTTTCAATGGTATCCAAGCCAAGATCATCACAAAGACGGTCTAACTGCGCAATGTCATCAAGATTACTGATCAACAGGTTGGATCCAAAGGCCCATACAGTTTCATACTCGAATCCGGAAGTGAGGTATTCACCTTTTTCATCACAATACTTCTGAGAACATTGAATGATACATCCGGCATGACAGCCTTCCTTGGCCACACCTTTTCTCTTATTTATAAGCTCCACCATTTTTTCTCCACCAATCTCTGCAGCCTTGTCAAACCTTCCTTCTCTGAAGTTTTTGGTGGGTAATGTTCCAGCTTCATTAATAACGTTTATTAGAATTGATGTTCCGAAAGATGGCAGCCCCTGACCTGTAACAGGATGCTTGACCAGAATCTCGGCCCATCTTTTGGCTGCAGCTTTAAAAGCCTCTTTGTCAACAGGTTCAGGCGCTTTGGAGCCTTCAGCGTCAACCACAATGGCCTTGATTTTTTTGGAACCCATCAGTGCTCCAAGCCCGCCTCTTCCGGCTGCTCGACTGGGATTGCCCTTGGGATCTGTAAACTGAATGGATGAAGCCAGCCGAGTATTTTCACCTGCAGGACCAATGACCATAATGCCTACTTTTGACCCATATTTTTCGAAAAGCTTGGCTGAAGTTTCATAAGTTCCAAGACCGTCTAATTCAGGCATCTGATCAAATCTGGTTCCGAGCTTATCAATAACAAGAACCTGAAAAGGAGTTCCCGGCTCTGGTTTGTCTTCTATGATAATCCCAGTAATGTCGAGCTTGGCAAGTTTCTGAGAAAATGATCCTCCCGCATTGGACTCTTTAATAGTTCCGGTCAAGGGTGATTTACCACCAACTGACAGCCTGCCGGTATTGGCCGCTGTGGTGCCTGTAAGCAGTCCGGGAGCGATTACCAGCTTGTTCTGGGCGCTTAAAGGATGACAGGTAGGTGGCACTTCCCTGCGCACCACCCTTGAAGTAAGTGCTCTGCCTCCAAGACCTGCATAATCATCGGGCAAATCTGAAGAAACGATCTTTTTTTTCTTTGTGTTGATTCGGATAAGTGTGGACATAATTTCCCTCCTGTTGTTATAGTATGCTGATTTAATTTTTTGATTTATTCCGGAAAAAAGTACATGAACTGATCAATTCTGTGCAACAGACAAAGACAATCAGGCAAACCATTACTTTTTTCTTGTCTTACTACACCTTTTGGTAAAGCTTCGCAATTAAAATCACAGCTGCGTGCAATATTTTTTAAGCTATATTATCAATAGCCTCAAGAACTTGCAAGACATATGGCAGAATCCATGAAAGCAAAAATAATTGAGAAGCTCCTCACCCGGGTGGCCCGAGACCGAACGTGTGAGTAACTTTAAGAGTCTGTCACTTTTCTGGAAATTGGGACAGTCCCCGCGAGGTACTATAAAACAGATTGATGCTGCATTGGTTCTTGAAGGAAATTTGCTTTGATGAAAAAATCTACACAGCGAGGGACAGTCCCTGTGCCTGGCGCAAAGTTCCCATCTTTGACGGAACTTTTCTGGCAAATGTGCATCATTCATAAGCAAAAATCGTAAAAATGTGAAAACCGTAACAGCTTGATTTTATTACCAAAACGATTCCAGTTACTTGTAAGCTCCTCACCCGGGCGGCCCGAGACCGAACGTGTGAGTAACTTATACCCCTCGTTCCCAAGCTCCAGCCTGGGGACGTTTAGTTCTTGCGGCTCCAGCCACTTCTTCAAAATGTTGCTGGAGCTACAAAAAAAGAGGTGTAAAAGCCTCAAAACGTTAGAGATTGCCGCGCTCGAAGACTCGCTCGCAATGACACCTGAGCTGTCAGGGATGTAGTTGCTGAAAACCTGTCATTGCGAGGGAGCCTAAGCGACCGAAGCAATCTGTATCGTAAAACCGTAATGCTCTGAATTTATTACACATATGATTCTATTTACTTGTAAGAAGAAGCTTACCCAGGCAGAGGGTGTCTAAAGGTGCCAGCTGGGTCTCAGCCACATGAAAACCAGAGTTTCCAATCCGCCGCAAACCCAAGTTAGCAATGCAAAGCACAAAGCATTGAAAACATCAGTTGCTCAAAACAAACACCTCCACATAACATGCTGATAAAACTTCTTTTTTTATTGAAACCACCTTTTATAACCTTTTCGGTCTGGTTTTTGCTTAAGTTGACTTGATGAAGTATTAGCGCCCTTGCATTTGGCTTTGAAAAAAACAGTGTTTTTTCAGTTATCTTGATTTTTGCAAGACACACTGCCTGCATTCCCCTTAAATTAAATGATACTTATATAAAACTTAAATTCTAAACAAATCAGGAGGTTTTTTTTATGGCTGAAAACCCTAATGCCAATGTTGTAACAGAAACCAAAGTCAGCATGGTCACGCAGATGTACAAATCTGAGGACTGGTGGGCTATCTGGCTTGGCGCTCTTATCATTATCTTTGCCTGGATGGCTGCTACTGCCGCAAGTCCTGACGTGGACAGCATGTATCAGTATCAGGAAATCATGGAGCAGGAGCAGGAAATGGCTGGATTCCGAACCATAGCGTATACTGAAGCTGAATCCGCTTATAACTCGGTCAGAGCACGCAGTGAAGATGGTCTTCTCAAAACCGTTCACGGTTTTCTGGCCACCCCTGCGCGCTGGTCCAGCAATCCGCTTGACTCCATATTTCGTACTGAGCAGGCAGCAGCTGAAATCAGGGCTGCCAACGCGGATCGACTGGAGCAGGCCAGGGAAAGGTTAGAAGATGCAAGAGCCAGAGCCCAGGCAGCTGAAGATCTGGCCCGTGCTGAAAACTTTCAGAATACTCAACTCAACGCTGAAGCCAGACTGCTGCTTGGTGAATGGCGCTCTGCAAGAGATAGCTTTTCCAGTGCACGCAGCGCGGCTAATACCCAGTCCTTTAACAGAATTCCCGGCCTGCTGGCTCTTATGGTTATAACAGCCCTTATCTTTGCCATAGGCGGAAAATTCATGGGCCTTAACCTGAAAGAGTTTTTCATTGGCTTTCCTATAGTTTTCGGACTGGCTGTACTTTCATATGTTATAGCCAACCAGACAACTGTAAGAGCTTATGGATTTTCGTATGTTCTATGGGGAATTGTACTGGGCATGCTCATATCAAATACCGTAGGCACGCCCAAATTTCTTAAAACTGCGGCCCAGACAGAATACTTTATCAAGACAGGCCTTGTCCTGCTCGGTGCCAGTGTAATGTTCGGACTTATTCTAATGATTGGACCTGCAGGTATATTTGTAACCTGGGTGGTCACTCCCATAGTTCTAATAGGTACTTACTGGTTTGGTCAGAAAGTAATCAAGGTTCCTTCCAAACAGCTAAACATCACTGTATCCTCTGATATGAGTGTTTCCGGTGTGTCCGCAGCCATTGCTGCTGCTGCAGCTTCCAGAGCAAAAAAAGAAGAACTGACTCTCGCCATTGGTATGTCAATGGTATTTGTTGTGGTCATGATTTTTGCCATCCCAGCTTTCGCCAACTGGGTAGGAATGCATCCGGTATGGGCTGGTGCCTGGATTGGTGGTACAGTTGACAACACCGGATCTGTTGTTGCCGCTGGAGAGCTCATTGGGCCTGAAGCCATGTATGTAGCTGCTACTATTAAGATGATCCAGAATGTTATGATTGGTGTTATGGCATTTGGAGTTGCGGCATACTGGTGCCTCAAAGTTGAGCCGGACCGTGCCTGTGCTGCTGGAGCTGCTCCTGTTAAGTTCACCGCAGCTGGTGCATTGTATGAAATCTGGTACCGCTTCCCTAAGTTCATCCTTGGCTTTATCTTTGCTTCAATTCTCATATCCGTTCTCGCAGAAACAGCAGGTGAAGCATGGTCCTACGCCATGATCAACAATGGCATTCTGGCCTGGGCAAATGGTTTCCGCGGCTGGTTCTTCGCCATAGCTTTTGTAAGCATTGGTCTGAGCATTAACTACCGCGAACTTAAAGAACCTCTGCGCGGCGGCAAGCCATTGATCCTTTATGTATGCGGTCAGGGCTTCAACCTGATACTCACAGCTCTTGTAGCGTACATTATGTTCATGGTCATTTTCAGAGATATTACTGACCGTCTGATGGCTATGGGACTGTAACCACCATTAGTGGAGCATCAATTGTCACACAAACAGTCAGCCGGGGGCTTGGGGCCCCCGGCTTCTTTACAGAAAAGAATAGTCCGCCTCATTTTGGGAATCCTGATCATAATAGGTTTTATCGGTTTTTTATCCAATATTGAAAGAATAACCGGTAAAAGTGAAGTAATTCAAGTGCTGCAGGAAAAAGATATTTATGTAGGTGGATGGTACTGGGATATTATTGATGAAGTAGCTGAGGCTACAGATTTTATGCGCGGTGCCTTAAAAAGAGGCAACAATACCAGCGAAGATTGACCCTGCAGCGACAGGTTTTTGTCAAGAAAGATGGAATAATGTCAACCTCCTCAGGACAGGCCCTTTTGCCGATCAAAAGCAGCATGCATGCGGCTGGAAAAGATCGGCAAAAGAGTCGGTCCGCTTTCTGACTGAAAAATGTCGCTGCTCGGTCAAACAAAAAAATACTGTCCAGTTATTATGAATGCTGCAAAGTCCAAAATTCTCAAAGCGCAATACAAGGCCTTGATTTCAGAGGAGGAAAGATTCGCTGCCCGAGTGGTTTACCTTATGCGGGCCACGCGTGATCATCCATGGTGGCACCTGCTCATTCCGTTTAAGTTTTTATTTGAGTATTTGGCTCGAAAAAAAGAAACCCGCAAGTTTACTGAGCAGCATATGCGCTTCAAAATGATTGCCTTAGATGGAGCTTATATGTGCGCTGAAACTGGTGAAGAAAATCAGTCAAGACAAAAAATGCAGAGCCAGTTCAGAGATTTCTGGCTCCATGAATTGAAAATGGAATCCGGCAGGGTTTATGAGCTTTTAAGCGACCTGTTGGAAAAAATGTTTGATCATTACCTTCTGCTTTTCAATACCGGGGAAAAAAATCATGCAGCCATGGCTATCAAAGCCTACAGCCAACTTGATGACTACCGGCAGTTTCTACAAGAGCTTGATAGGCTGGAAAATGAAATTAATGAACAATTGCATCAAGATTTGACTGATGGTGATGTTGGTCAAGAAACACATAAAAGGCAAAAAGCTGTCAGAAAGGTTCGCGAAAGGTACCTGAGGGAAATATTCTAAAGCGGACTGTGTCCCACAAACCAGTTATCTGTTATTGGTTATCTGTTATCTGTTATTGGTTATTGGTTATTGGTTATTGGTTATCAGGGTAAGGTAGTGAGTGAAGGCTTTTATTCTTCAACTATTAACTATTAACTATCAACTGATAACTGATAACTGATAACAATTTCTTGTAACTCCTATTTTTCATTATTAAAGAAAAAAGAAAGTTCTTCTTCCCGCAAAGCTTCAGTCTGCTCTTCAATTTTTCTAAGCAGTATCTTATACTCTTCATCTTTCTGAAAATTATCTACCAGGTACTGATTAGCATCCTTCTCAAGCTCAGTTAGATTATTCAGAAAGCGTCTATATTCTCCTTGAGTCTTGTAAGCGTTCCTTATGAGCTCTTCAAATGTGCTTCCTGACTGTCTGAGCATTGTCAGGTAGTGCTGCTGAAGATATTGAATTATCTTGACCTGCTTTTCGGCCAGTGCCTTTTCCTCGTGGGTGTCAAGCTTGACATCTGAGAAATAGTCCTGAGATGATCCAGACTGGGCTGTTCCTGATTGCAATTCGAGATGCGCCAGTTTCAAAGCTTTTTCTTTGCTGCTCAGGATATTTTTAGCAAAGGAGCGCACCCCTTCTTTGTAATCTCCGATTTTCATGACATGGTGTACGAAAAGTATGGGCACGAGGATCATCCAGGCTGAAGCTTCCGGCTTTTTGACTACATCTTTGGCCAGCCTGTAGGCGAATTGCTCTTCCTGAGCATGAATGGCATCAAATTTTTCCTGTAGGTTTAAAGGCATAGGTGCAACTCCTTGGTTTCGCAATGAATATACAGTTAACCCTGGTGGATTGCAACCTTGTTTAAATTGGGTAGCGGGCGCAGCCGGCATTAGAAACTGGCGTTCCTAAACTGCAGCCAGGTATCAAGATCCAGATGCCTCATTTTTTTACAATTAAAAACCGATTCATATTTTGAGCCAGGAGGGGATAGATGAAAAATAAAAAATCCAAAAAACCGGGCAAACTCCGTTCGTGGTGGGAGCATAAAGTGCTGTATGATTCCAAGGACTGGATGCAGATCGAGGTGACATCGCGGTGCAACGCATTATGCTCTTATTGTCCGCGAACTGTATATCATAAACAATGGAAAGACCGCTCCATGCCAATGGAAACTTTTAAGGCGCTGCTGCCTGCTCTTCAAAAGACTGACTTAGCCTATCTTCAGGGTTGGGGTGAACCGCTTTTACATAAGGATTTCCCTGAAATGGTCAGACTGGCTAAGGAAGCCGGTTGTACAGTGGGAGTTACAACTAATGGCATCCTCCTCAGAGAGAGCTTGTTAGAAAAGCTGATTGAATCAGGTCTTGATATTCTTGCCTTCTCTCTCGCAGGAACTACAGCCGCAACTAATGATCCGGTTAGAGCTGGAGCTCCGTTTGAAAAGGTCATGGAAAAACTTGATCTCGCTAAGCGGATTAAGGAAAAAGGAGAACACACAAGGCCAGTTGTGCATATTGCTTACATGCTGTTGCGCTCTGGCCTGGATGATCTGGAAAAACTGCCGGAACTAATGCATTCCAAAGGCGTTGACCAGGCAGTAGTCAGCGTGCTGGATTTTGAGCCTGGAGTAGAATTGTCATCCGAAGTTCTATCCCCAGAAAACGAAAATGAAATCAGAGAGTTGGAGTCCATATTCAGCAGACTGAAGGAGCAGGCAAAAGAAAAGGGACAGACCATTCATACTCCGGTTTTTTCATCCTCAGTCCAGGACGGACTTGTCTGCTCGGAAAACGTTGAACACGCCCTTTTCGTATCTGCCCAAGGAGATGTCTCACCCTGCGTTTACGCCAATGTCCCCGTGGACAAAGCTGATTTTGCACGCCAGGGTCAACCTGAGCCCTACTCCAGAAACGTATTTGGAAATATCAACAATGAGCTTCTTCCGGTTATCTGGAGGTGCAAGGGTTACACAAGTTTTCGCGAAGGACTGAAGCTGGGAAGACCGGCTAGGATCTGTCAGAACTGTCCCAAAAGAAGGAGTTAGTAACTTAACGACTCAATCTTGTAAAAAATACAAGAAAATTTTAACCGCAAAAACGCTAAAGACTAGAATTTAAAGACAATAAAGAAAATATATTTTTGAAAACCGGGCATCGGTTTTTAAAAAGGCAGCCTTTTCATTTGCCGTCCCCCGGCAAATGAAAAAACTTCTTTCTTCCTTTGCGCCCTTTGCGTCTTGAGTGAGTCTTCGAACGGGCGGTTAAAAATATCTTTTTTGGGTTGTGGGTACAGCCAGCATTAGAGCTGCAACACCGGCAGAATAGAACTGGCCTTTGCAGGTTATCCGAAAACTCTTTTGATTTCCTCTTTTCGCATTTCCTTAAGGGCCAACTGCATTGAAAGGGACATTTCCCTTGCTACTGAGCCTGGATGATGGATTTTCAAAATACTGTCCTGAATATCCTGTTCAGTCTTTTCAAGTTTAAGCAGATAATTTCTGTATTGACCACGATTTTTATATACATTCCTCAAAAGACTTTCATAGTCAGTGCCGGAACTTTTCAAAAGCTTTTTATAATGACTTTTAATTAGCTCCACTTCTGCTTTCTGGCGAGTGATGAATAGTTTCATGTTGGGGGTGGTGCTGTCTTCCCCCACCTCTAAGGAATGTAGATAATCATGGCTCGGGAGGTTGGAACGAAGTTCATTGTATGCTGATCCAAGAGCCAGCAGCTTTGACTTCATTACTCCCTGAGTGAAAATGCTGATATCCTGTTTATACTCCTTGAGCTTTACAGCATGATAAATTAGAAGCAAAGGCATGATAATGCGCCAAATGGTCAGTGCCGGCTTTTCCACAACCTTCACTGCAAGCTCTGAAGCAAATTTGCGTTCATAATCCAGGATGATCTGTTGATTTTTTTGAAAACTTTCAGACATGGTAATATATTAAACCTTCCGCCTTCAGCATTATAAGTCCATTTTTATCTCTAACTTAACTTTGCCTGAGTAAAACTTTAAGCGTGTCAACAAAATGGATGGTGTTTATCTTATTAACTAATGTTGGCTTAGCCCGCAACCGAAAAAAACGATGGTTTTCCTTTGTTCCCCCTACTATAACTATACCGGCATCCGAGGTCTGTTGATTTTGAGGTGAGCGGGAATGATCAAATATGTATATCCATTTTCAAAATGTACCGGACTTCGAAACCCTTCCCCCATTCAGTTTTCCTTGTCCATCCGCATAAATTGTGGCAGTTAATATCCAGTTAATCGAATCCGCCGGGTTTTGAACTCCATTTTCTATATTATCAAAGGAGCCTCCGCCATGTTACACCTGCCCGTGGGCATAAATACCTTCTCCTCCATCCGCACAGGCGGTTACGTCTATGTGGACAAGACCGAACACGTCCATCGTTTGGTCCTCAAACAGGGCCGCTACTTTCTTTCCCGCCCCCGGCGCTTCGGCAAGAGCCTTTTCCTGGACACGCTCAAGGAACTGTTCGAGGGCAACGAAAAACTTTTTCAAGGACTGTACATCCACGACAAATGGGACTGGGACGCAGTTCACCCGGTAATCAAGCTTGATTTTGGAGAAGGCCGGCTGCGGGGCATGGACTCACTTCAGGAAAAAATCGACGAGCTCTTGATTGTTAATCAGCAGCGCCTTGGCGTAGAGCTGCAGTTTAAGAGCAATTCCGGCCGCTTTGCCGAACTGATCCGCCTGACCCATGAGCAAACCGGCAGGCGGGCCGTGGTGCTCATCGACGAGTACGACAAGCCCATTCTGGACAATCTGGAGCATCCGGACACGGCCCGGGAGATGCGCGAAGAATTGCAGGATCTGTATTCTGCGCTCAAGCCCCAGGATGGGCACATCCAGTGCATCTTCATGACCGGGGTGAGCAAGTTTTCCAAGGTCAGCCTGTTCAGCGACTTGAACAACCTGGAAGATCTGACCATTGACTCCCGCTTCGCCACCATCTGCGGTTACACCCAGCAGGAGCTGGAGACCTGCTTTGCCGATCACTTGTCAGATGTGGATCTTGAACACTTCCGCCAGTGGTACAACGGCTATCAATGGCTGGGCGAGCCGGTCTACAATCCCTTTGACGTGCTGTTGTTTCTGCAGAAGGGCAAGGCCTATCGCAACTACTGGTTCGAGACCGGCAGCCCAAGCTTTCTAATCAGGCTGTTCCAGCAAAAGCGCTACTTTCTGCCGAATCTGGAAGGCATCGAGGTAGGCGAGGAGATCCTTAATTCCTTTGACGTGGACACCCTGACCCCGGAAACCCTGCTCTTCCAGGCCGGGTATCTGACCATCGCGGAGAACCTGGAACGATATGGGGAGCAGCGATACGTGCTCCGCGTGCCCAACAGGGAAGTACGTCTGGCTCTGAACAATTCCCTGATCAGCGGATATACCCAGTTGGCCGCAGAAAAATTCTACATCAAGGATCATGTCCGCCAGGCTCTGCTCGACGCAGACCTTCCTGCCCTTCGTGACATCATCCACCGCCTTTTCGCGGCGATTCCTTACCGCAACTTTACCAACACGGACCTGTTGGACTGCGAGGGCTGGTATGCATCGGTGCTGTATGCCTTTTTCGCCTCACTGGATGCGCGGATCATCCCTGAGGATGTAACCAACAAGGGCCAGGCCGATCTGACCGTTATCCTGGAGAACAGGATCTTTGTGATGGAGATCAAGCTGGTCCAGGCCGCGGAAATCAAAGGCAATCCGGCCCTGGAGCAGATCCGGGTCAAGGGCTACAGCGAGAAGTACAAGGGCCGGGCCGGGATGTCCTTGCACGAGTTGGGGATGATTTTCAGCAAGGCCGAACGTAACCTGATCGCGCTGGATGGGCGGGAAGTACAAGGAACCGGGGAGGCTGGTTGAGAAGGCCGGGGAGGTAAGGGGTGTCTTGAAAATGGATGGATCAATCCACTTCTAAATCCTTCAGTCTCAATTGTCGAGCTATGATGTAATCCGCTGCCAGAGCTTAGAAAGCCTGCCGCGTTTCTGGCGGATCCAGGTGGTTTCCACATATGGCAGAAAGGCCTGTGCCTTCCACTTCTTTTTAAAAAAAGCAATGGCCGGATTTACGCTTAGCCCCAGATTCATTCGCCTGTGCCCCCGCTTTGCTCCTTCTGCCAGCAGTTCATGTAACAGCAGATCAGCTGTACCGGGTGGCGCTGCATCCGGGTCGCGAAAAGAAAACATATAAAAGGCTGTTTCCAGTCCTGTAAAATCTCCAATGGAAAAACCGGCCAGCTTTTTGTCAGCGGTCCAGGCTGATACCACCAGCGATCCTGGACATTCTTCAGTGTATCTTTCTAAATTTCGAAAAATCAGCCTTGTGCCTGAGTCTAAAATTCTGTGCTTAAGATATAACTGAACAAGATTAATATGATCTTTTTCCAGATTCGAAGCCTGGCGTATGCTCACCTCGCGGGCTGCTCTTCGAATCATATTACGCACCTTTTGAGGCAATGTACCACAGGGAAAGGACAGGGTCAGGAACTCATCCTGCATTGATGCTGCCTCTGATTGTTCTGCGTTTTCCAAAACCCAGCCGTCGGGTACAACATCCCGGCCGAGTCTGCAGGCGGCCAACAGAGTAATTTTGTCAGCTCTGGTGCTTTTCATGGCCATGGTCAGGGAATCCTGAACCGCCTGGTGATTAAGGGGATCTTGCAAAGGGTAGCCGATTAGTATGAGGTTGTCTGCTGCTTCATAAGCCAGGCAGGATTTAAAGCGGACAGGGACAGCCTGGGTCGTTGAGCGCACATAGCAGGTCAGTTGTTCGGGTACGACTGCC
The DNA here is from genome assembly GCF_000934755.1 of Desulfonatronovibrio magnus. Classification (NCBI taxonomy): domain Bacteria; kingdom Pseudomonadati; phylum Thermodesulfobacteriota; class Desulfovibrionia; order Desulfovibrionales; family Desulfonatronovibrionaceae; genus Desulfonatronovibrio; species Desulfonatronovibrio magnus. The sequence continues at coordinate 101,175 of NZ_JYNP01000015.1, forward strand.
CATGCCGAAGCCTGGCTATGCTTGTCCGGTACCATCATCAGACCTTTTTAAGCTTGGTGACTTTAAATCCAGCCTGCGACAGCATACCCTGCAGATTAAACATGTGTGCAGACCCTACAAAAACAGCGCACCTGCCATTTCTGATATGTGGAAGCATCCGCTCTAAGAACACCTTATCCCTCCGATCAATGACTGTGTCTGTCCTGGAAGGAAATTCAACACTGGTTCCCATCATGGCATCCAGGTCGCCTTTGAGATAGGCTTTCATATTTTTGTTGATATATTTTTTCCAGTGCCCGCATTGCCGGAAAAAATCAGTAATTCTTTCTACTGGAATGCTTTCTAAGGTTTCAAGCTGTTCTTTGATAGTTTCCATACTAAGTACTTCCTTGCCCATTTCGTGAGCCACATGCCAGGCCTCGAGATCAACTGACTGTTTCCAGTCATGGCGGCGCAAAAAATGGGTCCACAGGGAAAAAAAGGCAAACCAGTGTCTGGTATCTGCGAGATAATAGCCAGCATCAGCAGGGTTCGGGTCTTCCGTGCCCAGCATTCTGGCCCAGAAACCCCGGGGGCCGCAGACCACCCGGTCCAGTTTTTTTATTTCATCAGGAGTCATAAATTTAATTAATCGAGGAGAATCCTGGTCAGGGGACTTTCCTGTCTGGGCTACCCCGTCCAGACTGTCCTGGTCTAATGGCCCTTCAAAAATTACAGTATCAACCTTTTCAAAAAGTCTGCTTAACGAAGAAGCAAAGCTATAGCAAAAGAAATGAGCTGTTCCGCCAATCCATGATTTTCGTCCGTCCTTTTCCAGTTCCCAGACAAGTGTAAAAGGGCGCTGAGGAGGCAGTGAATCCCAGAATTGCTCCCTGGTCATGCTCACATGCGGCATCTGGGCCACGCTGCGCATCATGTCGCTTAAATCATCAGTAAAATTTGCTGGCTCAGTCCATTCTGCCATCTCATAGGAAAGGTCAGGCTGGCCTCCCCACTTGGTTTTAAACCTGGTTATTCCCTCATTAACTCCAAGCCCAAGATGAATATACTTTTTATTATATTCAGCACTAAGCTTGATCATTTCTCCAAAAAGCATGTCAGAAGCATAAGGAAGATAGTATTCTTTGGAATGCGCCCCCAAAAGGTAACTTACAAAATCTTTAGGGCCAGTATCGAGAAGCAGGCAGGCAGAAAGATTGCCCTGCTGGTCCCAGGCGTTGAGGAGCATTAGGCTGGGACATTTTGCAAGCACATCTTCAGTTCGTGCATAAAGCTCACGAACATTGGGTTTAAGCGGAACCCGGCCAGTAAATTCAGCCCATAAACGACGATGAGCAGAAGTAAACTCTTTGCCTGTTTCAAAGGTCAGCTGTGCAGCACCTTTTTCACAAAGCCTTGAAAGCTTGGAGGGGACAGATTCACCAACAGTCAGAGTATAAAATTGATCCTTATCAACAAGGAATTCCTGGATTCTTTCCGGCAGGCTGGGACAAATGGCCCAGCAAGCCTGGGCTTTTGCCTTGCGCCTGGCTTTGATCAAAGCCTTGTCAAATTCATCAGGGCAGTATGAACTTTCAGGGTCTTGAATGGGATATCCGACAGCGAGAAGCCAGTCTTCAGCATGAAAAAAAAGGTACGGACCTTCGAGGAAGGGTTGGCCTCCAGACATTGCAGCCATAAACCTCACTGAATGTTCAGGAACTCTGGCCTTTTCCAGAATCATTTCAAAATCTTTATCATTCAAGGGCAGGTAATCTTTCATGTTTTTCTCCAAAACGATTTTAAGCCAATTGTCTGAAGTTTAGAAGTTACTTGCAAGCGATTAATTGTAAAAATATGAAAATCAGCGACAAATGTAAACTTTTATTTGCAATGGTGCAAACTCGGAGCTACACTTCATGGGAAGGAGGCTGCAGTGCAGGAATACAAAAACACGTCGTCAACCACTGAATTAAGGAGTGAGAGCAGAAATTCTAAATTTTTCAAGCTGTCCATGGGGTTTCGTTCGCGCTTTCTCGTTGGTACAGGCCTGATACTGCTTCTGGTCTGTTTTGTAAGCGCGTTTGTAATTTACTACAGAGAAAAGAGCCTGCTTGAAGATTCTGCCTACTCCAAAACTGAATTGGTCATGGCTTCCATTGAAGCCAGCAGGATGTATATCAGGGATGAGCTCAGGCCCAAAATGATTGAAAGATTTGGAGAAGACTTTTTCATGCTTGAGGCCATGTCTACGTCTTATGTGGGCAGGGCTGTCATGGACAATCTGAAGCGCAACCTTCCTGAACACAGCTATCGCCGTGTTTCCATCAATGCCCGCAATCCAGATTCAGAAGCAAATGCCATGGAAAGGGGCATGCTGGCATACTTTCAGGATAATCAGAATCAGAAAAACTGGCAGGGTCTGCTGGAAAACAAGGGGGATGCCTTTTACATGCGCTTTAAGCCAGTATACTTTGAACATTCCTGCATGAGTTGCCATGGAAGCCCGGAAGACGCTCCTGCAGAACTTTTAAGCCTTTATGGAACTGAAAGAGGATTTGGACATTATCCAGGGGAACTGGCAGGAGTCATCGCTGTAGGCATACCCGTGCAGAGTGCGCTGGCAGCCATACAGGAAAAGGCAACCTCAGTCTTTCTTGTAGTTTTTTTTGGTGTATCTCTTTTTTATCTGACTCTCATTGTTTATTTCAACTGGACAGTTGTCAGTAATATACGTGGAGTACTTAATATTTTTAGAGAAGAGGTTGATGATGACAGCCTGCCTGAAATTTTTGATGACCAGGACTCAAATGATGAGATTGAAGTTCTATCCGCCGCTGCCCAGTCCATGGCCTCTCACCTTAAGCACACCCGTGAAGAATTAAAAAAGTATGCACAGAATTTGGAACTTAAAGTAGAGGACAGGACGAGTGCTTTGAAGAAATCTGAAGAGCTACTCAAAGAGAAGGTGATCATAAGAAATAAGGAATTGTATACATTAAACAGTATTGCTGAGTTGACCACTCAGGCTAGAGGACTTGCTGACATCTGGCCTGGCGCACTGGGTCAGATCTTGAAAATGATGCCGGCCAGGGGGGTTGGTATTTACCTTCTTGATGAATCTACTGGAAACCTGCGGCTGAAGTTTCAACAGCAAGCCCAGGACTTGCCTGTGCATGTTCAATGCTTACAGCCTGACAGAGAATTGAAGTCCATTGACTTAAGCTCCGCCAGCAGCAACATGAAAAAATCAGTCTGTAGCGCTCTGAAAGGAAACATGCACAGCTTCAAAGCTGCCGGGTATGGTCACTGCTTGAATGTTCCTCTCTATTGCAGAGGCAAGGTTCTGGGAATTATGAGTTTTGTTCGAGTGAATTATGCGGAAATATTACCTGAGCAAAAAGAATTGCTACTGTCCATTGGCCGGCAAATGGGCATTGCCGTGGAAAGTCTCAATGGACTGCAGAAACTTATCCAAAGCAAAGAACTGTTGCAGTCGGTTTTTGACGGCATTACTGACCTGGTCATACTCATGGATAAAAACTTCCGCATCAAAATGGTTAATAAAGGATATATTGACAAGTTTAAGGTTGAGCCGGAAGACGTTTACGATATACCGTGCTATGAGGCACACTCCGGACTCAAGACCGCCTGCCCGCATTGTGGCTTGAACAAGGTTGTCCAGACTAAAGAACCTTATGTCAGCGAGTCACGATGCGGAACAGGAGAAATATATCTCGTGCACTTCTATCCTGTCTTAGACGAGAACGGCGAGTTGGAAAGTATAATTCGCTATGCAAGAGATATCACAGACCAGAAAAAAGTAGAAAGCAGGATTCAACATACTGAAAAACTTGTGGCTATGGGTCAGCTGGCTGCAGGAGTTGCTCATGAGATAAACAACCCTCTCGGCATTATATTGTGCTATATTGATCTGCTCAAAAGACAGCTTGCAGACTTCCCTCAGGGACTTAAAGATCTGAACATAATTGAAAAACAAACTCTTAACTGCAAACAAATAGTTACAGACCTGCTGCAGTTTTCCAGAGGCCAGGAAAGCACCAAGGCATTTGCATCAATAAATCATACCATTGAGGACGTTATTCAGATGTTCAGGCATCAGTTCAAGAAGCAGAAAATTGATGTATCGCTTAATCTTGAGCCAGATATGCCCCATGTAAATTTTGACGAAAATAAAATCAAGCAGGTTTTTGTAAACCTTGTTATGAATGCATGTCAGGCAATCCAGAAAAATGGGACTATATCCATCCATTCCAGGTTTGAAAATGAATCATCTCAAGTGAGATTGACCGTTCGTGACAGCGGTCAGGGGATGGACCCTGAGATCAGAAAAAAGATTTTTGATCCATTTTTCAGTACCAAAAAGACAGGGGAGAGCACAGGTCTGGGTTTATCTGTAAGCTATGGCATCATTCAGGATCATGGTGGGGAAATATATGTCAGCAGTCAACCATCTGAGTGGACTGAGTTTACAATAATCATGCCTGTTGCCGGTAATTAACAGATTCATTCAGACAGGCTGCAGCAAGGTTAACACACAGCGCTAACCCGACGGTAATTAATATGAAAATAATGATAGTTGATGATGAAAAGGATATGCTTGAAGGTTTGAAGAGAATCCTTCCCTATGAGCTGAAACAATGCAACGTCACAGTTTTCTCCAATCCTGTCAGCTCTCTGGAGTATGTACGTCATAATACCATGGATCTTATTTTAATGGACGTGCGCATGCCGGAAATGGATGGCATTGAGCTTCTTGAACGTGTTTTGCAGGTTGATCCAGGATCTACTGTGATTATGATGACCGCTTACGGCAGTATTGAAATCGCTGTACAGGCCATCAAAATGGGAGCATATGATTTTATTACCAAACCTTTTGACATACCCGACCTGGTAAGAAATATTAAGAAAGGTATTGAAAGAAATTCTTTAATCCGTGAAAATATGTGCCTCAAGCAGCAAATCTCCCAACAGTCAGTGTTTGAAGATTTTGTGGGACAAAGTCAGCCCATGCAGAGGTTATATGAGACCATTCAATCACTGGCTCAGACAGATTATTCTGTTCTTATCCGGGGAGAATCTGGTACGGGAAAGGAGCTTGTGGCCAGAGCCATCCACGGGCTGAGTAAAAGAAAACATAAACCTCTTGTTACTATTAACTGTCCGGCCATTCCTGAGCATCTTCTGGAAAGTGAACTGTTTGGCCATAAAAAAGGCTCATTTACCGGTGCCCTCAAGGATCATAAAGGTCTTTTTATTGAGGCAGACCGTTCCAGTCTGCTGCTTGATGAGATTGCCGATATTCCTGTGAGTATCCAGACCAAACTTTTGCGTGCTCTGCAGGAGCAGGAAGTCAGACCTCTCGGAAGCAGCAAAAACATCAGGGTTGATGTCCGCATCCTGTCTACAACCAACCAGGACCTTGAAGAAAAAATCAGGGAAAAGAGTTTCAGAGAGGATCTTTTTTACAGACTCAATGTTGTCACAGTCTCTACACCTTCATTGCGGGAGATTAAAGAAGATATCCCTCTGATTGTGCATCATTTTAATCGCCAGGTGGCTTCAGAACTTGGAGGGGAACCCAAAAAACTGTCTGGAGATGTCATGGAAGCTCTTTCCCGGCGTGACTGGCCGGGTAATGTTCGTGAACTGCAAAATTTCATCCGCAGGATGGTTGTTTTTTCTTCCGGTCCGGAAATAAATATAGATACCTTAAATGCAGTGGACAACAAGGAACATTCTAAGAGTCCAGGTTCGGTGGTCTGCTTAGAGTATGGGCCTGAATTGTATTCTGATGCAAAGAACAGAGTAATAAACGAGTTTACTGAAAGTTATGTGCGGGAAGTTTTTTCCAGGACCAACGGCAATATTTCTCAGGCGGCCAAGACAGCAGGCCTGAGCAGGGTGGCTTTACAGAAGATCGTCAAAAGGCTTGATATTGATCCGGATAGCTACAGACCATGAAAAGATGCCGATTAGGGCAGAGGTTTGAGGTCAGAAGTCAGAGATCAGAGAACAGACATCAGAAGTCAGAAGTCAGAAGTCAGGGGGCAGAAGTCGTAAGACAGGGTGCGGAAGTCAGACTGTCTTATCAAGAAAAACGCCTATTAGATTTTCCTGCGAACGGATTGCTTGCGCATTGCTTTCAAAAGCCCGTTCATCACGGATCATCCCGGTAATTTCTCTTGCCAGATCTGTATTGCTGGCCTCAACCGCAACTTCCTGCTGTACCATTAGCCCCTGTTCATTTTCTACAGCCTGCTGACGCTGCACAAGAGGACCCATGCTTTGATCTTCAACTATCTGAGCCGGTCGCACCCCTTGACCCTGAGGTCCGGTTTCAAGATCTAACCGTTGAGACTTGAACTCGTCAGTGTTGATATTGGCCACATTATGAGCAGTTATATTCTGGGACAACCCAAAAGAACTCATGGCTCCAGCACTTACTGCTATTGACATTTCTACCTCCCTGGTCTGAAGGGTAGTTTTTTACTGTTAAATATGTGTGCCAGTCTATCCCATTTTAAAGAAAATAGTGGCAGGCACTCCAGAACCTACTCAGGCAATAATCAGGTAACCTCCAAAATCTTGTTTTGAGGCAGGAGATACACGTGACAGCCATCCCCCATCCTTAATGCATAGGCCTTATAGTGTTCCAAATATTTTAAAAGGTCACCGTACATTAACATTGCTTTCAAGGATAAATCTAATTACAAATTGTGGCAAGTAAAGATTTTTTTCTCAGAATAGATTTCCAACAGAGCTGAGCTGTCAATGTTCCAGAAAGTCGGCAGTATTTTATAATCATTGATCATATACGGATATTTTTATGTCACATGAGCTTTTGTCCATAAAAGAAATTGCGCGAAGACTTAAACTCCCTGAAAGCAACATTCGTTATTACCGAGACCAGTACGAACATTTTTTGCCCTCTGTAGGATCAGGCAGAATGAAGCGCTTCAAACCTGAATCTTTGCAAATCTTTCAGGATATTGCACAGGCAATGCGTCAAAAAGTACCTCGCCAGCACATTGAGCACATGCTGTCCAGCAAATATCCACATAAATCCGCAAATGTCTTTCAGCAAGGGTCAGATAATCTGCCAGTTCCCTCGAATTCCAACATGTCGACGAGCATGTACCAGAATATTTTGTCCACACAGGCCGGTGCTCTGGACAGGATGTCCAGAAGCCTGCAGTTGGAAAGAGGAATACGCCTGGAAATTATGCAGATGCGTGAAGGTTACAGCAAATTAAAAAAAGGATTGCAGATTGTATGGCGTCAGCAGCAGAAAGCCAGAAATAACCTTTCTGAAAAAAATTTCCATGAACGACTTGATGCCATGGAAAAGAGGCTGACAATGCTTGATCAGCAGCAAAAGCAGTTGGAAGACAAGTTACATGAAGAACTGAACCTGCTGAAAAAAGAACTGCTTAAATGCCAGTTCTGGACCAAAAGGGCTTTGCTTCAGACTTCAAATTCAAAATGGCAGCAGGGCAATAATCCTGACAGTGCGCAATCACGAGAAGATACACCTGTTCCTGATATTCCCGAAAACCATATACCATGATGCCAACGTCATAATGGCTTGAAATCCTCAGCAAGTCCCACTATTGTAATTTTATGCTTATCAGCCAGCCTTGCAGCCTTATCACGATCAAAAAAAAGACTCTTACCAGCTTCATAGGCCAGACAGCGCGCACCTGCCTTTATCATGGTTTCAATGGTTGCGAGCCCCATGGCAGGCAGGTCAATGCGATTATCCTGATCAGGCTTGAATGTTTTGATTACAGTGAAACCTTCTTTTATCAATGATCCTGCACGCAGTATGGTCGCGTCTGTGCCCTCAATGGCCTCCACCGCTATTACGGCTTTTTCTCTGACCACAATGCACTGTCCGATGTCTAAGGCTCCAATCTGTCTAACAATGGGCCATCCAAAATGAATATCCTCCCACTCTCTATCATCAGGCTTGCGCTTAGTGAGGTTGCCGGCGGGTGCTTGCAGTTGCGGGGTATATTGCAGAGCGGAAACAACTTTGAATCCTTCTGCCTCCAGTTCATTGATGACTGCTGTGAGTAGAGCGTTGTCATTGCGGCTGGATAATTTGAATAGCAGCTTGAGTGCTTTCATATCAGGACGCAGGCTCAGGGCTCTTGGCTTGTTTACAGGTCCGGCAAAAACTATTTCCCGCACATGCTGATCACGCATAAAGGATATAAGTCTGCCAAGCTGTCCCAGCTTAATCCATTTCATGGCATGAGCAAGTTCACTGATGGCCGGATCTGTATCATTATCAAACCCGATAACGGCCACCCGCATCCCCTTGTCAAGAGCACCTTTTGCAACAATAAATGGAAATTGCCCTCCTCCTGCTACAATGCCAAGAGTATTATCCTTCGGCATTATTTTCCTCAGAACGCTCCTTTGAGATAATACCGCGTGAAGTTGATTCAATAAATTGCACGAACTTGTCTATAGCTTGAAATCCCGAGCACTCCTGTCGAATTTTTTCAAGAGCTTCTGATCTCTTTGCGCCGTTGGCCCAGATGATATGAAAGGCCTTTTTTATCGCTGCTATTTCCTTGCGATGAAACCCTGCCCTGCGCATGCCGATAAGGTTGGGTCCATAAGTTCTGGCACGTTCGCCTGCAGCAAGAATATAAGGAGGTACGTCCTGGGCAACTCCGCTTTTTCCACCTATAAATGCAAATTCACCGATACGCACAAACTGATGTACAGCGCATAACCCGCCAATAACCGCATTGCGGCCGAGATGAACATGACCGGCCAGCGTAGCCCCATTGGCCATGATAACGTGGTCTTCAAGAACACAATCATGGGCGACGTGGCAGTAAGCCATCAGAAAACAATTGGAACCTATGGTGGTGACTCCCGTACCCCCGGGGGTACCGCGGTTTAGAGTGCTGTACTCCCGAATTTTGTTGTTATCCCCGATTTTAAGCCAGGTTTCTTCACCCTGATATTTTATATCCTGGGGCCCCTCTCCAATACAGGCATAGGAGTAAATATGATTGTTTTTTCCCAGAGAAGTATAATTTTTAATTTGGGCAAAAGCATCCACCCGGGTTCCATCACCCAGCATGGTGTTGCCTTCAATAATAACGTACGGTCCAATATCAACGTTATCACCCAGCCTGCAATCTGGATCAATAATGGCTGTTGGATGAATATGACTTCCCATCAGCCATCTTCCCTGTCAACAATTGCTGCTGAAAATATACCTTGAGCAGCCACTTTATCTTCAACAAAGGCTTTAGCCTCCATTTTCCATAAATTCATTTTGTGCTGTCCGTACTCCACTTCGATTATCAACTGATCGCCTGGAAACACAGGACGTCGAAATCTGACTTTATCCAGACCGGCAAAAAGAAAAATTTTACCATCCATTTTATCCTTGATGCTTTTTATGACCATAATCCCGCCGGTTTGGGCCATGGATTCCAGGATAAGAACACCAGGCATAACCGGATACATGGGGAAGTGCCCCTGAAAATGAGGTTCGTTCAAGGTTATATTTTTTACGGCCCTGATAAATTTAAAAGGCTCAAAGTCAAGCACCCTGTCCACCAGCAAAAAAGGATAGCGGTGGGGCAAAAGGTCCAGTATATCCTTACTTACAATCTCTCCCTGCACTGGAGGCTTCACTTGCTTTCTCCTTGTTTGAGTTGTTCCTGCATAGCCTTCATCTGATTTTCTAACTGTTTAATGCGCTTAAATGCCTGAGGAAGTTTGGGCATTAGCACGGCATTTTTTAAAAAAGTGGTATGATTCATGGCCGGTATCCCTCCACAATCTGTTTCCGGGGGAATATCCTTGCCCACCCCGGACTTGGCAGCAACACGGGACTTTCGACCAATTTTCAGGTGCCCAGCAACACCTGCCTGGCCCCCTAAGATAACGTGATCTTCCAGTATGGAGCTTCCTGAGATGCCAACCTGAGAGACCAGAACGCTATGCTCACCCACCTGGACATTGTGCGCCACCTGCACAAGGTTATCAATTTTCACCCCCTGTCCAATAACTGTTCTGCCAAGAGTTGCTCTGTCAATAGTGGTGTTGGCCCCTATCTCTACATCATTTTCAATAACAACATTACCAAGCTGAGGTATTTTTTTTCTGCCCTGGGGTGTTTCCACAAATCCAAAACCGTCAGAGCCAATAACAGCTCCGGAATGAACTATAACCCTGTCTCCAATGGAGCATCCTGCCATTATACTTACGTTGGGATAAATCACACAATCGCTGCCCACAGAAACATTCTCGCCAATGTACACAAAAGGAAAAACAAGCGTACCTGAGCCAATACTCGCCCCGGAACCAATAAAAGCCATGGGATGAATATTTGCTGAAGCATGAATATTAGCAGACGGATGTATACAGGCAGCATCTCTGGCATCCTGAGCAAAGCCCTGGGGTACGGCAAATATCTGCATAACTCTTGCGAAATCCAGATAAGGATTCTGGCTGATCAAGGCAATCTTTACTTTGTGAGCGTGTTCAGGTTCAACCAGTACGCAACCTGCCCGAGTAGTCTTGAGCATGGGGATATATTTGGGGTTGGCCAGAAAAGAAATCTGATCCGGGCCTGCCTCTTCCAGAGTGCTGACCCCTTTAATCTCCATATCCTGGCCTGTCAGCTCCAAGCCTAATTGAGATGCGATTTCAGATAGCAGCATTGTTGAACCTTAATTTTTTGCTTCCCAGGCTTTATTCAGCTCTTCAATAAGAGTATCGGTCAAATTTAAGGCATCACTGGCATAAATGATGCCGCTGCCCTGAGCATCAAAAATCATAGTATAGTTGTTGGCTGCACCGTATTCATTTATGACATCAAAGAGCAAATCTATGATGGGATCCGACAGTGCCTGCTCTTCCTGCTGCATTCTTGCCTGGTAACCCTGAAACATTTCCTGGAACTCTCTTACTTTGCGGCGAAGCTCGGTTTCAAGGTCCTCCTGAGCGTCCTGACTAAGCACCAGACTTTGTTTTTCCATTTCTTCACGCATTTCTTCAAGCTTTGCCCGCTCCTGGTCAAGCTCTGCCCGCATATCCTCAAACCTTTTGGACAGCTTATTTAGAGCTTCTTCACCCGGCTTGGATGTTTCAAGCACTCTTTGCACTTCCACATATGCAAACTTTTCTGCTGCCGCAGCATTACAAAACAGAAGCAGCATGGCTGATAAAATAATGATTGTTTTTCTCATCTGTTAATACTCCTCGTACATTGAGAATTTAGTGTCTTATTCTTTAATCCCTGCCATCAATAACATGAAAACCAGATGTTCTGCGTTTTCCACCTTCAGCCTTCAGCCTCCAGCCTTCAGCCTTCAGTCTTCAGTTTTCACCCTAAAAAATATGCCCCATACTGAACTCAACCTTACTTTCTCTTTTGCCATAAAGTCTGTCCAGACCGTAACCATACTCAACCCTTAAAGGCCCTAATGGTGAATACCAGCGTATTCCAGCCCCAATGCTTTTATAAAGATCAAAGTCTACTTTCTCACCTTTATCCCAGACTTCACCTGCATCAAAGAAAGTCACTCCCATGAGCCCCAGTTCTTCGTTAAGTGGGAAGATGATTTCAAAGTTGGTAAAAAAGTGTTTATCTCCGCCTTTTACCTCATTGTCTTCATATCTTGGAGCAATCTTTCTGGCAGAATAACCACGCACACTATTGATTCCACCAAGGGCAAAGAGTTCAAAGTTTGGTATGTCCTCACTGGTATTTTTCATAATATAGCCAGCCTGAGCCCTCCAGTGAAATACAGTCCGCCAGAAAAGAGGACGGTAATAATCTGTTCTGTAGACATATTTGATAAAATTATCATCTCCACCAATAATACCGCCTGCATATTCAGCAGAAAGTGTGTTGATCGTACCTCTGGTTGGGTTGATGCGCCGGTCAGTAGTATCCCGTGTGGCTGCGACATAAGCAGCACTGGACCAGTTATCGCCTTCAAGATCAACTATATCCCGGTGTGCTCTGCTGGACAGGTTACTGATAGTATACTTGTCTAACCGGTAATGCCAGAACAATGTTGTATATTCTCCAAGGGGGTATGAAAAACGCAACCTGCCGCCCCTGGTCTCCTTGTCATAAGTAAAAAATTCATCATCAATCCAGTATAGATTTGTTCCCAGCCCAAGGTTGCTGTCCCTGAAGTAAGGATTCCAGAACCCGAGATCAAAGCTGGTCGTCCTTCTGCCAAATGACCCTGAAAAACTTAAGTCATAGGCCTTTCCAAAAAGGTTGCGCTGCTGAATCATGCCTGTGAAAAAAATACGGTCATAGGATGAGTAGCCGGCACCGGCGGAGAGAATGCCGGTTGGCTGCTCCTGGACCCTGACCACAAGATCAATTTCATCCGGGCTGGCAGTCTGCACTGGTTCAATCTCTACTGATTCAAAAAAGTCTAACCGATTCAGCCTTTCATTGGAACGGCGCAAATGCGTTCCGCTGAATAGATCTCCGTCTGAAAGCCGCATTTCTCTGCGGATAACGTTGTCTCTTGTTCTGTGGTTGCCTTCTATGCTGACTCTGCGAATATATATCTTGCGATTTTTTTCCAAATAATATGTAACATTGACCAGCCTGTTTTCCCGATCAATATCCATCTCCACATCAGCGTCAGCAAACGCATAGCCGAAGTCAGTATAAAAATCAGCAAGACTGTTCATGTCTTCACGCATGATGGAGCGGTTGAAATAATCTTCACTCGCTGAAAGATCATCCATTTGAATAACCTCAAACAGCTCATCAATGCTGACCAGGAGGTCTCCTGCAAAGTGGACTTCACCTGTTCTGTATCTGGGGCCTTCTTCCACAAAAAAAGTAAGGTATATGCCGTCTTCCTGAAAATCAACTTGAGGTTGTCCAACCCTGGCATCAATAAAGCCCTGGTTGGCATAGTGAGCTTCAATGGCAGCCGCATCTCGGTCTAACAACTCTTCGCGCAATACGCCGCGTCCGGTTAGCCATGAAAACGGGCCGCGCCTCTTGGTGGCCATTTCTTTGCGCAATTCACGCTGACTGATATTTTCTGCGCCCAGTATTTCGATGCCCTGAATAAACAGGCGGTTACCTTCGTCAATACGAATATTGAGGTTGGCTCTTCGATCATCAACAGAAGCTACAACATAATCCACGCTGGCGTTGTAATAGCCCTTACCTCGATAAAGCTCCCTGATCCTGGCCAGGTCCTGACTGATTATCCCCGGATTTACCACAGACCCTGTTCTTGTAGTCAGAGCTTCCCGCACATCCTTTTCTCTAATTTTTTCTGCACCCTGAATATTAATATTTTGAATAAGAGGTTTTTCTTCCACGATAATCATCAGTTCTTTGCCTTGAGGAGTATCATTGACCTCAAATCGGACATCATCGAAATATCCAAGCTCAAAGATCCTTCTCAGCTCGTCATTAAGGATTGCGGGATCAAAAATATCTCCTTCCTGCACCCTGAGCCGGATCAATATAACATCCGGATCAAGTGTCCTGACGCCCTGAACATCAATGGAGGCTATGCGATCCTCCCTGATCAGCTCCTGCTGGATCCGATCAGCCAGATCCTCCACAGCAGGCAGGATATTGATCACCCCCTGCTTGACAATATAAAATGGTACTGTCTCCTTTTCGCCAAACCCGTCAACAAGTCGCGCATCTAAGCTGATAAACTCATCCACCAGGCTGAAGCTCCCATAGACAGCATATCTGCTTTCCACGGTTAGAGCCAGCCTTGCTGAAGACTGAATATCAAGATGTCTGATTTCATCTCTGGCAATGATACTTGTAAGACGCTCAAAATCAGCTGTATTAATTCCCCGATCAGACAAAGCATTCATAAGCATGGTGGGAAGCCCGGTATCAAGGTAGTCAAAATCAGACGGAGCATTGATTTCAAAAGGGAGAACTGCGACACTGTCAGAAGCTGAGGATTTGCCTGGAAGAATCAGCACGAATGCTGTAAAAATAAAAAGACTGATTACGCCTGTAGCCAATGCATGTAAGTTTTTTTTATAAAGCATTTAGTTTACCTGCTTTAAGTTCGTAGTTGAGGTTCATGCTTGAAGCAAGCTCTAAGTTGTGAGTCACAACCACCAAGGTCATATCAAGTTCCTGATTGAGTTTAAGAAGCAGACTTCCAATCTCCTGTCCCTTGTTCTGATCAAGATTTCCTGTTGGTTCATCTGCAAGAAGCACCCTGGGCTTAGTCATGACAGCCCTGGCAATAGCTGCGCGCTGGCTCTCACCCCCGGATAAAGTAGTGACGTTATGATGGATTCTATCCTTCAAACCTACCTGCTCCAGAGCATTTTCCGCCAATCCAGCGGCCTGCTTCTTATCCATTCCACTCAGCATAACTGGCATGGCTACGTTTTCAATAGTAGTGAACTCCGGAAGCAGGTGATGGAACTGAAAAATAAAACTTATATGTTCCCTTCTCAGTGCAGCCTTCTGCTCCGGTGAAGCTATTGTGAGATCCACGTCACCAAAAAACACCTTGCCTGAAGTAACGTTGTCCAGAGCACCGAGGATGTGCAGCAAAGTACTTTTACCTGACCCTGAAGCACCAAGTATGGCAATAGAGTCTCCGGAATCTATGGTCAAGTCCACATTCTTAAGAACGTCAATGGACTCGGAAGCCTGTATAAAAGTTTTGCAGACATTGTCCAGCTTGTAGGCATGGGTACTCAAAATAATTCGCTCCGCATCAGTCATACCGCAGCGCATCTGCAGGATTCAGGTTTGATGCTTTGCGGGCCGGGTATATGGTAGCCAGAAAGCACAAAAACAAAGCCGCCACCGCAATGGTTACCAGATCTAAGGTCTGATGCAGCACTGGAAGATGGTCAAGGTAATAGACATCTGCAGGCAAACGAATAAACTGATATTCCTTCAATAAATAACTTATGCCCAAACCAAAGAAGAAACCTGATGCAGTGCCTACAATGCCGATCATCATACCCAGTATGGTAAATATCCTGCGGATAACAGATCTTGTTGCCCCCATGGACATAAGCACAGCAATATCCCGGGTTTTTTCCATGACCAGCATGACCAGTGCGGTTACTATGCTGAATGATCCAACCAGAACAATCATTACCAGGATTATGCCCATGGCTATTTTTTCAAGCTTCAGAGCCGCAAAGAGGTTCTGATTCATCTCCATCCAGTTGCGGACGTAGAAAGGATAACCACCAAGATAGTCTTCAATTCTCTGAGCAACTTCATGAGCCCGGTCCACATTGTGGACACGAATTTCCAGCCCCGTAACTCTGTCCTGACGCGCTCCGAGTATTTCCTGGGCTGCGCTGATGGAGGTATAGGCAAACGAGCTGTCATATTCATACATTCCGGTTCTGAATATTCCTCGCACCTGAAAAATACTCACCTGTGGTGTGAATCCTGCGGCTGAACCTGTACCTGAAGGAGAAAGCAGATTGACCTGATCTCCGGTAGCAACCCCGAGTCCTGAAGCAAGCTCATGCCCGATTATTATTCCTTGAAAGTCCTCATTATCCTGGAGCCGGTCAATACTGCCCACAACCATCTCTCGATCCAGTCCAAGTACATCAGATGCGCTTTCAGGGTCAATACCCCTGAGCACAACTCCCTTTACTCCCCCCGGTGCACTGAGCATGACTTCCGTATAAATAAAAGGGGCTGCCCCTCTAACCCCTTGAATGCCGGAAATTTCCCTGGCCAGCTCTGCATACTCAGAAATCCCGCCTGTATAGTGACCTGCAATAACATGGGCGTTAATTCCAAGGATTTTGTCGCGTAAGTTCTGGCTGAAGCCATTCATCACGCCAAGGACGATAATCAAAGATGCGACACCCAGCGCAACTCCCAGGATGGAAATCAGGGATATGACCGAAATAAAGGCCTGTTTTCTTTTGGCCCTCAGGTATCTCAGGGCGATAAACAGCTCAAAACTCATCAGGAACCTGTTACCTCAGGGCGCAGCAGAGGAAAAAGAATAACTTCTCGAATGGATGATGAATCAGTAAAAAGCATGACCAGACGGTCAATACCGATACCCTGCCCACCTGCCGGGGGCATGGCGTACTCCAGAGCTCTGACGTAATCCTCGTCCATAAAGTGCGCCTCATCATCTCCTGCTTCTTTTTCCCTCACCTGTTCTTCAAATCTTTCTTTCTGATCAACAGGATCATTGAGTTCTGAAAAAGCATTGGCAATCTCCCGGCCGGTAATAAAAAGCTCAAACCTGTCGGTTACCGTTGGATCATCTTCATTTTTACGCGACAAGGGCGAGATATCAGTTGGGTAATGATAGATAAAATGAGGCTGCACTAATTTTGGCTCTACCAGGATATCAAACAGCTTGGCCTGGATTTTACCCAGTTTCTCTCCGGTCTGGACATTTTCCCCGAGCTTTTTAACCAGAGCTCCTGCCTTTTCCTTGTCCTTATAGATTTCACTGCTTAAGCCGCCAATGGTTTCCAGAGATTCGTAAAAGGACATCTTGGTCCAGGGCGGGGTAAGATCAATCTGATTGTTCTGGTAGGTAATGATCGTAGTGTTAAACATGCTTTGCGCCAGGGTGGAAAACATCTCCTCAGTAAGAACCATCAGGTCCTTGAAGTCGGAATAAGCCCAGTAAAACTCCAGCATGGTAAATTCAGGGTTGTGCTGGGTGGAGATGCCTTCATTGCGGAAGTTGCGGTTGATCTCATAAACTTTTTCAAAACCTCCCACCAGCAGCCTTTTCAGGTAAAGCTCAGGGGCTACTCTAAGATAGAGACGCATGTCTAAGGCGTTATGATGAGTCTTGAAAGGCTTGGCAGTAGCTCCACCTGGTATGGCCTGCATCATGGGGGTTTCAACCTCCATAAAACCTTTGGAGTCCAGAAAATTTCTGATGTGGCGGATTATCCTGGTCCGGACAGTGAATATCCTTCTGGCCCCGGGATTGACCAGCAGATCAACATATCTTTGCCTGTACCTGGTTTCCACATCTTTCAGTCCATGATACTTTTCCGGCAGAGGGCGAAAGGATTTGGACAATAGCTGGAGATATTCTGCCTTGATGGTCAGTTCCCCGGTTTTGGTTCTGAAAAGTCCGCCCCTGACCCCGGCTATATCACCAATATCAAATTTCTTAAACAGTTGATACTGCTCCCTGCCCAGCACATCGCGCTGAACAAAAACCTGAATTCTTTCTGTATGGTCCTGAATATGAATGAAGGTGACCTTTCCAAAAGATCGCAAAGCCATGATACGCCCGGCCACACTGAAATTTTCTGAACATTCTTCAAGTTCTTCTGCGCTGCGCTGCCCAAAATTTTCTATTATGAGCTCTATATCAGTATCCTTGCGAAAATCATTAGGAAAAAGAGGAACCTGGTTCTCTGTAAGAAATTCGGCCTTTTGCCGTCTATGCTGAATAACCTGACTTTCGCTTGGCTCGTTTTGTTTCTGTTTGTTCAACTTGGGGTTCCTTAATATTGTCTGATATTCTTAGTAATTTAACACTTCAATCCTATACAAGAGCATAAATGTCTAAGCTCCAAATTCTTCACCCTTCAGCCCTAAGCCTTCAGCCTGACAAATCCAGGTATACCCTTAGCTGGACGACACTTGTTTCAGTTGGGTTGTGGGCAAAGGCCGCATTAAAATTTGTCTCTGCAGCAATTTCCAACTGCAGTTAAAAACCAGCCTGACATTCAGGTAAACATACTCAACTATTAAATTTTGTTAAGAACGTCAAGAATAGGACACAGTTAGAAAAGCCATATGTAGCCATATTTGACTTTCGTATGTCGGAGCATATTCAGGATTTCTAAAGCCATGGCAGACGCAGTATAAAGCATGATGTCCGGGCATGTTCTGATGTATTGAGCAATCATTAAGGCAATATTGCTATCTGTCTGAAAAATATGGACTGAGCAAGAGTTCATCATCCCTTCCATAAGTAAAATTTTATATAATTTAGAATAAGCTCTTGACAATATTTCGTTATCTGATAGAAATGTACAATGATTGTCATTCGATGGAATTGATTGTTCGTAACAGTTTACTCTTTTTTAAGGAAAGCAGGGGGCAGATACTCATAGCCACGCTTGACCATCAACCGATGTTTCAAGATTGTCATTCTTGAGACAAGCTAGTCCCTGAGGTATCTGCTCTCATCCACATGCACAATTTTAAGCTGTTACGATTGTTCATTATTTTCAGGCTTCAAAAAAAGGCTCGTCCATGCGCTGGCCTGAGCACATTCACAAGTCTTTTTTGCTGCTGATTTTTACTAAAACCCGAGCAAGCACAGGTTGATTTATGGAAAAAATCCAATTGAAGAATGTATGTAAAATATTTGGGGATCATCCCAAGAAAGCTCTAAGCATGCTGGAACAAGGCAAGAACAAGGATGAGATACAGGCCAAAACCGGATGCGTGGTTGGCGTCAACAAAGCCTCCTTTCATGTTGAAGAGGGAGAAATTGTTGTTGTTATGGGCTTGTCAGGCAGTGGAAAGTCTACTCTTGTCAGGTGTATCAACAGACTCTTTGAGCCCACTGCAGGTGAAGTTATTGTGGATGGACAGGATGTGAGGAAGCTGAACAAGGAACAGTTGCGCCAGTTCAGAAGAGAAAAATTCGGTATGGTTTTTCAGAACTTTGCTCTGTTTCCTCACAGAACTGTTATTCATAATGTGGAATTTGGTCTTGAAATTCAAGGCGCTGACCAAACCGTCAGGCGCAAAAAGTCAGAAAAGTCTCTTGAGCTCGTAGGTCTTGGAGGCTGGGGAGAAAAATATCCTTCTGAATTATCTGGAGGGATGCAGCAAAGAGTTGGACTCGCTCGTGCCCTGGCCCTTGATCCCGACATTTTGCTAATGGATGAGGCTTTCAGCGCACTCGACCCTTTGATCAGGCGTGACATGCAGGACGAACTTATATCCCTGCAGCAGACTATGCGCAAAACCATAGTATTTATCAGCCATGATCTTGATGAAGCTCTCAAACTGGGTGATCGCATCGTTCTCATGAAGGACGGCGCGGTTGTCCAGATAGGCACACCTGAAGACATCCTTACCAAACCTTCCAATGACTATGTAGCCAAGTTTGTGGAAGAAGTGGATATCACCAAGGTCTTAACTGCTGAATCTATAATGAAAAAGTCTCAGGATGTAGCCTATATAGGAACTGACGGGCCGAGAGCTGCAATGCGCAAAATGAAAAACAATGCCATAGCATCTCTTTTTGTTCTTGATAAGAGCAATATAATTAAAGGCATTGTCTTTGCCGATGAGGTCGCCAAACTTATCGAAAAGGGCGAGAAAAGCCTGGAACCAGTCATTAATAAAGATATTCAGACAGTTACCCCCGAAACTCCTGCTTCAGACCTTTTTGCTGTCATGCAGGGGATTTCATATCCTGTTGCTGTTGTCGATGAAAATAACAAGCTCAAAGGCATCATTGTCAAAGGCCTGCTTATGGCGGCCATAGCTGAGCGGGGAGGAGATATATGAGTTTTCAACTTCCAAGAATCCCTTTGGGAGATATGATAGAATCCGTACTGGATTTTCTGGTAAACAATCTGGCATTTGCCACCAAGGCATTTTCAGCTGTAGCGGATCAGGGCATCAGGGTTATGGAAACCGCTATGATGGCTGTTCATCCTATTCTTATGATCATTATCATAACTGCTCTGGTATTTTACCTCACCAGACAAAGAGGGGTAACAGTTTTTACCTTTCTCGGGCTCGGGCTCATCTGGAACCTGGGTTTGTGGTCAGCTACAGTAAGTACAATATCTCTGGTTCTCGTGGCAACACTCATAGCAATATCCATTGGCATACCCATTGGCATATTCTGTGCGCTAAATAATAATGCCTTTAGAGTTGTTCGCCCCATACTGGATTTTATGCAGACCCTTCCAGCCTTTGTCTATCTTATTCCGGCTATTCCCTTTTTCGGGCTGGGCCGGGTTGCAGCAATATTTGCCACAGTTATTTTTTCCATGCCCCCAGCCATAAGATTTACAACTCTGGGTATAAAACAGGTCCCCAAAGAACTTGTGGAGTGCGCTGATGCTTTTGGTGCTGACCGGTGGCAGAAACTTTTTAAAATTCAGCTCCCTCTTGCCAAAACTACGATTATGGGTGGAGTGAACCAGACCATTATGCTGGCGCTGTCCATGGTTGTTATTGCGGCCATGATCGGGGCCCGTGGTTTGGGAGGTGAAGTCTGGAGGGCTATCCAGCGCCTTCAGCCTGGAGCCGGCTTTGAAGCAGGCATAGGCATTGTTATTGTGGCCATTATCCTGGATAGAGTTTTGCAGAAACTTGCCAAACAGTAACTATTCACAACAATTAACCGTGTATACTTTGGCATATGTACTGAAGTGCCCAAAGAGTTACACAAATGTAAATCTATTAACCTAACCAAAATAACCAAGGAGGCTTTTTATGTTTAAGAAAGGATTACTTTTATTTTCAATGCTGGCACTAATTTTATGCTTTAGCCCCGCCAAAGCTGAAGCCAAAGGCACTGTTACCATGACATATGTTGAATGGGACTGCGCTGTTGCCAGTACTTACCTGGCACAGGCAATTCTGCAGGAAAAACTGGGTTACAATGTAGAAGTTCTGCCTGTAGGCGCTGCTGCCATGTGGCAGGCACTTGCAACTGGTGATGCTGATGCCATGGTTACTGCCTGGCTGCCTGTAACTCACGCAACTTACTATGAACAGCTTGAGGGTCAGGTGGAAAACTTAGGTCCATTAGCACATGGTGCTAAAATTGGCCTTGTTGTACCTGAATACGTAACCATTTCAAGTATCCAGGAAATGAACGATCACGCTGATAAGTTTAACAATCGTATTGTAGGCATTGATCCAGGTGCTGGAATCATGGGTCTGACTGAGGAAGTAATTGTTAATTATGGTTTGACTAATTTTGAATTAGTAGAAGGAAGCGGGGCAACCATGGCTGCAGCCCTTCAGGATGCCGTTAACAACAATCAGTGGGTTGCTGTAACCGGATGGTCCCCGCACTGGAAGTTTGGCCGCTGGGACCTCAAGTACCTTGAAGATCCTCAGGGAGTTTACGGAGAAGAAGAGCATATAGCTACAGTCGTTCGCACAGGCCTTGAACAGGATATGCCTGAGGTTTACAGTTTCTTGGATAACTTTTACTGGACTCAGGGACAAATGGCTGAAGTAATGGTTATGAATCAGGAAAGAGGTGCTGACCCTTATGAAAGTGCCAAAAAATTCATGAATGATAATCCTGATCTGGTTAATGAATGGCTTGGAAGATAAAAATTATAAATTAAACAAAAAAGTATTGACTTGTCATTTAAGGTGACATAAGTACTCTTCTCTTGCAGGGGCAAATATGTCTTTCTGCAAGGGATTAACCAATGTTCCCCGGTAGCTCAATCGGCAGAGCGGGTGGCTGTTAACCACTAGGTTGGCGGTTCAAGTCCGTCCCGGGGAGCCAGTACATAATTCAGCTATTCAGGCTGAAAAAAATACTCAAAAAGAAAGGCCCGGACATTTGTCCGGGCCTTTCTTTTTGAAAAACTTAAATAGTACCTCGCGGGGACCGTCCCAATTTTCAGAAAAATGACAGAGTCTTAAAGTTACTCACAAGTTCGGTCTAGGTCTGTCTGGGTGAGGCACTTCTAAGTAACTAAAACCAAATTAGCAATAAATTCAGAGCATTATGATTTTACCATACAGATTGCTTCGGTCGCTTAGGCTCACTTGTGGGTGACAGGTTTTCAGAAACCACTTCCCTGACATCTCAGGTGTCATTGCGAGCGAGTCTTCGAGCGCGGCAATCCTTGTTGCGAGCGAAGCGAAGCAATCTCGTGCTAAGGCTGATTTTTAGTTACCCACAAGTTCAGTCCCTGGCCGCCCGGGTGAGGCACGTTTAACTCTTAAGCCTCAAGCTGCTTGTTAAACAATATCACCCTTCATTATTTGGCGCTTGCTTGAGGTAATGGGTTTCATAGTTTTCATAGATTCTATTTTCTATGAAGAAGTCCACAATATCAGAGTCAAGGTGACGGTCTTTTTTCATAAATTCCAGAATTTGCAGGGCTTTGGTAAGAGGTATGGGTTTCTTGTATGGTCTGTCCCTGGCGGTTAGAGCTTCAAACACATCAGCTACAGCAACTATTTTGGCCTGAAATAAAATTTCATCATCCTTAAGCCCCAGAGGATATCCTGAGCCGTCTATTCGTTCGTGGTGCATGGAAGCAATGTCTGCAACTCTGGAAAGTTTTTTCGGGAATGGAAGCTGTTCCAATATTTTTCTGGTGATTAGTGCATGGTTCTCAATGGCCTGTCTTTCTACAGGGCTGAGGTTGCCTTTGCGAATGGATAGAAGATCAAGCTCATCGGGTGTAATATATGGAAATTGCTGTCCGTTGCAGGTATAGCTTTTGGAGGCAATTTTCTGGAGCTTGTGGATTTCATCGTCAGTAATGAATCTTCCAGTACTGTTACACTCAAGAACAAACTGCATTTCTTCCATAAGAAGCTGCTTTTTCTTTTCAAGCTCTGAACTGTCTAATTTGCTCTCATCTTTGGTTATATTCTGCCTTAAAAATTCATTCTCCATGCACAAGGCAATATATGAAAATCTTGATTTTATCAGCTCACCCTTATCCCAGATACTTTCAAGCTTGAACCTTTTGTCCAGAATATATTCCGGGGTGGCAATCTTGCCCACATCATGCAGCCATGAAGCAACTCGTAGCTCATCAAGCTCATCGCCTGAAAAGGTAATCTTTGCCAGGGGGCCTTCCTGGGTCTCGTTAATTGCTCTGGCAATGGTCAGGGCCAGTTCAACAACCCGGTCAACATGCCTGCCTGTGTGATAGGACTTACCATCTATAGCGCAGGCAATGCTTTTAATAAATGCGTCAAAAAGGTTTTCAAGCTCCTGAATAAGCTGAGTTTTGGTCAGCACCACAGCAGCCTGAGATGCCAAAGCTCCTACTATTTCTTCGGCATCATTTGTAAAAGGCACTATTGCACCTGTCTCCGGATCAATAGCGTTAATCAGCTGCAATACTCCAATAATCTTGTCTTCGTGATTTTGCATGGGAATGACCAGCATGGACTTTGACCTGTAGCCTGACTTCTGATCATAAGCTCTGGTTCCACTGAAATCAAAACCCTCAGCCTGGTAAACATCAGGGATATTCACCTTTTCACCCTTAAGTGCCACATATGAAGAAACATTTTTTGTATTGGGCTGCTGGTTATCATGATACAAGGGAACAGGGGCAAACTTGTCCATGGAAAACTTATCAGCTCTAAGTGAAATATTCATGGCCTGATTTTGCACAATTTCAAAAGTCAGCACCTTTTTCTCCCAGTCAGCAAGGTAAAGACTTCCACCGTCTGCACCGGTTAGATCTCTTGAAGATTTGAGAATTCTCTCCAGAATATCGCTGATATTTTTTTCCTTTGATAATGACAGACCAATGGTGGTCAATTTTTTAAAAAATGAAACCTGATCAGATAGCAGGCTTTTAAGTTCATTACCGTAATATTGTAAATCCCTCCCAAGATCTTCCGGGGCACTACCTTGTGATTCCAAACTCAAAGCAATCCGGTTCAGGTTATCGATAATCCCGCTAATTCGCGCCTTCTGCATTTATATCTCCTCTACTGGTAATATGGAGGGTGTTCATTAATGGAGCATTATCTTTCCTGGAGAACCCCGCTCATGGTTCCCATTAATGGGTCCAGAATATACTGTAGTACAGTCCTGGAACCGGTATGAATGGCAACTTGCATGATCATCCCGGGATAGAGGCGGTATTCCATGTCTTTATGCGCAAACCGGTCTTTTTCAGTCTGTATGCGTACAGCATAAAAGGCCCGCCCCTCAGGAGTCACAGTGGTGTCGGGAGCAACATGAACCACCTTGCCATTCAGCTTGCCAAACATGATGCTCTCCCTTGAAGCTAAGCGAACAGTAGCTTCCTGTCCTTCATGCACATACCCGATATCGCCTACTGGAAGCATGGCTTCAACAACAAGTTTGTCTCCAGCCGGCACAATCTCAGCTACATCCATACCGGAACGAATAACTCCCCCAACAGTTGTGACGTGCAGGGTCTTGATTACCCCTTCAACAGGTGAACGCAGCACAGTTCTGTCTAAGCTGTCCGCATGCCTGCGCTGCCTTTGCATGATTTCCTCCAGGTCCTGCCTGGTTTTTTTCAGCTGGTCTTCAATATCTTTATGATGAGCTGTCCGGATTTTCTGAAGATTGGCCCTGGCTTCACTCAAAGCCGCCCTGGCAGCTTCAAGCAGTGCGCCATCTTCCTCAATCCTGCTTTTCAAGGCCGATTCCTCGCGAAGATATGCAAGATGCTTATACCTTGTAGTCAGCTGCTCATCAAGAAGTTCCTGGCTCAAAGCTATTTGTTCCTGCAGCAGTGTGAGATTGTGGCGGGCATTTTCCCTGCGAGTAACAATTTCTCTGACCTGATGTTCTCTCTGGCGAATTAATTCACTCTGACTAACAGCATTACTGTGAAATGCATCTTTGACAGCCATGAAATGAGACATGGAACGTTCAACCAGATCAGGATGATCTAAGAGCAAATCTTCAGGGTAGGCAGGAGTATCAAAGCCTTGTCTCAATGCTTCAAGCCTGTTCAAATCTAAGCGCAAAGCTGTAATCCTGGACTGAACCTCTTCAAAAAAAGCATCGCTGACAATCTGTTCAAGAATAATAAGTGGCTGTCCCGTGGTGACTACCTGCCCTTCCCTGACCAGTATTTCACGAACTATACCGCCCTCAAGATGCTGGACAGTTCTGACCCTGGTGCTGGGAATCACATGTCCTTCAGCCATACTCACGATATCTAATCTGCCAATGGCACTCCACAGCACAAATGCAACACAGAACAGGCTCAAAGTTAGAAAAAGCAGCTTGGAGCTTCTTCCTGCTCTGGTTTTCCGCTCTAAATTTTCAATAAATGTATTGTCCATTTTACAGCCTTACCTTTCAATCGCACCACCCTCAGCACTTCCAGGCCCTGTTCCTTTGACCAATGTTGGCTCAGGTTTGGTGCCCAGATCTATGATTATCTCTGTGCTCACAAGCAGTCTGGGATCGCTGGTAAAAATTACAAGAGTTTTATTTTGCTGCCTGAACTTTCTGATACAGGAATTAACCATCTTCCATCCCTCAACGTCAAGCCCCTCAGCCGGTTCATCAAGAATTACAAGCTGGCCGCTGGTTGTCATGGCCCTGGCCAGTGCAATCCTGCGTCTTATTCCCAGGGGAAGGGGCCTTCCGGTTTCATCAATTTCCAGCTCAAGACCTTTGGGATGCAGATCCAAAAATCTGCGCAACCCTGTTAGATGCAGTATGTCATTAAATTGGTCATTTTTAAGATCAGGGTTGGCTGCCAGAATATTTTTCTTGATACTGCCTGGAAAAAAACCAGGTTCCTGAGGCAAATAAACGATCTGCTTTCTCCACCATTCAATGGAGACCTGGCTGAGATCAAGACCATCAATCAATACTTGCCCCTTGGATGGTTCCAGCAGTCCAGCCAATGTTTTGGCCACAGTGCTTTTTCCTGAACCATTGAACCCTGTTATTCCTGTAAAACTTCCTGCAGCAACATGCAGGGTCAGACCGGAAAAAACAGGATTTTTGTCTCCAGGGTAATGGAAGCTGACACCTTTGATGCTCAGTCCACCTGAATATTTTTTCAGGGCAGACCCGCTAAGCCGTTCCATAGGCATCTTCAGGAACTGCCCGAGTATCCTTTCCGCATCTTCCGCTCTTTGAAGCTGTGACCAGGTGCGAACAAACCTGGCCAGGATGGTTAATGGAATCGAAGATAGTATACTTATACCGATTAATGCCCCGATGGTAAGTTCACCAAGCAGCACCTGTCTGGCACCAAAGGCTATGATAAAAGTTCTGGATATAAGACCTATGGCCATGAGCCTGGCTTGTGATACATCTTCATTATGAGCGCTGAATTTTCTCAGGACAGCCATGGCCTTCATCTGCTGTATCCACGGTGAAGTGTACCAGGCCATTCCATTAAAGGCTCGCATGGTTTCAGGCTCATTAACTGCAGCATTGACAAGTGCCTGGTTTTCCGAAGCCTCATGCTGCAGAACCTTCATAGACTCTGAAGCGCCATGCATGGTTACCCACGATGAAGCCATAGTGAATAATGCACCACTTAGAGCCACAAGGCCCAGCTGAAAATTCAAAAGAAAAATAACCAGAATAAATAAAAAGGAATAAGGCATATCCAGCACAGAGTTTACATTGGGTGCACTGTAAGCTCCCTGAAGGGTATGCACACTGCTCACAGCACGAATCAACGCAGCCTTTTTTACCTGGCTGAAGACCTGCATTCTGGTTTTTCCCAGGACATCCAGCACGGTTTTAGTCACAGATTCTTCAGGCTGTAGCCCCACCTCTCCGGCCAGTCTGGTTCGGATGGACCTGAAAGCATACTGGATCACAATGGCCATGAGCATGCCAATGGTGAGGGTGATTAGCGTCCCGTCCACTCCGCCTGTCAGGTAGCGGTTAAAAACCAGTATAAAGAAAAAAGGAGCAGCAAGGGTCAGGATATTGATAAAAAAAGAAACAGCAATAAGCTGTGCGCAGACCTCAGGTTTTGTGAACAGGCGGGAAAGTAATTGCTTCATTGTTTTGCTGCCGGGATTTAAGCTTTAGACTGTTGAAGCCGGGTCAATTCTTTTCCCTGCCATGACCTGGCCACAAAGTCCAGACCGGTTGCCTGCTCATACTCTCTAATTGTTCTGATATTTCCCAGACCATACTTATCCATTTCTGTGAGGCAATGCGCATCAGCGTTGACTGTCTGGCCAGTAAGAAACCTGACCCTGCCTGCTGACACTTTTTGCAGTTCTGTCCAGTCTGACTGATCTTCCCAATGCCTTTTGCGCCTGGTTTGAAGTTGATAGTTATGGTAGGCAAGCACAGCATTGGGATTGAAAATGTCCCAGCCATGTGTCCACAGGCGGATCCCGAGCGTAATCTCTTCTCCGGCAAAATAAATATGCGGATCATACGGCACCTGACTGATTGCCCTGCCATAAGTGAAAAGCATGCCGGCACTAACAAAAAAAGATGTTTCCGGTTTCAGGGCATGATCAGGCATTGCAATCAGTGCAGAGTGCTGATGCAGAATGCCGTACTCATCAAAATATCTCGGCATGATACGGACCAGGGCATCATCTGCATACTCCTCAGGGGGGGTAAAGGCCAGAGGATAAGTGGAAAGAACCGGCCTGGGAGATGGGCATATATGCATGAGCGTGATAAGTTTTTCATCCCACCCCGGCACAAAGCGCATATGGCTGTCTATCTGAAAATAATACTCTTCTCCCTGCCAGAGCTGCTGGGCAAGATGCCTGGCCAGACATGGACCCCGGCTGAACATGGCAGGCAGGGAAATCTGCTTAGATTGTTCCTGATGCTTCAAAAGCTGCAGCAGAGCAGGCTCTTCTCCAGGCACATACTGCCAGCAAATCCCGAAGGTTAATCTCTCAGGGTTTGCAGCATTTTTCAAAAGACTCTTGACTGTATTGATGCAATCAGGGTCTCGATATGAAGCAATGCATACAAATATGGTCTTGTGGTGTAAAATGGACAATTTGACCACCTTAGTGCGCTTGATAGCGCTGCATTAGACATGCATAGTCTGTCAAAAAATTTGGGGCTGTTTCACCATTTGAGCATTATGCGCTTATCAGAAGTTTGGCCCTCTGTTTACGCCTTATGCGTCAGAGATTCAATCATCTTCAATTGTGCAGGCAGGCAAATATTCTTGAGATCATATCTTTCAACTATAGTCTTTCTGGCTGCCATTTTAATATGTGCGTATTTTTTACGGTTGCCAAGAACATCAATAACGATTCCGGCCAAACCCTTGACATCAAAAAAATCCACCAGCAATCCGTTATGCTGGTGCTCAATTACTTCACGAACCGGTGCAGTGTCAGAGCCGATCACAATACAGCCGGCACTCATGGCTTCCAGCATGGACCAGGACAGGACAAAAGGATACGTAAGGTAAACATGAGCTGATGATATCCTGAGCACATCCATAAAAATATTGTAAGGAACCCGCCCCACAAAATGAACTCTGTCCATATCCAGATCATCACTTACTTCTTCCAATAGCATGGAGCGAAAGGTTTTGCCAGGTGGAGGTTTTCGTCCATAACTTACTTCATCTCCTCCCAGAATTACTGCTCTGGCTTGGGGCCTTTTTTTCAGAATCTCCGGCAAAGCCCTCAGGAAAATATGAATTCCTCTGTAAGGCTCAAGATTGCGAGCTACAAAAGTGATTATTTCATCACTCTTTGTTAGTTTGACCTGATGGCGCTGGAGCATGATAAAAGCGTCGTCTTTGGGGCAGACCCTTGCAGTGTTGATACCGTCAAAAATGACCTCAATTCTGGATTGATACTCAACAGGATATTGCCCCCGTTGCCAGATGGTGGGAGAAATACCCCTGTCTGCTGCCTCAAGACTGATAAGATTATGAGCATTCTTCATGCGCAGCCTGCAAAGTTCATCCTGATTTCTGCCGCGGGAAAATTCAGGATCAAACCCAACATCACTGCCACTGGACTGATAATAAAACTCACAAAAACAGACAATTTTCGAATCAGGCCAGACATCTCTGAGAAAAAGGGCTTCGCCCCAGCCAGGGTGAGCGCAGATCACATCAGGCGCAAACCCCTGGGAGCGCAGCCGCATTGCTGCACTGGCTGCAGCTTCCCCCCGAATAACCTTAACTTCCTGCTCAGCAATCCAGGGATGAATAGTGGGGCTTGGATTTTTTGATATTTTATAAACCAGAATTTTTACACCCGGAATTTTCACCCCCTGTCTGGCGCTTATGGCTACAACCCTGTTTTCTGGATAAGATGCAAGAGCTGGGGCCAGATGTAGATACTGTCCAGGAAAATTCTGATGTACAAAAAGTATATTCATGATTTTACAATAGATTTAACAGGTAAGTTAAATCCTAACATTGTTAAAATGAGCAGGCAAGGTAAATTGAAGTGATATCTGACTTTGATATGACTTTGTCCGTCGGATAAAACAGTAGCTATCCAGAAATTTATACGTGCAGAAAATTGGATTAGTGCATAGAATTTGGTATCACCACCCGTACCTCGGTCATGTCTTCCTCATCCCAGGTCTGCATCTGCACATCATACCCCATGGCATCCGCAATAACCTTGGCTGAATAAGTGCCAAGCCCTGTACCTCTCTTTTTTCCAAATGTAGAATATTTCTGGAAAAAGGAATTTCTAATATGCTCAGGAACTGCCCCTTTGTTGCCAATGGCAATTGTTGTTGGATCCCCCTTGTGCAAATTGATTGTAATCCTGCCGCCATCAGGGGAAGCCTCAATGGCATTGGTCACTAAATTGCCCAGCATGGAAAAAAGTAATCTTCGCTGTGATGGTACATAGAGCTTCGCCCCGTGCTCCAGCGGAACACCGTCCACAGTTATTTCCAAAGATAGTTTCCTGGCATTCATCTGGGACTTTTTCTGGCCGGATATATTTTCCAGAACTTCCAAGGCATCCACTGCAAGCGGCACATAATCGTAGCGCCCTGTCTCCATTTTGAAAAAGTCAAGTGAAAAGTCGATCATATGCAGCATGTCCTGACCGGTTTTTTCTATGAGATCCAAAAGGGATATCTGATCCTCACTCAACCCGCCTTCCATTTTCATGATCTCTGGAAGCCCGATTATGCCATTGAGCGGTGTTTTCAGGTCATGACGCATGATACGGTCAACATCTGCCTTTAGCTCTTCCAATTGTTTTTTTTCAGTGATGTCCTGCACATGAGATACAAAGTGCAAAGGTTCTTCCTGATAATTCCTGATAATTGAACTTGAAACCTGCCCCCAGATGACATCACCATTTTTATGGATATAACGTTTTTCAAAGACCGAACTGGAAACTTCGCCAGACAAGCTGCGTTGAATAAACTTGGGGCTGACATTAACATCCTCAGGATGGGCCAGATCATTGACGGTCATGGATTCCAGCTCTTCTATGGAATACCCGAAAATTTCACTCATCCGTTGATTGACCTGCAAAAACCTTCCATCCAAGCCCACAATACAGACCCCGTCATTGGCATGTGCAAATGCAAGGCGAAACCTTTCTTCACTTGCCTTGAGATCTTCCTCAAACTGCTTACGCTGTGTGATATCAATGGCAAGCTGAAAGCGGGCCTTTTTAGCACTCGTCCACTGAATGGTCCTGTTCATAACATAAAAATGTTTATCAAAATTAGACAGGTACTCTTCTGAAAAAGACGGTTCGCCGGAAAGACTTAACATTTTTTTTGTGCAGTCCCTGCATTCTTCGTCTTTTCCCCGCACAGCCTTAAAGCATTGCTCACCTGCTATATCTCTTCCTATAAGCTCCTTCATTTTCTGGTTGGCAAAAAATATTTCATGTGTATCAAAGTCAGATACATAAATGATTTCAGGGATGCTGTTCAGGATGGACAAAAATTGTTCTCGTTCCTGCTTTGCCTGTCTTTCTCCGGCTTTAATCTGCTCATTTCTTCTAATGACTTTTGTCTGCTGCATTGCAAAAAACGCTGCAAAAAGAGCTGTGAGCAAAATCACAACGCCCTGTCTTAGCGCAAAGCCAGACTTTAGCGCTTCATCCGAAGCAATCTGCATTTGCCAGGTTCCATTGGGTACAGCTATATCATATGAAATATCCCACTGGGTAACCACAGGAGCATCGTCCGACTCAGCTATTAATGGCCGACCGCCTTCCTGACCCATATCAGGATCATCTCCCAGCAAGCGCCAGGCCACAGAATGGTCATGACTCAGATCCATTTCTCTTGGAATCAAGCCCCCAACCTCGATAAGCACGATTACAAATCCCCAGAAGGTCTCTTCATCTTCAACAGTTCTGAATACCGGCTTCCTTGCAATAACCGCCATTTCTCCACTTTGTATCAGCCGCACCGGTCCGATAAAGGTAATGCTTCTGGTTTCAACTGCTTTTTTTGCGCCAATGGCCCTGCGCGGATCCGCAAAAAGATCGTGACCGATTGCTCCTTCATTTCCCTGAAGGGGGACAATATAGCTCACGACTCCATCAGGAGCGAGCTGAACAGCAGACACACTGGGATTTGCCTCAAGTATGACTCCTCCCCAGTAATTGAACTGATCAGGACGGTATTCCTCCATAAACAGGATAGATTCCAATGTGTTCAATGCTGATAGACCGTCTGTGAGGCGCAGGTGCAGGTTCTGGGCATAAGCACTGACTATACTTGTGAGTGCCTGCTGAAGAGCATTCTCATTTCGCTTCTCAAAATACAGAAATGCAAACTGAAAAGTGCAGAAAACAATCAGTGAAAACAAAACAAGAGACAGCAGCAGTTTTTTACGAAGCATTGGAAGAGTCCCCGGGGTTTTGGAATGCCCACTGGGCAATCCCTGATCGACAAATTCAGAACCGGATCAAAAATCTAAAGATTTAAGAGTTGTGGCCCTATGAT
The DNA here is from genome assembly GCF_000934755.1 of Desulfonatronovibrio magnus. NCBI lineage: Bacteria > Pseudomonadati > Thermodesulfobacteriota > Desulfovibrionia > Desulfovibrionales > Desulfonatronovibrionaceae > Desulfonatronovibrio > Desulfonatronovibrio magnus. The sequence goes on from NZ_JYNP01000015.1 coordinate 132,761, forward strand.
AAGAGAAACATCCTCTCTTTCCTGTCTGCTTTTTAACAGAACTGCGTACAGATTGTCACTATGAAATTTTTTTCATAGTGACAATCTGTACGCTGCCATACTATGATCAATTAATCAGTTCAAAAAGTAACTTTTTCTGTATCTGTTTAGCGCTTTGCATGTGGCATGGCTTCCTGCCGGAGGCATACAGCCCGAAGGGGGGCTGGCTCTCCCGGGACCCACTTGTCCCAAAAAATGAGATATTTTAAGCACAAAATGATGTTCAAGTGGGTCCCGGAGTGCATGTCCCCTGCTTTCCTTAAAAGCGCTAAACAGATACCTTTTTCTTTAGCATGCGAAGCAAAATACAGACCTAATGCGGGCTGTGCCCACAACACAATTTAAACAAGGATCTCGTTAAGTTGAGGTGATAACCTTACTTTTCAGGCTGAAGGCTGAAGGCTGAAGGCTGAAGGCTGAAGGCTGAAGGCTGAAGGCTGAAGGCTGAAGGCTGTAGAAGGTTCCTGGGCATTATTGCTCTTTCAAGGTAAAAAACTTTCTTGTTTTTTTCAGGATTGAAATGGTAAGTTACTAATGCAACATTTTTGCAGGAAGTTTTTTAGAGGATTCATGATACTGGAACAAAGTTATTTACAGCTGACTAATGTCCCTATACATGATATTTTACAGCGTGTTAAAAAAGTCCTTATAAGGCAGACTGTTCAAAAATTACAAGTGCAATGAGCAAACAATTCATAGTCGCAGCGTAGTTATCCATACTTGAAGGTTTGAACTTTTTGTAGCGACGCAGCAACTGGAAGATTTTAACAGCCTGTCAGGCAAAATCTTAGCAGCAAACTTTGCTCATACCCCAAAGAACATCGGGAGAAGCAGTCATGAATGAAAAGTCCATAACACTGTCAATCAAAAGCAATCTGGAAAACGCCGTGCTTCTGTCAACAATAGTACAGTCCGTGGGTATGACTCTGCCTTTTTCCCAGAGCGACGCCTGCATGCTCAGGTTCTGCACATTTGAAGCCGTCAAGCTGGCCATTCGTGGTCATCCAGGTGAGCATGCCAGGCCGGTTGTAGTAACGCTGGATATTCTTGAGGACTGTCTGCAGCTAACCGTAAGCGACTTGGGTCAGTCTGGGGATTTTCTTAATTCCTGTACACCTGATTTAAGCGTTGAAGATATAGTCAAGGCAGTGGAAGACGACTGTCTGGGGCCTGAAGTAATCCAGAACTTCATGGACTCGGTTAAGTTAGCATCTGCGCACGGTGACAACAAACTTGTCATGAGCAAAAAATTCAATACAAACATCAGGGAATACTCAGAGTAATAATGACATACATACCAACAACCAAAGGTTCCGGTAAATGATAGGCCGTATTGCGTCCTGGCGTGATCCACTGATTCTGGTACTTGGCGCTCTGGCAATACTGTTTGCATCGGCAGTTTATTTACCTCTTCGCGATCAGTTCATCCTTGGTTGGGGAGCCGTCCTGCTGGTGATTGTACTGCGCAGAACCAGCTTCATTAACGAAGACACCAAGAGACTGCTGATTATTCTTGTCTGCCTGCTGATCACTTTGCGCTATCTCTCGTTCAGAGTATTTGACACCCTTTATTACACCAGCCCGGCAGACACAATGGCCATGGGCCTGCTCTTTCTTGCCGAGTGTTACGGCATCGCCATTTATCTTCTCGGCATGTTTGTAAATGCCATGCCTCTCAAAAGAAAGATTGTCAGCGTTGACCTTGATGACCCGGACCTGCCCACAGTGGATGTTTTCATCCCCACATACAATGAGCCCCTGGAAATCGTCTCCATCACAGCCACGGCTGCAACCCAGATGAATTATCCCAAAGACAAACTGAACATTTATATTCTGGACGATGGGGGGAGTATTCAGAAAAGACTGGATCCCAATCCCAGAAAGGCATTGCAGGCAGTCAAGCGGCACGAAAGCTTGAAGAACCTGGCTCGCTTCCTGGAAGTGAATTACCTGACCCGAGGCAAAAACGATCACGCCAAAGCCGGCAACCTCAATTCCGCCCTGAAGCGCACCTCCTGGAGCATGGCTGATGAGCCGGGCAAGGTACCCCTGCTTGAAGGGCGGGGTTTCGGAGACAAGGGCGGGGAGCTTGTAGTAATCCTGGACTGTGACCATGTCCCGTCCAAGGATTTCCTGCAAAACACTGTAGGGCTTTTCATGCGAGACAAGAAGCTGTTTCTCTGTCAGACTCCGCACTTTTTCATCAACCCTGATCCTGTGGAACGTAACTTGAACATCTTTCAGCAGAAACCTGCGGAAAACGAAATGTTCTATGGTTCAGTGCTGCTGGGTCTGGATTACTGGGATTCAGCCTTTTTCTGCGGATCAGCTGCAATCCTTAGACGTTCGCATGTGCAGGAATCAGGAGGAATAGCTGGAGAGACCATTACCGAGGATGCTGAGACAGCTCTGGGGCTGCACTCCAGAGGATACAAAAGCGCCTATGTTTCTAAGCCCATGGTCTGCGGGCTGTCGCCTGAAACCTTTGGTGATCTTGTCACACAACGCAATCGCTGGGCCCAGGGCATGGTCCAGATATTCATGCTTAAAAATCCGTTGTTCCTGAAAGGCCTCAGGTGGTTCCAGCGCATCTGCTATACCAATTCATCGGCCTTCTGGTTTTTCAGCCTGTCCCGGGTGGTCTTCTTTATAGCCCCCATATTATACCTGGCCTTTGGACTGCGAGTATATAATGCATCCCTGGCCCAGGTCATGGCTTTCACCATGCCGCACCTTTTCTGCGCAATCATTTTCACTGATTTTCTACATGGCAAAGTTCGCCATCCGTTTTTTTCTGAACTCTATGAAATAGTTCTCAGCCTGTACAATCTCCCGGCCATGATCAGCGCTCTCATAAGTCCAAAGTCTCCATCATTCAAGGTGACACCCAAAGAGGCAAACCTGAAGCAGGATTTTCTCAGCCCACTGGCCAAACCTTTTTATGTAATTCTTATCCTTATTCTTCTGGCCTATCCACTGGGTTTGCTGCGCTGGATGAACCACCCGCTGGAACTGGACGCCATCATTATAACCATGGCCTGGAACACTTTTAATCTGACCTTTGTGTTCCTCTGTTTGGGAATTGTCTGGGAGCGTCGACAAATCCGCCGTAAACACCGGATGCCGGTACACGAAGAAGCCAGGGTCCGGATCCTGGCCAGGTCTGAATCATCCATGTCCATGGAAGAACCACTCAGAGTTATGGTCCAGGATATTTCCGAGGATGGTCTTGGTTTCGTTGTCCCCAAAAATATAGATGTCAATATTGGAGACAGAGTAGAGTTTCAGGCCAGGGACAGTTACGGCAATGAGCATTTTCTGCCATTGGAGGTAGTGCGTATCTCCCCAGCCGGCAAAAATCGACTTGTAGGCTGCCTGTTTCAGGCAGAAGATCCATTCTCTTTTGCCAGAGTTGTCAGTTATGTTTACGGGGACAGCCAGCGTTGGGAGGACTTTTGGGAAAATCGCCGCCAGCGCCACAAGACTTCACCCTGGCAAGGGCTTGGATATTTATTTTCCATAGGCATCCGGGGATTTGTCCGCAATTTCAGAGGAATCGTGCTCCTGCTGTGGTCCCAGCTTGGCACTGGAGTGGCAATTATACTGCGCAGGCTGAAAATAGTCCGGGCCAGGTAGTACTGTAGTTCAAAACCGAATTATTATACAGGAGATGTTCATGAAAAGACCAGTTTTTTATCTTGCAACCCCATGCCTGGTGCTTATGCTGCTTTTGGGAACAGCTGTGCACGCCACAGCCCAACATTCGCTTTCTATTCCCCTGACCGAGTTTTCCATTGTGGGCAAGCCTCTTTTGCAGGGCAAGGCTGCAGATTTCCGTGTGAGCATCCCCACACCACAACGCTGGAACGTGACATCTGCCAACCTCCGCTTTCCCTATGTTAATTCCACCGGACTTCTGGGTGATCGCTCCCGTCTGATTGTACGCTTCAACGACCAGGTCCTGGCCCAGGTTGAGTTGCTTCCTGAATCTCCAGAAGGATTAGTCACTGTACCAATCCCCACTACCCTGCTCAAGCCCCGCTTCAACGAACTCCAGTTTGCCGTGGCCCAGGATTATGACGGTCAATGCACTGACCCGGGCAATCCCACTCTCTGGACCCATGTTTCTGTGGAGCGTGCCTTTCTGGACGTAAGCTATACCCTCAAGCCGGTACCAATGTTCCTGTCCTCCATTGCTGACTTTCTTTTCGATCCCAAGCAGTTTAACGAAAACAGGGTTCACCTGGTAGTTCCGGACTACAGTCCTGAAATGATGAACCTCGCATCCATTGCTGCCTCAGGAACGAGTCTGCGCTTTGAATTTCGTCAGGTGAAATTCACACTCTCTCAGGATCTGCGCCAGGGAATGGATAACATTCTTATTGGCGATAAGCTCTTTGTTGCCGGCGTCTTAGACCAATATGAAAGAACTCCACCCCAAAACGACTTTGGCATCATGCCCCTGCCCGGCCCTGCACCGGTTATGCCAGAAGATGAAAATAATCAGGAACAGACTGAACTCAGGCGCTTTGTGGACGACCATACCCGGGCCATAATCGTTCTTTCAGGTGAGGATATTAATGGGGTAACCAGCTCCACCAAAGCCTTTTCTGTGCTGTCATTCCCTTTGCCGGACATATCCAGCTCTGATCCGGGTTCTGTCATCATTCCTGAAATTACCAGAGAAACGGGCAAGAACCTTATTACCCCGGGACAAAAGTATACTCTGGACCAATTGGGCATGCCTTCACACACCTTTACCGATATGTATCCCATTCCGGAAAATATGACTGTTCGCCTGCCTTCGGATGCCCTGCTGCCCGGCAATTTGTTTGCAAGGCTTGCTCTGCACCTGGCCTACGGCACTCAAATGCGCCAGGACTCAGTGATCAATATTCACCTCAACGGCCGCTTCATCGCCGGGGTGCCCCTGAGTAATCCCCAGGGCGGAAGATACGGCGGTTATCAGATTCATATTCCCATGTACTATTTCAGGCCCGGTCTCAACACCTTCACCTTTGAGCCTGTGCTCACACCACTTATCACAGACCTCTGCACCTTTATTCAGTTGAAAAATCTTTTTGTAACCATTTTTGACGATTCAACCCTGTCTTTTCCTGAACTGGACCATTGGGTGGAAATGCCTGAACTGGCTTTGTTCATGGAAGACGGCTTTCCTTTCACCAGCTGGCCAGACTGGCGGGAAAACGCCATCGTAGTGCCCCCCAATGACCCCTTAAGCTCGGCAGCTGCTGTAAACATTGTGGCTATGACCAGTCAAAAAACCGGAATTGCGCCATATAGAGTGCAATTTCTCAACGAACCACCACAACAGCCTCTGGATATCCTGGTGGTCTCGCCTTATCCAGACATTTCTCCGCAAATTATGCAGGCCACCCCCATGGCCCCCCGGCTTGCCTATCCATGGCAGGGCGTATTACAGGGTTCTAAAGAGCAGTCTCTTTACTGGTGGAACAGGATAATGGCCGATATTTTCCCGGAACGTCCACGCAGTGTTCCCCAGCCATCAGTGCATGCCGAAGCCATAGAAGAATTAGTCATGAACTCAGACAAACTGCTGCTTACACAGAGTCTTTCGCCCTACGCACCCATGCGCACTTTGATGGTAGCCACAGCCAGATCCCCGGAAGCCCTTTTGCAGGGCGCTAATGCCATGAGCAATCCATTGCTGCAGGGTCAAGCCCGGGGAAGCGTTGTTCTGGCTGACATAACAGACCTGGAATTCGGTGTCCGCTCCCAGCATGCAGGAGAACGCTATTTTGTTGGTGACCTGGGATCCTTTCGCTGGTTCACTTACATTGTAAACACTTACCCGTTCTGGTTTTTCGGAACCCTCATGGTTATACTGACATTGACTGCTTTTGTAATCCGTCGCCTGCTTCGCACCAGACTTAAAGCCAAGGAGCAGGAATGAGACATTTATTACAGCTAACATTGCTCTCTTTTCTAATCCTGTTTATGACAAGTCCGGTCAAAGCTGATGTCTGTGCAGACTGGAACGTGTTCAAAGCCCGCTTTCTTACTTCGGACGGGCGTATAATTGACAGGTTTCAGGATAATATTTCCCATTCCGAGGGCCAGGGCTATGGGATGATAATGGCAGCCCTTTGCAACGACCCTGATTCTTTTGATTCTCTCTGGCAGTGGACCCGGGACAATCTGCAGGTCCGCCGTACAGACAGTCTTCTCGCCTGGTCATGGGGAGAACGCCTGCCAGACCAGTGGACTGTGGTGGACTTCAACAACGCCACAGACGGAGACATTCTTGTGGCCTGGGGACTGCTTCTCGGTGATAGACAATGGCCTGACTCAACCTACAAATCAGAAGCCCTCAAACTGCTTGCTTCCATCCGGAAACTTCTAAGCGTAGAGTACCACGGACATCTGATTCTGCTGCCTGGCTACCATGGTTTTCTGCAGTCTGATTCCATCCGACTGAACCCGTCTTATTTCATATTTTCTGCTTTCCAGGATTTTGCTGAGGCAGATAACCATGATTTCTGGAGCAAGATTTACGACCACTCTGTGATAATATTTGAAGCATCCCTGCTTCCCCCTCTGATGCTTCCACCAGACTGGTTCAGTCTGTCTATGGACAGCGAGCAGATCCACACATCAATAAATGAGGCTGTATTCGGCTTTGAGGTCATCAGAGTGCCCCTGTATCTCAGCTGGGCCGGAAATATCTCAATTCTTCCTGAACTGGCTGAGCTATTGAGATCTTTTCACCAGGCCGGTTATATTCCGCAGCGCATCGACCTGACAGACGGTTCTTTTTCCACGCAGTCCGGTTCAGCAGGATACTACGCAGTATTTGCCAGGGCTGCACAGGATCTGAACCTCTCGAAAATAGCCGGACAATGGTGGGACATGGCTGCAAGAAAATTCATGGATGAAAAAGACGACTATTACTCAAATATTCTTTATGTACTAAGCAGGTTGGAAAGCACATCCATCACCAGGGATCACCAACCATGATCAACCTTTGACGGAATCATCATGAAACAGACTTCTTTGATAAACATCTTCCCCGCACTGGGCCTGCTGCTGCTGTGGACCACTTCCGGGCTTTGCCATGATCACATGGCGGATCTGTCTCATGCCTTACTGGCACAGTCTGTGGATGTGCAACGAGGCGAAAGCGAGAGACCAGCAATTCAGCGCCCTGAAGAACAAGGCCAGATCATACGAACTGCTCCGGATATTATCCGGCCTGTAGTTCCTCCTCGGGATCAGGCCCGGGATGGAGGGCGATCGCTCGAGGCCGGCTGGGACTCTCTGGGCCTGGGTTTTTATGAACAGGCCCTGAATTTTTTTGAGCAGGCTCTGGCACTTCTTCCTCCTGGAAACCAGCAGAATGAAGCATCTCTTGGAAAAGCTTATGCCCTGAATGCGCTGGAACGACATGATCAGGCCGTAGCAGCCTTAGAGAACCTGATGCAGACAGGATATCGTCCGGAAGAAGTCAGGGCAGCTCTTTTCAGGATTTTGATGCAGGCAGGACAACTGGAGCAGGCAGAAACTGTCCTGGAGGAACTTGATGATGAACACCAGCAGGACCTGCGCCGTCAGGAAGTGCAGCAGATCCGTTTTGAGCAGGACCTGGCAGATGCGCTGCATTCTCGCAGTCCTGAAGAGTTGCAAAGCTTTATTGACAGGTACCGTTCACGATTGAATCAATGCATGGAGCCCTATGCATTTTTTCAAGTTTCTCAGGCATTGCATAGTCTAAGAGCCAGGAGACAGGCGCTGGAAATAGATCGTCAGCTGCTCAGCTGCTCCCTGGAAGGCCGGGAACAGGGCCTGTATATTCCGCTTCTTCAAAGCGTCATTCTGAACCTTCCTTTTGAACAGGCTCAGCGAGAAATTGCCAGGCAGCGCACTGAGATGCAGGGGCGAAACGAAGCCCTGGCAGAGTTGTCCCGCCTGGAACTGCAATTGCTGCGCAGCATGATAGCAGGCATTTCCCCGGATGATCCTGAGTTCGCCATGCTGGCAAGACAGATCCTTCGCCATGCTCCGGAAGAAGATGCATTGCGTCTAACCATGGCCTGGAACTGTTTTGAGGCTGGAGATGATGTCTGTGCTGAGGATCTTTTCCGCCATGTTCTTCGCAACAACCCGGCCGACAAATCAGCTCTGGAAGGCCTTGTTGCTCTTCTGGAGCGTCAGGGGAGAATTAAAGAGGCCATTACCCTGATTGAGCAGGCCCCTTCTACAGCCTTGTTCCTGGACACACTGAGCAGGTTTTATCGTGCCAGTGCAGCAGAATTATTTGCTCAGCAGGAATATTCCCAAACCCTTTTCTGGCTTGACAGATACAGTGATATTGCCGTGGAAGATCATGAAGCCCTGAGCATGCGCAGCTGGTCCCTGTTTCATCTGCAGCAGTATGAACAGGCCCTGGATAAGTTTGCAGAGCAGTTAGCTCTTTTTCCAGATGATGAGGATGCTCTGGCAGGAAAAATTTATTCACTCCAGGCCATGGACCGTCATCGGGAAGCGCTTATGATACTTGAATCCCGGGACAAAGAGCTTTCTGTGGAACTCCAGGCTGTACTGGCTTCATTATACTGTATCCTTGGCAATGAGGAATATGCTGCAGGTAATGCACACCAGGCAGTTGCCTATCTTAAACAATGTGTTGAGCTCAATCCGGATACGCGCGATGTCGATCTTCTGGGCTGGAGCCTGCTTGAAACGGGCGACCCGGAGTCTGCGCACAGCTTTTTTCTACAATCTCATGAGCAGCGTCCTTCTGAGGATACTGCCCAGGCATTACTCATCAGTGCCCAGGAGTTGGAGGACAGCGCTTACTTCTGGAATGTGCTTCAAGATATGGCTGTTCACCCGGGACCTGATGTACGCACTATAGCTGCAGACGCCTTTGCCAGGCAGGAAAGCCCCATTCTGGCGGCGCAGACCCACCCTGAATCCGGCAAGGGCACCTGTTACATGAACAGTGATACCCCGTGGATGGATATTGCAGTCCGATACCGCAATGTCTCTGGAGACAGGGGCAAATCCAGACTTCAGGCTCTCAGCGTGCCCATGGAATACAACAGACCTGTGTCCCGGGGAGGCAAGTGGACCCTTCGCGCCACCCCGCAACTGCTCAACAGCGGCAAGCCTGACCAGGATGCATATATTGGTTCGTATTACAGGTTTCTTGATCAGAACAGACGCCATCAGACTCCTGTTGACAAAACCTGGGTTATTTCTCCTGAGATCCAGTACCAGCGAGAAGGCAGGTACAATTTTGAGGCCATGCTGGGCATGACCCCTATGGGTGGTCCTGTCAGTCCCATGCCTGTTTTTCGCTTAAATCTAAGCAAGTCTGATGACTGGTCCTTAGAACTGCGTCAGTCTTCAGTTACCGATTCCCTGCTTTCTACCATAGGACAGAAAGATCCGTACAGCAGAAAAAAATGGGGCAGAGTTATGCACAGCGGAGTCCAGGCAGGAAAAAATATTGATTTGAAAGGACCATACTGGCTGGCTGTGGAAGCAGAATATGACTATTACTGGGGCAGAAATGTCGCTGACAATCACCGCATCGGCGGAAATATAAGTGTTGGTCGAACCAAAGACTTCAATGGACTGGAGTTGTCCAGCGGACTGTTTCTGACAGCATTTCATTTCCAAAATAATCAGAATTTTTATACCTTTGGCCATGGAGGATACTTCAGCCCAGATCATTTTTTCATTTTGGGACCTTTTGTCCGCTTCCTGTCTCCACGCTGCAGAGATTACTGGTTTGATATTAATGCCAGCCTGGGCTGGATGAACTATATGAACGCCGGCGCACCGCACTACCGGAACATTTCCAGCAGCTCGGCAACAGGAATAAATACTGCTGCGCTCAATGACTTTCAGGGGAAATATTCCAGCCGGAAAAAATCAGGTCTGGCAGTGGCTGTTGACATACAGGGCATGAAACTCATTTCCAACAACCTGGCCCTGGGAGGCATGGCCGGAATCAACAATGCCTCAGACCATACCCAGTGGCAGGCCGGGCTAATGTTGAGGTATTTCTTTGAACATCGTGAGGTTTTTTTTAACAGAGATGGATTCTAAATGGAAATTTTATCTGTCTGGCAATTATCAAGGAGATAACAATGGAAGTTGAAGTGCAGAAAGGTATTAATCATGTTGTAGTAATCCCGCGAAGAAAATCGGTAGATGCCAGTGTTGCTGCCGAATTTAAGAGAAAAATGCAGGAAATTATCAATTCCGGGATCAGTCTGATTGTTCTTGATATGCGAGATGTCAGTTTTATTGACAGCACAGGTCTGGGATCAATTATCTCAGCCTACAAAACCAAGGACAATGAACAGACCCTGGTTTTGTGCAATATTGCAGAAGGAATTCAGGACATCTTCAAAATCACTAAACTTGATAAGTTTTTTACCATTTTTTCTTCTAAGGAGTCTGCATTCAAAGCACTTAAGATTGATGATGAGTGACTTACAGCTGTTGAGTGTTGAGTCTAATGCTGGCTGTTCCACAGCCCAACTGCAGCAAGGATCGTTAAGTCGTGGGGATCACTATGCTTTTCAGGCTGAAGGCTGAAGGCTGAAGGCTGAAGGCTGAAGGCTGAAGGCTGAAGGCTGAAGGCTGAAGGCTGAAGGCTGAAGATATATGACATTGGCCTATTGCTTTTGTCAAAGTAAAATAGTTTTTCTCATTTTTTGCTACAGGACTGGAACTGTATGCAACTAACTTATGTGTACTTAAGAACGCCAATAATTATGGCAGCCATGGTCAAGGACGTTCCAAAAGACCAGATCATAAAGCGATCAATCCTGCTGGTCAAAGCTTCAAAACGCTTATCAACCTGCTCAAAGCGGGCATTCATATCCATGCGCATTTCTTCAAAACGCTTGTCTACCTGCTCAAAGCGGGCACTCATGTCCTCTCGCATTTCCACAAAACGCCTGTCTACCTGCTCAAATCGCTTATCAACCTGCTCGAAGCGCTTGTCAACCTGTTCAAAACGGGCATTCATGTCCAGACGCAACTCTTCATAACGCTTGTCAGACTGCTCAAAGCGTTTTTCCATCTGAGTAAGGATAGAACGAATCATTTCACGCTGATACTTAAGCTCTTCTTCAACTCTGATCATGCGCTCCCGTAGTTCTATCTCATATACTGCGGGCGGTTTGCCAATACTTTGCTCAGCAAGCCACAGTGGCATCTGCTCTTTGAGGTAATTAACCTGATCAGCAGAAAATACTGGCTCTGCCATTAATAACCCTCCTTGTTTAGTAACTTAATCTTGAAACTCTGTCATAAAAAACAAGAAAACTTAAACCGCAAAGGCCTCAAAGTTAAAGACAATAAGGAACATATATTTTTGAAAACCGGGTATCGGTTTTCAAAAAGGCTGCCTTTTCATTTGCCGCATGCCTTGTTAAACAGACGTAGTCTCCGTCGCAGACGGGTTTAACTGGGTTCCCCGGCAAATGAAAAAACTTCTTTCTTCCTTTGCGCCCTTTGCCTGCCCGGTTAAACAACGCTGAAAGCGTTCCTGCGCAGCAGGGTTTAACTGGGCGTCTTGAGTGAGTCTTTTTACCCTGATAACCATTTAAAAGGCACCTCCCAAGTATAGCTTGGCAAACAAAAACCGGCTATACAAAGAGGCAATCAACAACTCTAATATGGGAGGTGCCTTATGAAATTGTATGCTGGTTGTGATTTACATTCAACAAATA